>CAIXKV010000250.1 GCA_903920145.1 uncultured Rhodospirillales bacterium
AGCTATAACGATGACACACTGCCGGTATCGGGCCGCGACGACGGCCCCGCGCGCCCATGCGCGCGAAGCCAAGGGCGCGGATGCGCCCGCCCGGCGTCTGAGGGCAGCCTTGATGAGTCAACATCAAGGCTCGAGGGTATGACACACTGCCGGTATCGGGCCGCGAGTGCGCCGTTCCCTTGGCTCTCGCAGGACGGAGCCCAACGAAGGCCTGATCCTAGCGCCTATAAGGGAACTCCCTATGCCCGCGCCACCATGGTTTCCCACACCGGAGGCCGCAGCCCTGGCCTCGGTTCCTGCGGCATAGCGGCGGGACCGTTCAAGGCCTGAAGCAAGGGCCCCAACCACGGCTCAAAGCGGCGCCAGCGTTCTAGGGAGCTGCGGAACAAGGGTTGGCGAACCTGGGCGGCACTGGCCGTTCTGACGGGCCGCTGGGTCCGGTGAAACTCCAAGCATCGATCATCCCAAGGCAAACCGCAATAGGCCACCAGCCGCCGAGCCTGCCCTTCCAGATCCGCCACCACCGCCTCGTAAGAGACATCCAAGACGGCATCAACGGGCAACACCGAGCGCCAATGGTCCATCACGGCCTGATACCCGCGATAATAGCGGCCTAATTCGCCAAGATCATAGCTAAAGGCCTGGCTGAACGGAAACAGCTTGGAAAAACAGGATAGGCAGGTATCGATGGGATCGCGCACGGTGTGCAAAATCCGTGCTTCTGGCAAAATCAGGCGAATCAAGCCGATATTGAGGAAGTTATAGGGCATCTTGTCGGTCAAATGGGTTTTTCCGGCGGCCAGTGGCGGCAAACCGGCCCGATAGCGCTCTCCCAAGCGCCGCCACTCGCCCTCTTCCAAAGTCGGAATGTCTTCAGGATAGGCCAACGGTCGATCACGCCCGCCGGTGAGCCCGGTAGCGACGGCCACCAGGGTTGTCAATTCGCCGCCGCCCTGAACCTGGGGATGACTGGCCAAAATCTGCTCCACCAGCGAACTCCCCGAGCGGGGCATTCCCAGGATAAAAATCGGAACCGGAGCCACCGGAACCGGAACCGAAACCACCGCGCGCTCGCACAGCGCCTGGTCAAAGGTCGCAACAATCCGCCGGAACAAATCATGGGTGGCGGCTTCGTCGTAAGCGATCTGGGAGCGCTTCAGAGTGTTGCCAGCCAACCAGTGTTGAAACGCCCGAGCCGGATTGCCACTCTCCTCAAGCGCTTTGGCCAAAGCAAAGTGAATCAGCGGCGCCTTAGCCGGAGGCAACCGCTGCTCATCAACCAGCAGAGCCTCCAACGCCACCAGATCCGTGGACTTGAGCCGAACATTGGGAAGTTCGGCCCGGTTGAAATGGGCTTCGGCATACTCGGGACGAAGCTGGATTGCCCGTTCGAACCGAACCGCAGCCTCGTCAAAACGCCCCTGGTCCAAAAGCGCAGTGCCCAAATTATTGTGCGCTTCGGCATACTCGGGATCGAACTGAATCGCCTGCTCCAAATGGGCAAGAGCCTCTTCAAGCTTGCCCTGCTCCAACAAAGCCGTGCCCAAACTGTTATGAACTTCGGCAGACTCGGGCCGAAGCTGGATCGCCCGTCGGTAGCGTGCCACCGCCTCAGGCAAGCGCCCCAACTCCCGCAGCGCCGCCCCCAAATTGAAATGGGCATCGGCATAATCCCGCCGAATCGCCAGCGCCCGTTGAAAACAAGGCAAAGCCTCCTGGGGCCGATCCAGGGCCAACAGCACCATTCCAAGATTGTTGTGAGCCTCGGCATGCTCGGGAAGAATGGATAGAACCCGTTGATACTCAACCCGTGCCGCTTCTGGCCGATGCCGAGCCTGAAGCACATTGCCCAGATTGTAACGCGCCCCGACATAATCGGACTTAAGCCGAAGCGCCCGTCGGTACAGGGCTTCCGCCCGCACGAGCTGCCCCAATGCGAAATGAGCATTGCCCAACGTGTTGAAATAAACCGGCTCGCGATTGTCGATGGACACCGCCCGCCCGACCAAGGCGATGGCTTCTTCGGGACGCCCGGTGGCCAAGACCAATCCCCCCAGCCGATGCAGACAGCCGGCATAAGCCGGCGCCACCTCGAGAATTCGCCGATACAGCGCCTCGGCTTCGGTTAGGTGACCGGCCTCGTGATGGGCAATAGCGGTGCGGTAGGCTTCGGCAACAGTGGGCATGGCGCGAGACAAACCCTTTGAGAGCGATCCTGACGTGTCATACTAGCGAGCGATAACAATGACACACTGCCGGTCCTCGGGCCGCGACGGCAACCCCACGTCCTCGTAGACGCGAAGCCCCGGTGTGGACTCTAGGGGGCGCGGATGCGCCCGCCCGGCGTCTGAGGGCAGCTTTAATACCAACGGCCCTAGACAATGATCGGTGCCGTTGGTATCGGCGGCGACCGCCGCCGCGCGCCCCATGGCGCGAAGCCAAGGGCGCGGACGCGCCCGCCCGGCGTCTGAGGGCAGCTTTAAGATGTCAACATGAAAGCTCGATGGTGTCATTGTGACTCGCCGGTTTCACAGAATGACGCAAGCCGCTCATACAAGCGAGAGGCGGTGATCGGCTTTTGAATCACCGCCAGACCGAGACGATGACAGTCTTCGGCCAAAAAATCGATGGTTTCTCCGGTCATGACCAAACCCGGCACAGGCCAACCCAGTCGTTCCCGAAGCTGAACAATCGCGTCAACGCCGGTTCTGCCCTCATTTAAACGATAGTCCGCCAGAATTAAACACGGGGGCGGCTCGGAATTTTGGCCCAACACCAGCCAGGCCGCGTCTAGGCCGGAAGCTGCGACAATTGGACAGCCCCAAGCCTCGCAAATCGCCTGCAAGCCCGCCAACACCAGGCTATCGTCATCGATCACCACCACCCGCCCCTGCCAGCGCGGCGCAACGACGGGACCCGACCCCCAAAAAGACGCCCGCGCCGAAGTCGGTCGGAATGACTGCGAGGACTCCGAACTCATTGGTAGCCGGATTTCAAACAAAGACCCCCGTCCCTCCACTGACCGCATATGTACCGCATGCCCCAGCAAACGGGCCAACCGATCGACGATGGACAGGCCGAGCCCAAGCCCATGACGGCGATCCCGGCCTGGATTGCCGATCTGATAGAACTCTTCGAAAATCTGTCCCGCCTTATCGGCGGGAATCCCCACCCCGGTATCCCAAACCTGAACCACAATGTCACCGCCCCGCCGCCGGCAGCCCAGCAGAATTCGCCCATCCTTCGTAAATTTGACGGCGTTATCCAGCAAATTGCGTAAAATACGCTTAATCAGGGCTGGGTCGCTCCGCACCATGACTCGAGCGGGAACACTTCGGAAATCAAGCCCCCGAGCGCCGGCCATAGCACTCCAGGCATCGGTCAAATCCATCAATAGCGGTTCCAGCGCAAAATCCTGACGATCAATCTGGATGCTGCCGGTATCAACCCGAGACAAGTCCAACAAGGCGTCCAATAGCTCATTCATTGCCGCCAAAGATTGCCGCAAATACTCAACACCCGGCTCATGACGAGAGGACGGAAAGCGACGAACCAAGCTCTCAAAAAATAGGTTGGCGGCCATCAGAGGTTGACGTAAATCATGGCTGGCGGCAGCTAAAAACCGACTTTTAGCCCGATTTCCGTCCTCGGCTTCTTGTTTAGCCCGATAAAGGGCGGCTTCCGCTCGATCGCGCTCTTCTAGGCGCTGCTGAAGCAAAGCATCCGCCGTTCGCAAAGCGGCAGCCACTTCATCAACTTCCCGCAACCCATAGCGAATCACCGGAACCCGCTCGCCCCGCCCCAAGGCTGCCGCTGGCCCCAACAGTGCCGCGATGGGTTGAGCAATCCGCCGAGCGGCGATCGCGGCAAACAAGACCCCCGCCGAGATCAGGGCCAACCCGATCCCCAACACCAGCATCGCCGAAACCCGAAAGGACGCCGTCAACTCGGAACGGGGCACCCCAATCACCACACCCCATCCGGAGTCCGACGAACGGCTGTAGGCAGCCAGCACCGGCAGGCCTTCCAGCGTTTCCAGCTCGGCAATCCCGTGGTCTTGACCCGTGACATACAATTTCAGCTCGCGGGTTACGGATTGGCCAAGAAACCGTTCCGGCGCATGATTCCGGGCCGCAATCACGGCGTTACGGTCAAAAATGGCCACCATCCACGATTCTGGAAACTTCTGATCATAGAGAACCCGGTTTAACATCGCAGGAGACACCCCGGCTGCGAGGTCATAAATCACCACCCCATTGCGAATCACCGGCACATCCACGGCAATGGTGTATTGGCCAGAGACCGGCCCCAAGAACAGATTGGAAATCACCGGCTGGCGGGTCTCGATCACGGTACGAACCGTCTCTGGAAACGGGTGAGACGGCAGCGGGGTTCCAAATGGTCGCAACGTGTTGACCAATTGGTGGGCCGAGGGGGCCATCAACACCACCCACACCCCATCGTCATGAACGGCATCGATGGCCTGTTGCCGAAAAGCGACCAGGTCGCCCGTGGTCAAAGCCGGCGAGGTGGCCAAGGCCTGGAGCAGCGTAACCATGCTCGAAAGCCGATGATCAACCACCGATGACACGGCCCGAGCGGTGCTTTGCAGGGACCGCTCGGCTTCGAACCGTTCACCAGACCAAGCGACATAAGCCGCCGAAACCGAAGCAAGGCTTGCCGGCACGACTAAACTGATAACCAGCAATAGCAAACGGCGACGCACGGTCATAAAATCATAGCTTCCCAAGACCATTGGCTACAGGCAAATTCCGGGACCAGACCTGCCCAGCAGCCTTAGGCCAGTTCTGCTATAAAATATCGGTTACATACCACTCGGTTCCGGTTCGGGTATCCTTAACCATGACTCCTTGATCGGCCAACTGCTTACGAATTTCGTCGGCGAGCGCCCAATCACCTTGGGCTCGAGCCTGATTTCGAGCCGTGATCAGTGCCATCCGGTCTTCGGACAAGATCGGTGGTTGGGCTTCCATTAAGCCAAAACCGAGAATACGATCAAATTCGCCAACCAAAGAGAGTTTGGTTGAAGAATCAAGATCGCCATCTTTAATCACAGCCCAAAGAGTTGATAGAGCAACCGGAGCATTTAAGTCATCGGCTAAGGCTGTCCAAAAAACATATCGATAATGGTCAGCTAACTCCACCACCGAGCGGACAGTTTTCTTGATTGGCGAGGCATGGCGTAAGGCCAGAACCCGATTATACAGATTTTCCAGTCCTCGTTTAGCACCGTCCAAAGCATCCCATGAAAAATGCAGTTCAGAACGATAGTGGGCACCCAGGCACAAATAACGGTAATGAAGAGGCTTAAATCCTTCCTCGCGTAAAGTTTGTATAGTGATAAAATTATCACTCGATTTAGACATTTTACCTTTATCAAGGATTAGAAAAGCGCCATGCATCCAGGTATTAACCCAGCGATGGCCAAAACAGGCTTCAGATTGAGCGATTTCATTGGTGTGGTGAATCGGAATATGATCAATGCCGCCGCAATGAATATCAATCCGAGATCCCAGATAGGTTGAAGCCATTGCTGAACATTCAATATGCCAACCCGGAAAGCCGATTCCCCAGGGACTTTCCCATTTCATGATTTGGCGCGGAAATTTGGACTTGGAAAACCACAGGACAAAATCGGCCCCTAGGCGTTTTCCTTGATCGTTTTCGACTCGTGACAGCGCAGCGCTGTGATCGACTGGACCACCCCGTAATTCATGATAATGAGTAAAACATGTGGTATCGTAGTAAATATTGCCTTCACTTTCATAAGTTACGCCACATTGAACCAAACGATTAACAAACTCGATGATTTGGCTGATATGCTCGGTCGCCCGACAGACCACATCTGGGCGGGCAATATTTAGAGATTTACAGTCTTCGAAAAAAATATCTTCATAATATCGAGCAATTTCCCAAGGTGATCGTTGTTCCCTTTCGGCAGCTAAGGCCATTTTATCTTCGCCATCATCAGCGTCGGATTGTAAATGGCCAACATCTGTAATGTTCATAACATGGTTAGTTTTATATCCAGCTTCGCGTAGAGTTCTAACCAAGATATCTTCGAAGATATAGGTTCTCAGATTGCCGAGATGGGCATAATTGTAAACTGTAGGGCCACAACAATAAAGCCCAACCGTTTCAGGGGTGATGGGTTCGAATAACGCTTTAGAGCGATTGAGGCTATTAAAGAAATACAATGCTTTTGGTTGTTTGGCCTCGTTCTTCTGCTGTCCGAGAGGGGCCGATGAGGTTTGGCGAGGATCGATCATATCTACCATGTGTGGAAAAAAGAGCCGGGAAGCAGGATTCGCGGAGCTTAAGCTAAGCCGTCCTTTGCTTGGGAACAAGTCGATTTTCCAAGCTCGGAGATTCGGACTCTTGTGACGCAGGCGGAGAGTCGGAACGGATACGGACTCTTGTGACGTTTCTCCTGATGCCAGGATCAAGCCCGGATGCTGACCCATCAGGGCGGCCTAGACGCTGGATGGGAGCGATATGTCAATCAACCGGCTCGCCTATATCACAGCAATCGCCGCAATTCTCGTTCTGGAATGGGGGGCGGCGAAGGATGTAAAATCAACCCCGTTTCGTTGATGGCGATCCGCGCTTCGGGATAAACAGCCATGGCCATCTGAAGAGAGTCAATAAAACGAGGCTTGAATTGGCGGATCAGTTTATATCCAGCTCCGAACTGTCCATGCAAAGCGGTCCAGGTCACTGAAGTTTGACGATCAAGAACATGCAAACGGTAAGATAGCCAGATATAAATATCAATGGCCATGCTTTGGTTGGATATTTGTTTAACGGCTGGTTCCCAAATTGGCACCGGATGCTCTTTAAGAGCTCGATAAAAGGAACTGCTCAGTCGAACGGTATCGACCCATAAGCGGGCTTGTCCGTCTTCGTCTTCCAGATCATAAAGCTGGATACCGCTTTCAACGATGCTTTCTTTGGAAAAGCCCCGTCCTCGCCCTTCGGAGGTTGGCCAAAAAAAAGTCAGTCGGCAGGCGCTTAACCGGGCGCTTTGTTCGCGAATTTCCCGATAGTTTTTTCCGCCTGCCTGAACTCCCATGCGTTCCATCCAGGCTCGCATGGACGGACCCAGCTCAACTTCAGGGCTGTTGGTTCGCACGGCTTGGGTTTGCAGATAGAGCAAAATGAGCCGGGCTCGAGAGCCATAAGGAACCCCGAAAAGACGTCGGGTTTCTCCCTCGTAAAAATGGCCGGGTTCCACCAGCAGGGTGATTCGAGGAGTCTTGCGTTCCCAAATCTCGTCTTCTGCTAAACGCTTATGGGGCAATGCGGTAAGGCAGAAGCCTGAATACGTCACACCAATGCCACTGTCATCACAAGCTAAAACTTGGGCCGCAATATCGACCAAACGACGCTCTTCCGGTGAAACCAGTTGCCTAGCGGCATCTCGTCCATGCCGGAGGATGAGCTGGTGGATTTCTCCCATGTCCGCCTGGTCCTTTGTGGCTCGCTTCTGCGATCCTCAACCGATTAATGTCTGGCCAATTTAAGAGTTGGCGGGCTCGACGGGCTGGGCGTTTGCGCTTTCGGTCCTTTCGAGCCGATGGTGGCCTGATTGCGGTGTTTCGGTATGAACGACGGAGCACTTTGGCTTTGGCAAGCCGACCGAAGCGAGTTGGCACTTTTTCTGATCAACCAATCCCTTCGATTCACCCTTCCCTCAACGGCCCTCTCTTCGGCCCTCTCTTCAATCAACCAACCTCTCAACCAACCTCTTCAATCAACCAACCTTCCCCCAATCATCGATCGCCTTTCGCCGCCTGTCAATTCGGACTCTTGTGACGCAAGCTATTTGTAGGATTATTTGTACTTACTATTAGATTCGTCACAAGAGTCCGTGGGATAACTCGAGTCGCGCCCGAGTCGGCGTCACAAGAGTCCGAATCTAGCGTCACAAGAGTCCGAACGCGTCCTGTGGATAACTTCTTCCCGGAGGTTTTTCGGGCGCCTTGCGTCACAAGAGTCCGAACGTTCAGGGCTTCCGAGTCGTTCTCGAGTCGCTTTCGGGCGGCCCTGCGTTCAGATCAACGTCGGCTCGATGATACCAACGGCCCTAGACAATGATCCGTGCCGTTGGTATCGGCGGCGCCCGCCCGGCGTCTGAGGGCAGCCTTGATGAGTCACCATCAAGGCTCGAGGTATGATACCGGCGAGCCCTGATACTGACACATCGCCGGTATCGGGCCGCGACGGCGGCCCCGCGTCCTCGTGGACGCGAAGCCAAGGGCGCGGATGCGCCCGCCCGGCG
>CAIXKV010000251.1 GCA_903920145.1 uncultured Rhodospirillales bacterium
AGCCCTGACACTGACACATCGCCGGTCCTCGGGCCGCGACGGCGGCCCCGCGTCCTCGTGGACGCGAAGCCAAGGGCGCGGATGCGCCCGCCCGGCGTCTGAGGGCAGCCTTGATGAGTCACCATCAAGGCCCGTTGGTATGACACTTGATATAATGTCTGTGCCGCGAGGACCGGGTCTTTTGCCCCCAAAAGCGTCAAGCGTCAGCCGACGATTTCGAGCCCGCTGAAGAAGAACGCGATCTCGACGGCAGCATTCTCGGCGCTGTCCGAACCATGGGCCGAATTGGCCTCGATGGATTCGGCAAAATCCTTACGGATGGTGCCGGCAGCGGCATTGGCCGGATTGGTCGCCCCCATGACGTCACGGTTGCGGGTCACGGCATCTTCGCCTTCCAAAACCTGAGCCACAACCGGACCCGAGGTCATGAAGGTGCAGAGGTCGTTGTAGAAAGGCCGTTGAGCGTGAACGGCATAGAACGCTTCGGCCTGGGCCCGAGTAAGCCACAGGCG
The DNA here is from genome assembly GCA_903920145.1 of uncultured Rhodospirillales bacterium. Lineage (GTDB taxonomy): Bacteria > Pseudomonadota > Alphaproteobacteria > Azospirillales > Azospirillaceae > BOG-933. The sequence goes on from CAIXKV010000251.1 coordinate 513, forward strand.
CTTTTGCGCGACGATACGCAGGCCAGCGGCTTCGAGCCGGGCATTGATCTGACCCGTCAGATTGCGGCGGGTGGCATCGGGTTTCAGAATGGATAAAGTCCGTTCGACGGCCATAGTGTCAGCACTCCTGTTGATATCGGCGAAGTCGCGGGGTTATATCGCCGGAGACCCGCGCGGGCAACCGCCCGCTATCGCCCGCCCTTCGAGTCGAACCGTTCAATCGACGACCGGCCCGTGCTATCACTCGTGGACCATGCTTCATATTAACGAATTGACCTTTCGGTTCGGTGGCCGGGTTTTGTTCGAAAACGCCTCCACAGTGGTGCCTAAAGGGCACAAGGTGGCGCTGATTGGGCGTAACGGCACTGGCAAGACCACGCTCTTACGCTTGTTGGGTGGCGAGTTGGCCCCTGACGCGGGCTCGGTAGCGATCACCCCCGGCTGCCGGATCGGTCGGCTGTCCCAAGACGCCCCCGACGGGCCGGCAAGCCTGCTGGAAACCGTACTGAGTTACGACCAGGAACGGGCGCGGCTGCTGGCTGAATCGGAAACTGCGGCAGACCCGAACCGAATCGCTGAAATCCATACCCGTCTGGCGGATATCGGCGCCCACACAGCCCCGGCTCGAGCCGCCGAAATTCTCTCGGGCCTTGGCTTTGACGCCGAAGCCCAAGCCCGTCCCGTCGGAACCTTCTCCGGCGGATGGCGCATGCGGGTCGCCTTGGCCGGCATCCTGTTTGCGGCACCTGACCTGCTACTGCTCGACGAGCCAACCAACCATCTGGACCTCGAAGCAACACTCTGGCTGGAAAGCTATCTGAAAACCTACCCCCACACGGTTTTACTGATCAGCCACGACCGGACATTACTGAACAGTGTCCCAACCCGGATGATCCACATCGATCAACGGAAATTGGTTGCCTACGCTGGCGGTTATGACCAGTTCGAACGGACCCGTCGGGCCAATCTTGAACGCCTGTCGGCGCTTCAATCCCGGCAGATCGCCCAGCGCAAACATTTGCAATCCTTTATCGACCGTTTTCGAGCCAAAGCCACCAAAGCCCGCCAAGCCCAAAGCCGGATCAAGGCGCTGGAACGGATGGAGCCGATCATCGGCATTGTCGAGGAAAGCACGCCCGAGTTCGAATTCCCCAGCCCTGAGCCCCTCCCCCCTCCCCTGATCACCCTGGAAAATGTCACAGTGGGCTACGAGGGACGGCCCATCCTCAGTCGGCTTGACCTGCGGATTGACCTGGATGACCGAATCGCCTTGCTTGGCGCCAACGGCAACGGCAAATCGACCCTCATTAAGCTGCTGGCAAACCGGCTCTCTCCCTTATCCGGGCAGTATCGGCGATCCGGAAAATTGAAAGTCGGCTATTTTGCCCAGGACCAAGCCGAGGAATTGACGCCAACCCTAACTCCGATTCAAGAATTGCAGCGGGTTTTACCGACCACTCCCGAAGAGAAATTGCGCTCCCATCTAGCCCGTTTCGGCCTTGGCCGGGACCGAGCGGAAACCGTGGTCGCGAAGCTTTCGGGTGGCGAGAAGGCGCGATTGCTATTTGCCCTGATGACTCGCGAAGCCCCCCATATCCTGATGCTTGACGAGCCCACCAACCATCTGGACATCGACAGTCGCAGCGCCCTCATCCAAGCCATCAACGGCTTTGAGGGAGCGGTGATTCTGATCAGTCACGATCCCCACCTGATCGAACTGACTGCCGACCGGCTGTGGCTGGTGAGTGACGGCACATGCACCGCCTATGACGGAGACCTGGAAAGCTATCGCGCCCTGCTGTTAGACCGGATGCGTTCAGGAGGAGGCCGTCGCAATGGCGAGGGGGCTGCTACCCGACGCGACCAACGTCGGGTGGCAGCGGACCAACGCGCTGCCTTGGCTCCGCTGCGCCGCAAAGCCGCCGAGGCCGAAGCCGACGTCACCAAACTGACGGCAAGCTGTGAACGACTCGAGAAGCGACTGGCCGATCCCCAATTGTACACAGGCCCTGGTGACGAACTCACTCGTCTTCAGATCGAATTAGGGGAGCTTCGTAAGCGCCTAGCGATCGCGGAAGATGCTTGGCTGGATGCCTTGGAAAGACTGGAAACCGCCACTGAGCAAGCAGGGGGATGACCAAGCCCCTTCAATCCGGCGCGATATTATATCCGAACCATTTCAACGATAAACGCGCCAGCGTACCGTCAGCAATGGCTGCGGAGAGTGCCTTGTTCACCTGTAAAAGATGGTCAGAATCACCCTGGGGCAGAGCCGCCGCCAAGCCATTGCCCAACACGCCACCGGATAAAATTGGGCCGAACAGCACTGGCGGATTGAGCTGATTGCCGTTGCGCGCCACAAAGTTATAGAGCGACCAACTGGTGGCCATGACGGCATCGACTTTTCCTGTCAGAACATCGTCATACATTTCTTCTTCATAGGTATAACGCCGAATTTCGACAATATCTTTCATATAGCTCTCTGCAAATTTTTCTTGAATTGTATTGACATGGACGGCCAACTTCGCTCCCTGCATATCCCGCAAAAATTCATGCAATGGCTCTGGAATATCACTGTCGTTTCCATCCAAAATAAAATGGTCCGGCGATAAAACCGACGCTAAAAAGTTACCTTTGACCGTCATAAACCCACTTGAAGTCGCCGCATAAGCTTGACTGAAATGAACTCGCGCTGCCCTCTCAGCCGTTGCCGTCAAACCGCCAATATAGATATCATAAACATGAGCATTAAGATCATCGAATATTTTTTCAAAATCAACAGCCTTAACAAGACAAGAGGCATGCATCCTCGAACACATATCGTTAATCATATCAATTTCAAAGCCCGTAATTTCTCCTTTTTCGTCACTGATCGTCCATGGTGGATAGTTACCATAAGTTCCAATCTGCAAAATATCTTGCGCTGCCGCCGGTACGGTCAGATTTATCAAGCCAACAATAAGAATAGAATAACGAAACATGATCATTATCTCTCTAATTGGATATCTTGGCGAACGGACATGACGTATTAAGACTCCAGATTCTGCAATAAGGGTATTTCATCATTTGTGATAATCCGTATCAAGAAAAGATATCGAATATCAATGTCTGCCGACTCTCGCCGGACGCTTCCTTCTTCGCTCCCCTTCGCCCCTGGCATCGCAGGATTGGTGGTGTTATAAGCCCGGCGGATCCGGGCGGGTTGGGCCAACCCGTCGAACATACGGATAACGAAATCGATACATAACAGGAGGAATCGTGGGCGCACACTGCGGTTTGCCCGACGACCGCCGTATCTCGGAAGTGCTCGTTGAATTCCGCGCGGCTTTACCGCCGGGGCGCGTGACGTTGGCAGATATTGTGGCAGCGCTTGGGGATCGAACCATCGGCGGCATCCTGCTGGTGCTGGCTATCCCGACGGTCATGCCCGTGCCGCTGGGTGTTTCGGTGCTGTTCAACCTACCTGTGCTCTTGTTCACCTTTCAAATGGTGCGGGGCGGTGGCACCGTCGAGCTGCCGGCTTGGCTTTTAAGCCGATCCCTGTCGTCCGAAGCGACCATTGGCATGATTGATGGCATTCTGCCCCGACTTCGGGCCATCGAAGGCATGCTTCGTCCGCGCCTGCCCCGGCTCACCACCGCGCGCTTCGAGCGGTGGTTGGGCTTGATCTGCTTTGTGATGGCCGCTATCGCCATCACCCCTCTGCCCCTGATCGGCTGGCTGCCCGGTTTTGGCTTGATTATCATCGCCCTTGGCCTCATCGAGCATGACGGTCTTGCGGTGGCGGTGGGGCTGGGCTTTGCGGTCGCCGCCGTGATTTTTGCGGCGGGTCTTGTGATCAGCCTGTCCTACGCTGAAACCTTATGGCGGATGCTACCGCCTTCGCCCCTGTGACCAAAAAGAAGCGGACGTCACAGTGAAGTGACCAGAGTCGTCTTTTCAGTGTTGTCTTGTCGGCTTCTGATTTGTTACACCCTTCGGCTATGCATGGGGATCCACGGAACGAGGGCAGTGAGCGGGACTCTTGCCCTGGCCCGTCACCCGAAACATTCAACGGCGAAAGGCCGCACATGTCACAAACCGAAGTCGACGTTGCCGACAAGGCGAAAGGTCGCAAAGCCCCCCCCGCCGCCTGGGTTTTCTTCCAGCGTTGGCTGGCCAACCCGTTGTCGATGGGCTCCATTGTCCCGTCGTCGATCGGTTTGCGCAAGCTGGTGACCAATAACGTGATTTGCGGCCCCGACGAAATCGTCGTGGAATTTGGCGGTGGTACCGGCGCCATCACGCGCGCTTTGCTCGAAGCGGGCGTGCCGTCTGAGCGGGTCTGGTCGATCGAGATTGATGGCGAGTTGGCCGCCTTCCTGCACCAAACCTATCCCGATGTGAATGTCGTTCACGGCGATTGCCGCGAAATCGAGAAATTCATCGGCGAAGATCTGGTCGGCAAGGTCGGAACCATCGTTGTCGGGATCCCGATGGTGATGCTGCCGATCGAATTGCAGAAGGAAATCGTCGCGGCCATCTTCCGGGTTCTGCCCAAGGGCCGTCGCTTCCTCCTTTACACCTACTGCGCCACGTCGCCGCTGGACATGAAGAAGCTCGGCTTGAAGGGCAAGCGCCTGGGCTGGACCCCGCGCAACTTCCCGCCGGCTTCGGTTTGGGGCTACACCAAGGCCGATTGATCGGACTTGATTGCACAGTGACGATGATCGCGAAACCCCAGGCGCCAAACAGTGTCTGGGGTTTCGGTTCGTTCGGGGAAGACCGCAAGGCCGTCGCCTGCCAACCCGCCGGCCAGCCGGCCAAAGAAAGTATCACCGCCACGTGATCGTTCCTTGCCCTGCCGCCCCCCACTCCGTCGTCAGCATGACCGGCTTTTCTCGAGCCGAGAGCCAGGGTGACGGCGTGGCTTGGACCGTCGAAGCCAAAAGCGTCAATGGTCGCAACCTGGATATCCGCTGTCGCCTGCCCCTTGGCTTCGAGTCGCTGGAAGCCATGGTTCGGGCCGAAGTCGCCCGTCGCTTTAAGCGCGGGTCCATCAGCATCACCGTAACCCTGACCCGCACTGCTGCGACCGCCACTCAATTACGAATCAATCGCCCCCTGCTGGATCAACTTTTGGCGTTGGCGCGCGACTTAGCCGGAGCCGGAGCCGCACCGCCCCGGCTCGATGCCGTGCTGGCCATCCGGGGCGTGATCGAAACGGTGGACGAGGGTGAGGATGCAGCCAAGCGCGATCAGATTCAGGCGCAACTGGGTACCGATCTGGCTCAGGCCCTGGATCGCCTCGCCCAAGCCCGACGAGAGGAAGGCGCCCGCTTAGGGGAGATTTTGACCCTCCTCCTCGAGGATATCGCTGTCCTGGTGGCCAGCGCCGCCGATTGCGCCGCAACCCAACCGGCCATCCTGCGCGAACGCCTCAAAAGCCAGTTATCGATACTCCTGGAGGCCGCGCCAGCCTTACCCGAAGACCGACTGGCCCAAGAACTGGCCCTGCTGATCACACGCGGCGATGTTCGCGAAGAGCTAGACCGGCTGCGCGCCCATATTGCAGGAGCACGGGAGCTTTTGATCGCGCAGGATGCCATTGGCCGCCGATTGGATTTCCTGTGTCAGGAATTCAATCGGGAAGCCAACACCCTATGCTCTAAATCCACCGACGTCGAACTGACCCGCATTGCTCTGGCCCTCAAGGCCACCATCGAGCAGTTCCGCGAACAAGTGCAGAATATCGAATGACCGCCTTCCCTTCAGAGTCCAGCATTCACCGTCGCGGTTTGCTCCTAGTGCTGTCGTCGCCATCCGGGGCTGGCAAGAGCACCCTCTCTCGGCGCCTGCTTGCAGAGGAGCCCAACCTGTCCATGTCGGTATCCATGACCACCCGCCCTCCGCGTTCGGGCGAAGTCGACGGCGTCCATTATCATTTTGTCGATCATGATCAATTTGACCAGATGATTGCCGCCGATGGGTTCATGGAATATGCGACAGTGTTCGGCAACCAATACGGGACGCCCAAAGCAGCGGTGGCAACCCAATTGGCCGATGGGCGTGACGTGTTATTTGATATTGATTGGCAAGGAACCCAGCAGATCGGCGAGATCGCCTGCGATGATCTGGTGAGCGTGTTCATCCTCCCGCCCTCAGCCGGCGAGTTGGAGCGCCGACTGCGAACCCGCGCCCAAGACTCCGCCGCCGTTATCGCCCAGCGCATGGCCAAGGCCAACGACGAGGTCAGTCATTGGGCAGAGTACGACTACGTCATCGTCAATGCCGACCTTGACCTAAGCGTGACTCGAATTCGGGCAATCCTGGCGGCGGAGCGGCTGAAGCGTCGCCGCCAAATAGGACTTGCGGAGTTCGTTAAGACGCTGCAACACGTCTGCTAAGGGACGCGAGGCTCTCTCTCAGCATCGTTCGGACACTCCGCCAGCGGGACACCGCAGACAGAGAGGCTTCAACCAGCGCAACGGCTTCGAGCACGCCTTGGTGGGCTTCTTCGGGGTGTGCGGTGCGAGCCCCCTCTTCGGCTTGTCGGGCGGCGGCACTCAGGGCACACAGGCCATAACACGCGGCCCCTCCGGCTAGGGCATGAGCGGTCATCAGCATCCCGGCCAGCTCTCCAGCGGCACTTTGGCGCACCAGAGCAGCAACCCTTGGACGCACAGTTGGTTCCAGCAGCGCCAAGTAACTATCAAGCTCCTGGTCATCATCGAGCATGTCGGCAAGTTCATCAAGGATGGTGCAGTCAAAGATCGCCACCTCTTCGGCATTGATCATCACCGTTTCAGCTTGAAACACCCCTTCCCCAGCGACACGCCGATCGCACTCGCCCCCCTTGTCGCTCAAACCCGCTGTCTCCCTTATTACGATTTTTGACGAGGCCGGCACCCCCGTACAAAGACCGTTCAGTCTTCGTCCCCTATCCTGGAGACTGTCATTTTCAGCAGACACTCTTCCAGCGCCTTCAGACTGAGGCCACCAACACTCCATGACTGGCTCAGTCGTCACGGTTCTTGTCATCTTGTTCATTGTCCCGCCGGCGATGCCCCGGCAAAGAGTGATCCGTCCGCTTCCCAGCGTTTCGGTATGATGACATTAGGGAATTTTTAACCGATTTTCAATTTCTTCCCGCGCATAACAGGACCACACATTGCTATTATTAGACTTTTTATCTATTTTTTACTAAACTAAAAAGTTAGAGTTCTATAATTCTATAAATCGTAAATTTCCATCATCAGAAAAAATGGCCAATCATAGAAAAACGTCACGGATTCAATCCAGAAATTCGAAATGACGCCCCTGGAATTGAACTGTTTTTGCGGGCTTTAGATTTCTTATGAAAAATCTAAAGATGTCTCCAGACCCGGCCCCACCGACACCGGCCTTTGGCTGGCATCTCTCTTCCTGAGGGCGCGACAAAACGTCGCAGAGGCCGTGTGGGGTGTCCGAAGAGGCTTCCCTCGGACACCCGTCCCCGTTCAAGCCCGTGCAATCCCCGCGCTGGCATCGGAAACACCTAAGGCCTGAAGAGCCATCGCAACAATATGGCGAGCATTCAAAGCGGCATCGTCATATTGCCGCACCGGCGTGTCCTGCTCGATAAAGCGATCCGGCAAGGTCATGGGACGGATCTTAAGACCGCCGTCCAGCAAGCCGGCATGGGCCAGATCATGAAGCACGAGACTACCGAAGCCGCAAACGGCGCCTTCCTCAATGGTAATCAGAACTTCATGTTCTAGCGCGAGGCGACGAATCAGAGCTGTATCGAGGGGTTTGGCAAAACGGGCATCGGCAACTGTGGTCGGTAATCCTCGAGCCGCCAAGTCCTGAGCCGCCTTAACGCACTCTCCAAGCCGACACCCTAAATTCAGCAGGGCAACCTTGCTCCCCTCCTGGATAATCCGCCCGCGTCCAATCTCTAAAATCTGCCCTTTCTTGGGCCGCTCAAGACCAACTCCCTCACCGCGCGGATAGCGAATCGCGCTCGTGCGATCATCGATGGCAGCAGCGGTCGCCACCATATGCATCAATTCGGCCTCGTCCGAAGGTGCCATCAACACAATTCCGGGCAGACAGCCCAAAAAGGCCAAATCGAACGTTCCCGCATGAGTGGCGCCGTCGGCCCCCACTAGGCCCGCGCGGTCCATCGCGAAGCGCACGGGCAACTTTTGAAGCACCACGTCATGAACCAACTGGTCATAAGCGCGCTGTAGGAAGGTCGAATAGATAGCGACGAACGGTCGAAACCCTTCACAGGCCAAACCGGCGGCAAAGGTCACGGCATGCTGCTCGGCAATCCCCACATCAAAACAGCGAGTCGGGAATTGTTTTTCAAACAAATCCAAACCAGTCCCCGACGGCATGGCCGCTGTGATCGCTACAACTTTCGGGTCCAGCTCGGCTTCGGCAATCAGAGCATCGGCAAAGACCCGAGTGTAAGTCGGAACATTGGATTTGGTCTTAGCCTGAGCGCCCGTCACCACATCGAAACGCGCCACCGCGTGCAGCTTGTCTGCCGACGCCTCTGCTGGCCCATAACCATGGCCCTTTTTGGTGACGACGTGAATCAGCACAGGGCCGGCATTGCCATCGCGATCTTCGGCATCTCGAACATTCTGAAGCACCGGCAACAGGTGATCCAGATTGTGGCCGTCGATCGGGCCGACATAATAAAACCCCATCTCTTCAAACAAGGTTCCGCCGGTTACCAATCCTCGAGTGAACTCCTCGGCGCGGCGTGCGGCGTTGCGTAGCGGTTCCGGCAGATGGTCGGCAATATCCTTGGCGAAATGGCGCAGGCTCAGATAGGGCTTGGACGAAATCAACCGCGACAGATAGGCGCTCATAGCCCCCACCGGCGGCGCGATCGACATGTCGTTATCGTTGAGAATCACGATCAGCCGGCTGTTCATGGCACCGGCATTGTTCATGGCCTCAAAAGCCATGCCGGCACTCATGGAACCGTCGCCGATCACGCACACCACCTGATTGCCACTGCCAGCCAGATCACGGCCAACCGCCATACCAAGGCCGGCGGAAATGGAGGTCGAACTGTGGCCTGCACCGAACGGATCATATTCGGATTCGCACCGCCGGGTGAATCCTGATAGCCCCCCCGCTTGCCGAAGCGTGCGAATGCGATCTCGCCGGCCCGTGAGAATTTTATGGGGATAAGCCTGATGGCCCACGTCCCAGATCACGCGGTCTGCCGGGGTGTTGAACACATAGTGTAAAGCCACCGTCAACTCGACCACGCCGAGACCAGCCCCCAAATGACCGCCCGTCACCGACACGGCGTCAATGGTCTCGATCCGCAATTCCTGAGCCAGTTGCGGTAACTGCTCCGGGGCGAGACGGCGAATGTCTGCCGGCTCCCGAATGCGATCAAGCAGCGGGGTCTTGCTGGTTGCGCTCAATTCTCTCTCCCCATTCTCAGGCCGACCGAACCCTCGGAGCCTGTTACCTACGCGAGCCTGTCCGAAAACGCTCTCAAAATAACGCCGGCCCTGTCATGCCGCCACCAGGGATGAGCCCCGGCTCGACTGACGGCCCCGGCCCGACTTCAGGCGTTGCGATGGACGATGAAATGAGCGACCGCCTGGAGATTGGCCGCGCGAACACCAAATACATCCAGGTGGCTGGCGGCCCGATCGGCCAACCGCTCCGCCTCGGCGCGAGCCCCCGCCACCCCCAACAACGAAACAAACGTCGCCTTACCCGCAGCGGCATCCACCCCCACCGGCTTGCCGACAGCATCGGCAGACCCTTCGACGTCCAAAAGGTCATCAGCAATCTGGAACGCCAAGCCGATATCCCGTGCATAACGGCCCAACGCCTGATGGGGCTCGGCTCCGGCCAGCCCCAGAATGGCGCCCGCCTCGGCAGAGAAGCGAATCAAGGCTCCAGTCTTACCCTCTTGCAACCGGGTGGTCTCAGCCAAATCGAAGGTCGTGGTCTCGGCCACCAAATCCAACATCTGACCACCAACCATGCCCGACGGCCCGGCAGCCACCGCCAGCGCCGTCACCAAGGCCGAACGCACCGACGGATCCGGATGAGTCGCCGGATCGGCCAGAACCTCAAACGCCATTGTCAACAGCCCATCTCCGGCCAGCACCGCCACCGCCTCGTTAAACTGCTTGTGGACCGTCGGACGGCCTCGGCGCAAGTCGCTGTTATCCATGGCCGGCAGATCGTCATGAATCAGCGAGTAGCAATGGATCAACTCCACGGCCACTCCCGTCCGCAAAGCGTGCTCGGGCGCCACATCAAACAACCCTGAACTCTCCAGCACCAAAAAGGGCCGGAGCCGCTTGCCGCCGCCGAGTGCGCCGTACCGCATGGCATCCCACAAGGGCGCCTCAGGACGCACCGTGGGGACCAGCAGACGATCAATCGCTGCCTCGACCGACGCCGCCGCCTGCGCCATCGCCTGTTCCAACTGAGAAGCCACAACCGCCTCGTTCGCCGTTGACGTGACCGCCGGCACCGTAGAGGACGAAGATTACGGCATCCTGGCAGCGCCGGACCCACCGCGACATCATCCCGACCTTTGTGCGGCCATCACCAGAACAGGTGCGGCGTCATCGGCCCACCTGAACGAAGGGCTACCACAAACCACGCCCGGCATGATGACGTCAAGCCGTCATACGCACGCCCGAATCTGGCAAGGACGAAGTGATCTTTCCGCCACGCCCTGGAACCCGCAACGATGCTACGATGATTGAGGTTCAAAAGGACATGGAATCGACACTCCAAGCCTCTTGACCAGGGGGGAACCCCGACAATCAGATACCGGCGATGTGTCAGTATCAGGGCTCGCCGGTATCATACATCGGGCCTTGATGGTGTCTCATCAAGGCTGCCCTCAGACGCCGGGCGGGCGCATCCGCGCCCTTGGCTTCGCGCGCTTGGGCGCGCGGGGCCGCCGTCGCGGCCCGCTGCCCTCCTGAACCTCAGTGCGCCATATCCGTTGACAGGCGTCGCCAAAACCGTATTCACTCCGGCTCATGAGCTTGCTAACGTCTCTCCGAAAACTTCTGCGGCAAATCGCGCTCGGGGCCATCGGGCCGTTTGTCTGGGGCGGGATCATCCTTTATTTTACCTACTACGCCATTTACGGCGATCGTGGGTTGATGGCGATGCGCCAGCTTCAGGTTGAGAAAGAACAGGCCCAGGCCCGATTAGACGAGGTGCGTAACGAACGGGTTCGCCTGGAAAACCGGACGGCCTTGTTGCGCTCGGATCATCTTGATCCCGACTTGCTCGACGAGCAGGTCCGCAAGATGCTCAATTATAGCAATCCCGACGACATTGTGATCATGCTGCCCAAGCATGAAGAGGCACCAAGCCCCGCGCCGACTCCACAGACTCGCTGAACTGAGAACGGACACCGGCAAGCCCTAACACGGACACACCGCCGGTATCGGGCCGCAACTACGGCCCCGCGTCCTCGTGGACGCGAAGCCCCCGTGTGTGGACTCTAGGGGGCGCGGAGGCGCCCGCCCGGTGTCGGAGGGCAGCACGGAATCCCGTACCAATCGCGTTTTTGTGTCGCCTACCCTTTCGGGAATCGGCTGACTCTCTTGGTGCGGGCGGGGGGACTCGAACCCCCACCTCCTTACGGAGTCCAGATTTTAAGTCTGGTGCGTCTACCGATTCCGCCACGCCCGCGCCGAACGACGGGCAACCCCGTCGAGTCCGACTATATTCGCTGATTTGGTGGACACAAGCCTTTTGGCGACGAAAAACGGTGTTTGTTGGGGTATTCCCGTCGCCGCTGAGATCATAAACACGGACTCGTGAGTGCCAATCCGGATCAGGCCGGGCTGGCCACCGACGAGTCCACCTTAGGGTGGCCATAGAGCGACTCGGCGCGATGCTCAAAGGCCATGACCATCCGTTTGACCGCTTCGCTGAACAAGACAGAGATGATCTTTTGCAGCATCTTGGATTTGAACTCGAAATCCACGAAAAAGTCGATCTGACAGCCGCCGGGAGCGGGCTCGAAGATCCAGTGATTATTGAGATACTGGAACGGCCCTTCGGCATAGGTCACGTCAATCCGACCCGGCGCCATCAACACCGTCGAGGTGAATCGCTCGCGGACCATCTTAAAGCCGATCATCAGGTCGGCGTAAACGATGTTACCGACCCGCCGCTTGATGCGTGCGCCCACGCACCAGGGCAAGAATTCGGGGTACCGCTCGATATCGGCGACCAATCGATACATCTGATCGGCGGTATAAGGGAGTAGCTTTTTCTCGGCGTGTGTCGGCATCGATCTTCCCTGGCGTCACCGGTTCTGGTACCACCTGCCGCCCTGCCGGAGCCTGCGGCTTCGACGAGCGAAACAAATTCGGTCATGATTCGTGCGTAGCCGCGCCCTGTCTACCTGTCTACCTGTCGACTTTGCCATCCCGAGCCGCTTTCAACCGCTCGAAATCGTCGCCAGCAAAGTAGGACGACCGGGTTAACGGCGAAGCCGAAACCATATGGAACCCTTTCCCCCTAGCCAACGTCGCATAACCGGCAAATTCCTCGGGCGTGACAAAGCGATCGACGGCAGCATGCTTAGGCGTGGGCTGAAGATACTGACCGATGGTTAAGAAATCCACATCTGCCGCCCGTAAATCGTCCATCACTTGGCCGATTTCCTCCCGCGTCTCCCCCAGGCCGACCATCAGGCCGGATTTGGTGAATACCGATGGGGCCAGGGCCTTGGCTTTGGCCAGCAACGCCAGGGAGGTAAAATAGCGGGCTCCGGGTCGGATCGTCGGATAGAGCCGAGGGACGGTTTCCAGGTTGTGGTTGAACACGTCGGGGCCGGCGGCCATCACCGTTTCCAGCGCCCCCGGCTTGCGCATGAAGTCGGGGGTTAGCACTTCGATGGTGGTGGTGGGGGAAAGTGCGCGGAGGCGCCGGATGGTTTGGGCGAAGTGCTCGGCGCCACCATCGGGCAAATCGTCGCGATCCACCGACGTGACCACCACATGCCGCAACCCCAGCTCCGCAGTGGCTTCGGCTACGTGCTCAGGCTCATCGGCATCAACGGCATCGGGGCGACCTGTGGCCACGTTGCAAAAGGCGCAAGCCCGCGTGCAGATGGCGCCCAGGATCATAAAAGTTGCATGGCGATGCTTCCAGCATTCGCCGATATTGGGACAGGACGCCTCTTCACAAACCGTATGCAGCTTCAGGCCACGCATCAGTTTCAGGGTATCCTGATACTCACGCGAAACGGGCGCTTTTACCCGAATCCAGGCCGGCTTTCGCGCGACCAGATTGTCGGCCCGATTCACCTTTTCTGGATGCCGAACCCGCACCGCCGAATCACCCGAGGTCATAGGACTCCCCCAAAAAACTGGGACTTAGGGAGCGATGGCCATAGGCGCGCGGAACAGGCTGCTGCGTGGGCCTTGGCCCCCACACCCGCAAAGGGCCGACGGCCCTTTGAACCCGTGACGTTCCGGGGTCAAGGAGGCAAGCCTCCTCGCGGGGCAAGGCGGGGCTCTGCAAGCCCCACGGCCCCTCGCCCAATCCTGGCGTCTATGGGAGCCCGCTCCCGGCCCCCCCGCTCAAATATGAAGAGCCCGCCCGTAAGCCGCAAGTACCGACTCGTGCATCATCTCGGACAAGGTCGGATGCGGAAATACGGTGTGCATCAATTCGGCCTCGGTGGTCTCCAGAGTCCGGGCGATGGTGTAGCCCTGGATCATCTCGGTCACCTCGGCGCCAATCATATGCGCTCCCAGCAATTCGCCGGTTGCGGCATCGAACACGGTCTTCACCAACCCCTCGGGCTCGCCCAGAGCAATGGCCTTGCCATTGCCCATGAACGGAAAACGCCCAACCCGGACCTGATACCCGGCGGCCTTGGCCCGTGCCTCACTGAGACCGACGCTGGCCACCTGGGGGTGAGAGTAGGTACAGCCTGGGATATTGCGAGCCTCCAGAGGATGGACATCCGGCAGCCCTGCAATGCGTTCAACGCAGATAACGCCTTCGTGACTGGCCTTGTGGGCCAACCAGGGCGGGCCGGCCACGTCACCGATGGCGTACAGGCCGGACTCGTCGGTTTCCAGCCAGGGATTGACCACGATATGGCCGCGATCAATGCGGGCCTGGGTGGTCTCGAGTCCCAGACTCTCGACATTGCCGGTGATTCCCAACGCCAAAATCACCCGATCCACGGTCACGGTCTCGCGAGTCTCGCCGACCTCTAGAGTGGCCGTCACGCTGTCGGCTCCGGTCTCCAGCGGCCCGACTCGGGCATTGGTCACGATCCGCATGCCCTGCTTCTCGAAGGCCTTACGGGCTAGGCCCGAGATTTCCTCATCCTCGGCAGGCAGGATGCGGTCGACCACCTCGGCAACGGTCACCTGGGTGCCCATGGCGTTGTAGAAACTGGCGAATTCGATTCCGATGGCTCCCGAGCCGACCACCAGCAGCGACTTCGGCAAGGCTGAGGGCACCATCGCTTCCTTGTAGGTCCAGATCAATCGGCCATCGGGTTCCAGGCCGGGCATGGTGCGGGCACGGGCGCCGGTGGCCAGGATGATATGCCGAGCCGCCAGCACCGCCACCTCGGCCCCGCCGGCCTCTACCCATAGCCGATGCGGTCCAACCAGTCGGGCGTGGCCTTCGATGACCTCAACCTTGTTCTTTTTCAGGAGATGCTTGACGCCTCCTGCCAACTGTTGGGCAACCTGGCGTGAGCGTTTGACCACTTTGGCAATATCGACGCCGGTTCGCTCGGCGGAGAGGCCATAGGTGTCGAGATGCTGGAGCAGGCGGTTGATTTCCGCCGAGCGCAGCAGCGCCTTGGTCGGGATACAGCCCCAGTTGAGGCAGATCCCGCCCAAATGCTCGCGTTCCACCAGCGCGGTTCTCAGCCCGAGCTGGCTGGCTCGGATCGCCGCCACATAGCCGCCAGGCCCGCCGCCGACGACAATGAGATCGAACTGTTTTTCGGCCAAGACCGCTCCTCCTCCGTTACGCCGCTTTCGACGACCAGAACGCCCGGTATGACAATGACTCTTCGTCGGTTCTTCCGACCGCGACGGCGGCCGCACGTCTCCGAGGACGCGAAGCCAAAGGGGCGGGTGCGCCCGCCCGGCGTTTGGGCAAGCCTTGATGGGGTCAACATCAAGGCTCGATGGGCCTTACAGCAACATGGTGAGCGGATCTTCGATCAGCCCCTTAAAAGCGGCCAAAAGCTCGGCTCCAACAGCGCCATCCACCACCCGGTGATCCACGGATAGAGTGCATGACATCATGGTAGCGATGGCCAACGCCCCATCCCGCACCACGGGCCGTTGCTCGCCGGCTCCCACCGCCAACAAACAGGCTTGGGGAGGATTGATGATCGCCGCGAAGTCGCGCACGCCAAACATCCCCAGATTGGAAAGAGTGATGGTGCCGCCCTGGAAGTCTTCGGGCTTCAACTTGCCGTCCCGCGCCCGTGCCGCCAACGCCTTGATTTCGGCAGAGATCACCGCCAGCCCTTTGGTATCGGCGGCCTTGACGATGGGGGTGATCAGGCCGGTTGGCGTGGCCACTGCAACCGAGACATCGACGTGCTGGTACAGCAGCACTGCGTCGTCGGTCCAGGCGGCATTGGCTGCCGGAACCTTGCGTAAGGCCAAGGCCAAGGCCCGGATCACAAAATCATTGACCGACAGCTTGTGACCGCCGGCCTTGGCGTTCAACTCGGCCCGCACCTTTAGCAGCGCATCAAGGGCGCACTCGATGGTGAGGTAAAAGTGGGGGATCGTTTGTTTGGCTTCGGTCAGGCGCCGGGCGATCACTTTACGCACGCCGCTGTTGGCCACGGCCCGATATTTCAGCCCGACCTGATCCGACCAGATCCGGGCATCGGGACCAGCGGACGTCGCCTTCGCCGCAACCAAGGGCTGGGGCGGAACCAGGGCGGCTGCCGGGGCTGGCGTCGACACCGGAGGCGCTGTTGACACGGGAGGCGCTGTTGAAACCGGCCCTGACGCGGAAGCCGGGGCCGCCGGTCCACGGGCCAGCGCCGCCACGACATCGACTTTGACAATGCGCCCGCCGGGTCCGCTGCCGCCGACGGTGGTCAGGTCCAACCCGGACTGTGTCGCGATTCGCCGGGCCAGCGGGCTGGCGAGAACCCGGTGTCCCGATCGCGGCGACGACACCGCGCCCAGCGATAAGAGCGTGGGTGATAGGGGGGCAGGCACTGCTGGCGTAGGGGATGCGGCAACCGGCAGCGCCGTTGCCCCGGTTGGGGCCGCCGTCGCGGCTGTCGTCAGGGTCGGGGTCGGGATCGAGGCCGGAGCCTTTGCCGTGCCGCTGTCACCCTCGGCGCGCAGGATGGCGATGGGGGCGTTGACCGGGACCGCTTGGGTTCCCGCCGCCACCAGAATCGTTTCAAGCACGCCTTCGTCGACCGCTTCGACCTCCATGGTTGCTTTATCGGTCTCGATTTCGCAAATGGCCTCGCCAGCCTTAACCGCGTCGCCTTCCCGTTTCAGCCAGCGGGCTAGGGTGCCTTCGGTCATGGTCGGCGACAACGCCGGCATCAGAATGTTGATCGGCATGGTGTGCGCTCCCCATTTCCGTTTAACGGCGGTAGCAGACCGACTTGGCCGCCTTGATGATGGCTTCGGGCTGGGGCAAAGCCAGTTGTTCGAGGTTGGCAGCATAGGGCAGCGGCACGTCGCTGCCATGGACCCGCACCACCGGAGCATCCAGCTCATCAAATGCCCGCTCCATCACCAGCGCCGAGATCTCGGCGCCGATGCCGGCATAGGGCCATCCTTCTTCCACTGTGACCAAGCGATTGGTCTTGTGGATTGACGCCACGATGGTGTCGCCGTCCAGGGGTCGCAAAGAGCGCAGATTGATCACTTCGGCTTCGATCCCCTCGGCGGCCAGCTTCTCGGCGGCGATCAGGGCGAGGCCGACCATTCGGGAGAAGGCAACAATGGTCACGTCCCGGCCCACCCGTTCGATCCGCGCCCGACCAATGGGCAAAATGAAGTCGGGATCGTCGGGCACCGAGAAGGTTTGGCCGTAGAGGATTTCGTGTTCCAGGAACACCACCGGGTTGGGATCCCGAATGGCCGCTTTCAACAGTCCCTTGGCGTCGGCGGCCGACCAGGGCGCCACCACCTTGAGTCCGGGACAGTGGGCATACCAACTGGCGTAGCATTGAGAATGCTGGGCGCCCACCCGAGAGGCGGCACCGTTTGGCCCCCGGAAGACAATGGGGCACCCCATTTGCCCGCCGGACATATACAGAGTCTTAGCCGCCGAGTTGATAACGTGGTCGATGGCTTGCATCGAGAAATTAAAAGTCATAAATTCAACGATGGGCTTCAAGCCGCCGAAGGCCGCACCGACTCCGAGACCAGCAAAGCCATATTCGGTGATGGGAGTATCAATGACCCGGCTGGCCCCGAACTCTTGGAGTAGCCCCTGCGTCACCTTATAGGCGCCTTGATATTCGGCGACTTCTTCGCCCATCACAAAGACGGTGGAATCCCGACGCATTTCTTCGGCCATGGCATCTCGCAGCGCCTCGCGCACGGTCTTGCGGCTGCTTCGAGCGTAAAACCGGGCCTCGTCGTCCACCAAGGCCGGGGCTAGGGCTGGCGCCGGGGGCGCTGAAAGCGGGGCTGGCGCTGGCGCCAAAACCGGGGCGGGGGCGGACGCAGGAATGCTGGACAGGTCCGACTCCTCGCCCTCGCGCAAGAGCACCGCCACCGGCGTATTCACGGCCACGCCTTCGGTTCCGGCGGCAATCAGAATTGTGCCGAGTCGGCCATCATCCACCGCCTCGACTTCCATGGTGGCTTTGTCGGTTTCAATCTCAAACAGAGCCTCACCGGCCCGAACCGCCTCGCCTTCGCGCTTCAACCACCGGGCCAGCTTGCCCTCGGTCATGGTCGGCGACAACGCGGGCATCAAAATTTTGATCGGCATACCCAACTCCTCCGGCCCCGAGCGAATCTCCGGGAAAAAACAGTCACCCTGGTCTTCGCCATCAACGGCGATTCTAAAGCGGCGTCAGGCTTCAACCAGGACATCGGTCCACAACTCGGCGGCATCCGGTTCCGGGCTTTGTTGGGCGAATTCGGCGGCGTCGGCCACGATGGCTTTGACCTCGCGATCAACCGTCTTCAGCGCCTCCTCGTCAACCAACCCCCGCTCCTGCAACAGCCGGCGGAAGTTGTCGATGGGGTCGGCTTCGGACTTGACCTTGGCCACCTCTTCTTTGGAACGGTACTTGGCCGGGTCAGACATGGAGTGGCCGCGATAACGATAGGTCTGCATTTCAAGAATCACCGGCCCTTCGCCGGCCCGCACCCGCGCTCCCCACTCGGTTGCCGCCGCCTTGACCGCCAAAACATCCATACCGTTCACTTGAACACCGGGAATGCCATAGGCCAAGCCGCGCTGATACAGTTCCCCCGCCGCTGCCCGTGCCTGGGCGGTGCCCATGGCGTATTTGTTGTTTTCCAGAATATAAAGACAAGGTAGCTTCCACAGCGCCGCCATATTGAAGGATTCGTAGACTTGTCCTTGATTAATCGCGCCATCACCAAAATAAGTGGCAGAGATATGGCCATCATTTTTGTATTTATGGGAAAAAGCGAGGCCGGTTCCGATTGGCACTTGGGCGCCGACGATGCCGTGACCGCCGTAAAAGGCTTTTTCGCGGCTAAACATATGCATCGAGCCGCCTTTGCCCTTGGAATAACCACCCCGCCGCCCGGTCAATTCGGCCATCACGCCCTTGCCGTCCATGCCGCAGGCGATCATGTGGCCGTGATCACGGTAACTGGTGATCACCGAGTCCCCCGGCTGCAACGCCGCCTGAACTCCCACCACCACCGCTTCCTGGCCGATATAGAGGTGGCAAAAGCCGCCAATCAGCCCCATGCCATACATCTGGCCAGCTTTTTCTTCGAAGCGGCGGATCAGTAGCATGTCGCGATAGTAGCCCAACATCTCCGTCGGCGAGACATCTCCGCCGGTGACCTCGGCGACCGTTGCCGCAGGTGTCTTGGACGTGGCCAAATGCCCCTCCCTTTATTTGCTGTTCCGGCGCGATGGATTTGCTCTTGAACGGTAGCATCCGAATTTCGGGACATGAAGGCGCCCGATTTCAAATCATCGTTTCCAAATCACCCCATCCCGGTCGGCTACAAGGTGTACCGTTCGGTCAGGAGACTTTCAAGAGGACTTCACGGTCATTGGTGCGAGGATCATGGCGACATTTGATCACAGCCTAGGCTCGCCTGTTTTATGCTGCGATACAGCAAAAATCGATCCAATCGATTCTTGCGCCCGATCTCAATGATTTTTGAACTTATTGCGGTCGGAGCCCGTTCCGGGATTGGGAATTGCGTTGACCATCGGTCATGACAAGATCGAGGTTGAGAGCACTGCGCCCAAGACAATGCAGTCATACCGAGAAGCCATGACAATCTGCGCCCCCGCGTGCTTGTACGCGCGAAGCCAAGGGCGCGGATGCGCCCGCCCGGCGCCGGGGTCTGCCGTCGCCCGGCGTCTGATACCGGCGAGCCCTGATACTGACACATCGCCGGTATCGGGCCGCGACGGCGGCCCCGCGCGCCCATGCGCGCGAAGCCAAGGGCGCGGATGCGCCCGCCCGGCGTCTGAGGGCAGCCTTGATGAGTC
>CAIXKV010000252.1 GCA_903920145.1 uncultured Rhodospirillales bacterium
ATTGATTTGACTAATGGAAAAGAGATGGTAGCCTCAACAAGCGCTCCACCCGCTTCGCGGCTGATCGGCGCACAGAACCCCGGCGGGACTCTCTCTTAACTCCGCCCCACCGCTGTCCAAACAGCAGGGTCCACCTCAAACGCCGCGCCTGGGCACGGTACTCGTTGGCCTTCTCCTTCGGCAGGTTCACCCGTTCCTGCGCGAATTTTACGATGTCGGCATGATCAACGTGCTGTCTGGACATCCTGCTGCACCCTCGACTGGACATGGCGATATCGCCATGACCAAAACACCCACTCCGTCGGAAATCTTCAAGGACCGCCTCAAAGCGGCGCGTGAGACGCGGGAAATGAAGCAGAGCGAACTCGCCGAAAAGGCTGGATTACCGCCCAGCTCGATCGCACACTTTGAGTCGGGAAACCGAAAGCCATCCTTCGATAACTTGCGTCGTCTCGCCACCGCATTGGAGGTCACAACCGACTATCTCCTTGGCCGAGTCGATGATCCCGGCCTCGCCGAAGCCGGCGATCCGCTCTACCGTGACATCGGCAAGCTGACCGGCAGAGACCGAGAGATCGCCAAGGACTTCCTTGAGATGCTGGCAAAGAAAGCGGGGGCCAAGAAAAAATGAAAATGCCCACGAGCCATGCCTTCCGCCTGAAGATGGCGAAGCAGAAAGCCGAAGCTCTTCTCAAGGAAGAGGGCATCACGACCATGCCAGTCGATCCATTCGCTATTGCCGATAGCCGCGATATTGAGGTAAAGGCAAAGCCCGATACCGCCGGTGGCGTCTCCGGGATGCTTCTCCGTCATGGCGACATGTTCGGAATCCTATACGTAACGCACGTCCGAAGTGAAGGATTTCAAAGATTCAGTGTCGGACACGAGCTGGGGCATTATTTTCTGGACGGCCATATCGACCAAGTCCTGCCAAAGGACGGCATCCATACATCGTATGCCGGCTTCGTCTCCGCCGACCCATACGAGCTTGAAGCGGATCAGTTTGCCGCCGGGCTGCTGATGCCCAGCACGCCGTTCAAGCGCACCGTCACGCGCGCGCGGTGCTGTCGATGCCAGGTCCGGAGCGCC
Source organism: uncultured Rhodospirillales bacterium (assembly GCA_903920145.1). Taxonomy (GTDB): domain Bacteria; phylum Pseudomonadota; class Alphaproteobacteria; order Azospirillales; family Azospirillaceae; genus BOG-933. The sequence continues at coordinate 1,090 of CAIXKV010000252.1, forward strand.
GCCAGCACCTCCTGAAAGAAGCGCGGCGGCAGAAAGCGTCATAGAGATCGGTGCCGGGCACCTTGCGCAAGTCGTAGCCCGGCCATACGAACCGGTCACCCTCGCTGACCACGACCCAGGAACGCGCGTCATCAAGGCCAAGATGGCGTTTGACCGCCGGCGGGATTTCCACGGCGGCACCCGCCTCCGTCGGCGCTCGGTGCGTCACCGGCAGAACTGTCACCAGCGTGTCGCCGTCCGGCTGGCGCTCAACGGCAAGCGCTATGACGCAGGGCCGGTCCTTGCGGCCTTCTTCCTGCCCGCGTTGCGCCTCGTGACCCCAAAGATAAGCGTAGGAGACGACCAGACCCGGTTCGGGTGTTGGGATCGGCATGGGTCACTTATTTGGGGTCTACAAGAACATTAAGGTGGTCGTGACGCGGGTCCATGCGCGAGGACGCGATCTGATCGACTTCTTCGTCGGACAGCTCCGCCGTCAAAAATCGTCGGCGCATGCCGCGCAGCCGAAGCAGCTCTTCATACTCCTGCGGTGCAACGAAATACCCGGCGAGCGTCCCGTTGCTCGACACCGGCACAGCCTCGCGCTGGGCCTGCATTTTGTAGCGGCCGAAGTTGCGGGCGAACTCGGCGGCGGGAACGGTCTGGGACATGTCCATGGATACTCTCTTTCAGCAAACCCATTATACATAATTTGCGCGGAAATTGCTAACCCCGTTGTTTGCGGTCTTTGCGCTGTTTCCGCAAAATGCGTTTCCCACCGTTGACCGTCCTATATCTGATAAAGGACATTATCAGATATAGGAAGGGCGGGGAAGGGGGGCGATGCCGCGACGCAACAGTTTTGACTTCCTCCCGTTGTAGGTGTATAATACCGGCGAGCTATAACGATGACACATCGCCGGTATCGGGCCGCGACGGCGGCCCCGCGCGCCCATGCGCCCGCCCGGCGTCTGAGGGCAGCCTTGATAAGTCAACATCAAGGCTCGAGGGTATGAAAGGGTGGCTCTATCTCGGCCATCGGCCCGCGCTTACGCCCCGTCGCGCTTGCGGTCCCAGTAGGCCAACCGCCGAAGGATGTCGCGCTCGAAGCCGCGCTGGTTGGGGGCCAGCAATTTGGGCCGGCCAAGTGCCGCAGGAAAGTAGTTCTGGCCGGAAAAGGCGTCGGGGCATTCGTGGTCGTTGACGTAGGGCGCGATGCCGGCACCGCTGGTTTGGTTGTTGATATGCGCTGGCCGTGGCCTGGACCAGCGCCGACGGATCGGCCAGCCCGATATCCTCGGCCGCCTGGATCATCAGCCGACGCCCGCCGCCGGGGACAAAAGCCGCTCCACCTCATTTCGGCGTTTGCCACCACCCAGCGTTTGGTCCTGGCTCAGGAAGCTGTTGACGAAAAAGAAAACGAATGCGGCGCCATCCCCGACATTTTGGACCGGATCGATGTGGAAGGTGCTCTGGTCACGATCGATGCCATCGCCTGCAATCCCAAGATTGCCGCCGCCATTACCGAGCGAAAGGGCGATTATATTCTGGCGGTCAAAGCCAACCAGCCGACCATTCACAACGAGATCACCATCTTTTTTGCCGATCCGGCGTCAAAGACCATATTCTGTTCCGATACCGACAAGGACCACGGCCGCATCGAAACACGGCGCGTCGCTGTCAGCCACGAGGTGGGCTGGCTCCTCAGCGACCGGCGCTATCCCGATGAACCTCGCTTCCCGACCCTGGCCGCTATCGTCATGGTTGAATTCACCATCGAGACCAAGGGAACCGTTACGACCGAGCGCCGTTATTACATTTCGTCCGCCACTTCGCCATCAACCGCGTCCGCATCGGCAAGGGAAAACATTCCATCAAAACAACGCGCAAGGCTGCCGGGTGGGACACAAAAACTCTCGCCCGCATCCTAAACCCTGCGCCCCGTTAACCTGAACGCGTTGCCGTGTTGTGTCCCTGGAATTCAAGTTGGAATGCAGGCTTCCTCCTTACCCTGCTCCAAATAAAATGAGCGTTAACCTGGATTCCGAGCCGTGAAGATTACGGGCAATCAAGGGCGATATCGCGACGTTGGTAGCACGGGAAAGCACTCACGCGTAGGCGCAATGGGCCACCATCGTCGCTTGACAGAGGCTGGCCAAATGTCCAGAGTTATGGACAGGTCCGTGGGAGAGAACGCGATGAATGTTTGCACCTTCACCGAATTGCGCGAGCATCTTCGAGAGCGGCTCGATCAGGTTCACCAGACGCGGACCCCGCTTCTGGTCACGCGCCAGAACGCCGCCGCCGCCGTGGTCATCGACAAGGAAGAATATGACGGCATCATGGAAACCCTGCACCTGCTACGGTCTCCGGTGAATGCCGCCCGCCTGATCGCCTCCATCACCGCTGCGGAGGCAGGCCGCTCGGTATCCAGGGATTTGATCGAGCCGTGAACTTGCTCTGGACCGAAGAAGCGTGGGAGGATTACCTCTACTGGCACCAAGCGGATCGGGATGTCTGGCAAAAAGTCAACGCCTTGGTCAAAGACGTGCAGCGAAACCCGTTTCATGGATTGGGCAAGCCCGAACCTTTGAAGGGCAGCTTGAAAGGCTGGTGGTCCAGACGGATCACCGGGGAACATCGTCTTGTCTATCGCTGTGCCGGAAAAGGCCAAGATCAAAATGTCGAAATATCCCAATGCCGATATCACTACTAATCGCGGTTCGACCGACGGCCCTGCGTCCTCGTGGACGCGAAGCCAAGGGCGCGGATGCGCCCGCCCGGCGTCTGAGGGCAGCCTTGATGAGTCACCATCAAGGCCCGATGGTATAGACGAAGAATTTGGTGCGCCACGCCTTGATCTGGCGCTGGAGATCGGCCCCAGCGGGATGGGCTGCGGGGACGCCGACCAGGGCATCGAGGCGGCGCTCGGCCTTGGCGGCGTAGTATGCGAGGGTGCTATCCTTCAAACTCGGTCTTCGCTTGCCGATCCGGATGGCCCAGCGCAGGAGTTCGCGGATTTTCGGGGCGAAGATGCTATCGCCACAGTCGATGGCGTATTGGACATCGCGCAGCACGTGGGCGAGGCAGACTTGATGGGCATCGGCCAGTCCCTCGCACCAAGCTGGTCCGACGAATTCGCCAGCGGTATCAGCAACGGAACAGAAAACTTACACAAGCGCGCTGTCATGTATATCTAACGACGCGCTATGTCAGGTTTAGTCCCCCATCCGACAGCACAATTTCACCAGTCAGGTAGTCCGAGGCTACCAGCATAGCGACGATTTGGGCAACATCCTCCGGTCTGGCAGCTCTGCGCATGGGCGAACGCTCCCGCCAAAGCTGTTGGGCGGCCGTCCAATCCGCCGTCAGAGGCGTATCCACCAAACCAGGGGCAACGGTATTCACCCTGATATCCGGGGCAAGCGATATCGCAAGCAGGCGAGTGACATGGTTCAACGCGGCCTTTGATGTGGCGTAAGGGATTGACGCGCCCTTGGGCCGGACGCCAGCGTGTGAGCTGACATTGACAATACAGGCCGGTCGGCCGCGCCGGGCTGCCTCTCTCAAAGCGGTTTCGGCTTCCGCCACGAGGCGAAATGGGGCTACCACGTTAACCTCATGCAGCTCGTGCCAGATGGCAGGTGAGGCGGCCATAAGATCGGCATGGGGAATAACGCGGCTGATGCCGGCATTGTTGACAAGGACATCAAGCCGACCTTCCCAAGATATAGCCTCTCGCACAAGCCTGATCCTATCAGCATCATCAGCCAAATCGGCTTGAATGTACGTAGCTTTTCCCAATTCAGCGGCTAACGCGAGTCCAGTTTCAGCGGAACTGCGCGAGTGCAGGACTACAGCATACCCCTCGCTAGATAGCCGGCGGGCTATCGCCGCGCCGATGCCGGACGTGGAACCAGTCACGAGGGCAACGGGCGAGGCACTATTTAGGGCCTGGATCAATGAATATTTCTCCACTTTGCGGCTAGAGGGCTGAGAAGCAGCCGAACAGAAAGCCTCCACAAGCTTGCTGCCACTTATCATTTACACCGACTGCTTGCCATCGCGGGGCGACCGGAGTTCATCACATACGACAACTTAAGCTGGACGGGTTACAGCGGCTATAGGTTTCTGCACGGGTTTTGAAAGAGAAGAAGGAGCCTTCAGCGTCACAACGCGCCGGTGACCGCTTTCGCAACAAACTCCAGTTTGATCCAAACTTTCGCCGCGCAAACCCGGTCCTTTAGGGCAACCGGCCTTCCCCCGTCGCCTAAAGGCGACGGTCCTCACCCGGAGGTCGTGATGGCACCGTAGCAATCCGCGTCGGCTTACCGCCTATGACCAGATTAAAGAACTGCCGGCACTCAAAGCCGAAGCGCCGTGGCTCAAGGAGGTTCCGAACCACCCGCTCCAGCAGGCGATTGTCGATCTGGATAAGGCGTTCAAAAACTTCTTCGGCGGTCGTGCGGGCTATCCAAAGTTTCGTAAGCGGGGCAACCGGGACAGTTTTCGTTTCCCTGACCCTAAGCAGTTCAAGGTTACCGATGATCGCATCTTCCTGCCAAAAGCTGGTTGGGTCGATTGGGTTCAACATCGGCCTATACAGGGCGCGCCAAAGACCGCCACGGTCAGCCGCGAAGCGGACTGGTGGGTATTGTCTCGGTCCACCAGTGTGAGGTTGCTATTTCCACCCCTGTGCAGCCTGGGCGCCCCCGTCGGTATCGACCTTGGCGTGGCCAAGCCGATCGCTCTGTCCACGGGCGAAATTATCTACCTGCCACGGACTAGCATTGAAGAAATGCAGCGGTTGGCTGGGCTCCAAAAGGCCGTTGCCAGACGCGCCAAAGGGTCGCGCAACCGCTTCAAAGCGGTTCGTGCAGTTGCCCGTTTCATACCATCGAGCCTTGATGGTGACTCATCAAGGCTGCCCTCAGACGCCGGGCGGGCGCATCCGCGCCCTTGGCTTCGCGCGCATGGGCGCGCGGGGCCGCCGTCGCGGCCCGATACCGGCAGTGTGTCATCGTTATAGCTC
>CAIXKV010000253.1 GCA_903920145.1 uncultured Rhodospirillales bacterium
ACCGGCGAGCTATAACGATGACACACTGCCGGTATCGGGCCACGACGACGGCCCCGCGCGCCCATGCGCGCGAAGCCAAGGGCGCGGATGCGCCCGCCCGGCGTCTGAGGGCAGCCTTGATGAGTCAACATCAAGGCTCGAGGGTATTATAAGAGGGAGAGGCTCCGCAGATCGCCAACAGCGCCACCGCTACCCGCTCGGCGCCGCGACCGTCCATCAATCGACGCTGACAGCGGGACATGGCCTCCGCCCGATCACGATCCCCCCGCAATGCCGCGACCGCCGCTTGGACCGCCAGAGCCTGAAACCCGCCCTCGGCCCCCAAATCGATCAAACAGCCCCGTGCCGCTAACCAGCGCGCTTCGGGAACCAAATTGGCTTCCTGGGGATACACCACCATCGGCACCCCCACCGCCAACGCCTCACATACGATCATGCCGCCGGTGATCAGTGCCACCGAGGCCGACGCCAAGGCCGACGCCAAGTCAACCGCCCCCAGCCCCACCGCCAACGACAAGCCGGCCGCATCGCACGCCTTAGCCAGGGCCGCCGGTTCGGGAAAAGCCGCCCCCACCACCAGCCGAGGCCGCGCCCCCCAGCCAGAACGATCAACCGCTTTCGAAAGCAGAAACGTGACCCACCGGGTGGCGCGCGCTCCGCTGCCCACCACCATCACCACCCCGGCATCCGCAGAATCAGCAGGAGGAGGGCTCCAGGACACCCGACCAAAGGCCGGACGTAACAGCGTGTAACACGGTCCCAACAGCATCCGAGCCCGCTCCGGCAAACCGGAATAATGGTGATACGCGTCCGGCACCGTGCCGTTGATCACCAAATCAGCGTCCCGCTCGCCGCCCTCGTCATCAATCACCACCACCGCCGCATCAGGGCGAGTCTGCCGGACCCGCCGCACCCACGAGCCCACCCGGTGGGGATGATCGATCACCACCGCCGCCGGCTCCCGTTCAGCCAATATCCGAGCAAAAGCATCGTCATCATCGGCAGCGATTGCCAGAACCTGCCCACCGGGGAACAGTCCGGGCAATACCGTCCCAGCCCCGACCACCGTCACCGCCACCCCGCCCCCCGAAGCCTCGGTTAGAGCCTCGGCCAGAGCTGCGCACCGCACCGCGTGGCCCAGCCCGATGCTGTGGTCAGCATCAACGCGAATCACCACCGATATCATCCCGCCTCCCGACCGCCGCCATCAGCGCCACCGCCCGATCCATGCACTCGGGGGTGGTCTCGGGCGTCACCCACAAATTCAGCACCTCGCGTCCCCAAGCCTCAGCCTCTTCTCCGCACGCCGCCCCAAACCAACCCGGATAGGCCGCATTCAACGGGGGATAGTTGGTGCCGGCATCAAGCCCCGCCGCCCGTAGCGCCGCCACCACCGCATCCCGCCCCTGCTCCAGTCGCCGGATCAGGCGCCACGGCACCGGCTGCGCCACGGGCGGCGTTTCGAGCATCGGTCCCAACCCGGCCAAACGCTCGGCCCAAAGAACCGCCACCGCCCGTCGACTGGCCACCGTCGCCGGAAGCCGGTCGAGAGCCGCCGCCAAGGGTTCGGCCAAAGCCTCGGGAAAACCCAAGCGCAAACCGTCACTTTCCGCCGATCGCAGGCCTTCGATCAAACCGACTAAGGCCGGCCCCCCCGGCGGCCCCTGGCGCAACTGCCGGTGCATCGCCATGAACCATTGGTCGCGCGCTTCAGCGGCGGCGTCCCATACCGGCAAAGCCGCCGCCCGCACCGCCAACTCCCGCGCCCACTCCGAATCATCGGTCAACACCGCGCCGCCACCACCGGCTTCGATGGTTTTGGCGGACCCGAAACTGACCAGCGCCACATCGCCGAACAGCGGAGACGCTTGAAGAGGCGCCCCCGGCCACCGGGCCTTGGCCGCCACCGAATCATTTTCGAGGATCACCCATCCCTTGGCCCGCGCCACCCGCCGGGTCTCGGGATAATCGGCAACAAAGCCGTAAAGATGCGCCACCATCACCACGCCGCGCGCCGGACCGGCTTGAATGCGCTCGGCCATCACGGCGTCGGACGGCAGGCCGGTCAGTCGCGAAACCGTGACCAAACGCACCTCAGCTCCCGCCGCCTGCACCGCCAACGGCACCGCCGGGCAAATGTTCGACGGCACCAGCACCTCGATCGGGGCCGGGTTTGAAGACATTCCGCCCTCCCGGTCCCGCAGAATGTCCAACAGCACCGCCAATCCCGACCGCGCCCGCCCGAACAGCACCGCATGGCGACAACCGAACAGCGTGGCCAGCCGCTCGGCCAGAACCGGCAGCGCCGCCGCCATCACCGAGCCGCCACTTCGGCCCGAGCCCCCAACAGCAGGGTGCGGGCAAGGTCCAAATCCTCGGGTACGTTGATGTCACACACCTTGGAGGCTGGCAGCACCACCGGCACAAAGGCTTCCAGCACGCCGTCACCGTCACCTAAACAGCGCCGGGGAACATAAAGAAAAGCGCCTGCGTCAAAATAGGCGGGCTGGCAATGTTGCGAATGCAAAAAGCGGTTTTCCGGCCAGCGCCACCGCAAAACGCCATCCTCTCCCACCACCAAGACCCGCTCCATCGGACCGGCGGTTTTAACCACCGACATCACCGGCAACGCCCGCCCATGATCAAGATAGGCCTGATGCCCCCGGCGGAGGTCGGCGCCGTCCAGCAAAACCGCTGTGGCGTAGATCAAACAGAGATCGTCAAACGGCTGGCCGCGTTGATCAAAGGTTTCCACCGTGTCGCGCAGAACATCCATCAGCGAGGCGGTGTTTTCGGCCAATGCCGGAGGCCGCAGAAAGCTGACCGGATAGCCGAGGTCAGCCGCGATCCCAGCATAGACCTCGCTGTCGGTGGAAACATGGATCTGGTCGAACAGCCCCGAATCCCGAGCGGCATCCAGGGCATAAGCCATCGCTGGACGTCCCAGCAACGACCTGATGTTTTTATCGGGTATCCGTGTGCTGCCGCTGCGGGCTGGAATGATGGCCAGTTTCATGATCGGAGCCCCCTAATACCATCGAGCCTTGATGTTGACTCATCAAGGCTGCCCTCAGACGCCGGGCGGGCGCATCCGCGCCCTTGGCTTCGCGCGCATGGGCGCGCGGGGCCGTCGTCGCGGCCCGATACCGGCAGTGTGTCATTGTTATAGCTC
>CAIXKV010000254.1 GCA_903920145.1 uncultured Rhodospirillales bacterium
CGTCTGCGGCGCCCTCAGACGCCGGGCGGGCGCCTCCGCGCCCTTGGCTTCGCGCCACGGGGCGCGCGGCGGCGGTCGCCGCCGATACCAACGGCACGGATCATTGTCTAGGGCCGTTGATATTACCATGACCACACGAGGAGTTTGCCTACCCACCCGAAACACGCACAAATTATAAGCAACGGATTGACCTAAAAATAGGCAACACTCCCTTCCCCCCCTTATTCCGCTTTGCACACTTGAGCGGCATGGAATATGCAGTTATTCGCCAGTGCTCTGGGACTTTGGGGCACCAACGCCTCTAGTCCGAAGGACATCCGCCCGGAGTCGATCGATGATTATTGATTCGCCGTCGCCGCGCACCATCACCGGAATCAAACGCTACCAAGGCGTTTTGCGCCAGATTGAGGCCAGCGTTTTGAAGATGATCCCAGAGGTGAACCGCATCAATGCCGCCATGAGTAAACTTGCAGGTCTTTCGGAAGACATGCGGATTCTCTCATTGAATGCCGAGTTGGCGGCGGGGCGGGCCGGAACCAAAGGGGCAAGCGTCCGCGCTCTCACCCAATACACACGGGGATTGGTCAGGCGCTTGCTTGATATCAACGAGAGCACAGCCGGACAGATCAGCCTTTACCGCCGATGCACGTCTTCTTTGGTGTGCCTGCGCTACCTCCGGCACATTGAAACCGCCTCGGCCAAATTGGGAACGGCTCTTCAGGGGGGCTTGGCTCAACATGCCAGCCTCGCTTTGGACAAGGCCCGGCACCGCTATCTGGAACAGGTCGTGACCCATATCGAGGGGCTGATCGGCGCCATTGTCGATGTCGCCCGATTGGTGCGGGTGGTTGACGACGTGGTCAGCCAAGCTGAAAGCATCGCTACCAATATCGCCACCGAAGCCGTCTCGGCGGGTCGGCATGAAGCGGAATTTATGGCCGTCGCGGAGTCTATGCGCCATTACATCGAAGAGCTCAGACTCATGAATGATCGCTCGGCCAAAGCGATCCGGTTGTCAGAACGGGGATGTCGGCGTATGCGCGACGCCCTTACCGGCCTGGAGCGCCAGGGAACCTTGCTCGCAGCCTAAAAAAAAGCCCCCCCAAAAAAACGCACAGCCAAAGCACGACAGCCGCCCCCGGAACCGCTGCGGAGACCAAGACGATCATGCGCTGCTTCACTCTCTATTCCGAAGGCGCCCATCGCTGGCTGCTGTTCGGCCAAGACCCCGAAACCAATCCGATCGCAGTCGACACCAATCAACTGGTGATTGGCACCAAAGAGTCGACCATGCTGCTGGACCCCGGCGGAATGGAGGTCTTTCCGGCGGTGATGGGCGCCATGGTTCACGAAATCGATGTCGGGGCCGTGCAACACCTGTTCCTATCTCATCAGGATCCAGACGTTGGCTCGGCCTTGCCCTTGTGGCGGCAGGTCATTGCAGCAGGGGCCTCAATTCACGTTCCGGCATTGTGGACCGGCTACATCGCCCATTTCGACACCGAAGCCGTATTTACCCCAATTCCCGATGAAGGGGGCGAAATCGCTCTGAGTCCGCAGGTCAAGATTCGGTTTTTGCCCGCTCATTACCTCCATTCTTCGGCAGCCTTTTGCGTCTATGATCCTAAGGCTCGGATTTTGTTTTCAGGCGATATCGGAGCCGCATTATTACCAGCCGGTGCGGCCAAGGATATTTGGGTTCGGGACTTTTCCAGTCATATCCAATATATGATTGGCTTTCACCGTCGCTATCTCGGATCGCGGGAAGCCCGCGACGCCTGGGTTCAAAGTGTCATGCACCTTCCCATTGACATTCTGGTCCCTCAGCATGGTTTGGCTTTTCAAGGTCAGGATGTCATCCGCTTTCTCGACTGGCTTTCCAGCCTTTCGGTTGGCAGTGGTCTCGACGCTTACCGGCGCAACGCCGGCTCCAGACCTTAGCGATCAGTAAAAGAGGGCGTGGCTATGGCCGAACCGGAACGCATCGTTGAGCTTCTCCATGTCGTGGATGACGTGGCCGCCGAGAAAATCCGCACCATCAAGCAGGTGACCGCCGCCACCCGGACGTTGGCGTTGAACGCCCTGGTGGAATCCAATCGGGCCGGCGAAGCCGGACGCGGCTTTGGGGTCGTGGCTAATGAGGTCAAAGCCATTTCCGCCCGTATTACGGCCATCACCCATGAATTGGAAAGCGAGCTATCGAGCAATATCCGGGAATTAACCGAACTGGGTGAAGCGATGGTCACCCATGTCAGGGGAACCCGGCTGGGAGACTTGTCCCTTAACATGATTGAAATTATAGACCGCAATCTTTACGAGCGATCTTGCGATGTCCGTTGGTGGGCCACCGACTCTGCCTTGGTGGATTGCCTGCGTGCCCCCAGTCCAGCCAATGCCCGGCACGCCAGCGCCCGTCTAGGGGTGATTCTCGACTCTTATACCGTCTATCTGGATCTGTGGGTTGCCGATGCCACGGGACGGGTCATAGCCAATGGCCGCCCAACTCGTTTTCCCGAAGCCATCGGGACCGACGTCAGCCAGGAGCCCTGGTTCCGCGATGCGATGACCACCCGAGACGGTGCGGCCTTCGCAGTTTCAGATATTTCAATTAATCAAACCCTGGACAATAGCCAAGTCGCGATTTATTCAACAGCCATTCGCGAAGGAGGGGAAATCAATGGCCGACCCCTTGGTGCCCTTGGCATCTTTTTCGACTGGCGGCCCCAATCCACCACAGTCGTGACAACCGTCCGCCTCACGGAAGAAGAGAAAAAACGCTCTCGCTGCCTGCTGATCGACAGCAAAGGACGGGTAATTGCCGCCTCTGATCAACAGGGTGTCCTCCGCGAAGTGGTTCATTTGGAAACATCCGGTGCAACCATGGGAAACTACCGGGATGAAACCGGAAGCCTAATCGGCTTTGCGCTCACCCCAGGATATGAAACCTATCGCGGCCTGGGTTGGTATGGCGTGATTATCCAAGAGCCCGTCTCCTGAGCCGAAACCGCCTCCTGACCGGCTCTGACTTGACGGTGGACGAGAAGCCGTTGGCCGTTTAAGGTAACCCCTAGGGATTCAAAGGGAAATTTTGCGGGAGCGAACAAACAGCCAAAGACAACCTCCCAAGGGCGGTTTACTGAAGGTTGTTTCCGTAAATGACTGCGTTATGCGCATTGCCACCCGAATCACGGGATAATCTGCGCGGAGCATTCGGCCAAAATCCCGGTTATGGATGGGGCGACGACGCCGATGACGCCGGTTGATGAAGAGGCGCTTGTAATGGTCGAGATCACGCCCGAAGGAGGCATGATCTTAGCTGCCGTAGCCCCAGCAACAACCCTTGGTTTAAATATACCCCGAGAGGCCGTGGGAAAGGCCCTGACCGAGATCCCGCTACCGTTGACGCTTTCGGCATCCCTGACCGAAGGAGTCCAACGGAGCCTGGACAACGATCGCACTGTCATCGTGCGGATTCCGATGGATGAGATCAGCCCCGAAGGGCGGTATTGGCGCATTACGCCCCTGCATGATCGTAACGGCCACCAGCCCAATCGGGCGTTATGCCGCCTGGAATGGGCGATTTCAGAGCGATTCGGAGGCAATGCCGGCGCCGACTGGTTCCAAACCGTGATCGATGCCATTCCGGTGCCGATCTTCATTAAAGGCCTTGAGGGCCGCTATGTTTTTTGCAACCGAGCCTTTGGCGCCTTCAACGGTCGCCCTGTGGCTGATTTCATTGGCCGCAGTGTCTTCGAGATCGCCCCGGCGGCTCTGGCGTCCGTGTACCACCAAGCCGATCTGTCGCTGCTGGCAACAGGGGGGCGCCAAGTTTACGAAGCGGCGGTTCGACGACCCAGCGGCGGCGAGGCGGAGGTGGTGTTCTATAAGTCGGTGTTCACCGACTCGGCCGGTCGGGTCGGCGGTCTCATCGGAGCGATTTTGGATATCAGCGAACGCAAGGCCGCCGAACGGGCATTGACCGAACATATGACCCGACTTCAAGGCTCCGAAGCGCGCTTGGCCAGCATGCTGGCTGAACGGGAATTGATCATCGAACACGCCACCACGGGCATCGTTTTCATCAAAGAGGGGCGGATTCATCGGGCTAACCGGCGGTTCTGCGAAATTTTCGGCCTGCCCCCCACCGAAGTGATCGGCCTGTCGTTGCAGACCGTGACGATGGCCGAAGCCCCGTCCGAATCCGGCTTTTTTGATCTTGATCCCCGCGCTCATCCGGCCCTGGCGCGAGGCGAATGTTACGAACAGGAAATGCCGTTCCGCAGTCGGGACGGTTTAACCATCTGGTGCTTCCTTAAAGGCCGGATGATCAATCCTGCCGATCCTGATCGCGGAACCATCTGGGTGGTCGAAGACATCACCAACCGGCGCCACTTGATGCGAGAACTGCGCGAAGCCACGCTGGCCGCGCAACAGGCCAACCGGATGAAGTCCCAGTTTCTGGTCACCATGAGCCACGAATTACGAACGCCCCTCAATGCTGTTTTAGGATTTTCGGAAATCATCAAGGATCAATTATGCGGCCCTGTGGCCAATGAACGCTATGTGGAATATGCTGGAGATATTTTTTCCTGCGGAGAACATCTACTCAGTCTGATCAACGATATCCTAGACCTATCGAAGATCGAAGCCGGACGGATGACCTTGGAGTCCTGCTCGCTGGATCTGACGGCCATTCTGGGCGGTGCCATTCGTCTGGTTCACCGCCGGGCACAAAGTCGCAACCTTGATCTTCGACTCGACATCGCCGATCCAGCCCCGGCCTTGACCGGCGACGAACGCGCCATCAAGCAAATCCTGTTCAATCTATTGACCAATGCCATCAAATTCACCTCGTCCGGTGGAACGGTTACGTTAAGCGCGGTGCAAAAATTCGATGGTGACGTGGTTCTATGCGTCAACGATACCGGCATCGGCATCCCACGCCATGAAATTGAACGGATCATGCGGCCCTTCGAGCAACTGGATAACCGCTACGCCCATGCCGGGGGCGGAACCGGCCTAGGCATGGCCCTGATTAAGGCGTTGACCGAGCTGCATGGGGGACGGATGCAGATTGAAAGCGAGCCCGGAATCGGAACCTGCGTCAGTATCCTGCTGCCAGGCGGTTTGGGCGCCTGACGTCGGCGAGCCATAACAATGATACAGTGCCGGTATCGGGCTGTGGTGACATACCCATCGAGCCTTGATGTTGATACCGGCGAGCCCTGATACTGACACATCGCCGGTATCGGGCCGCGACGGCGGCCCCGCGCGCCCATGCGCGCGAAGCCAAGGGCGCGGATGCGCCCGCCCGGCGTCCAAGGCCATTGGTATCAGGGCCAAGCCCGGTCGGACCGCCAGACGTTGAAAATCTTGGAGTAACAGCGTTCGTTGGCATGATGGGTGTCGAGAAAATCGCTTCCGGTGCAACCATAGTCTTCCGATTTGCTGGCAAACAGCACCGACACTTGGTTATCCCGCCCAAACTGGGCGAATCCGTCCAGATAATGACGCACCGCCGGTCCCGCCACCGGGTGGTCCAACAGTCGCTGGACGAGCCCAGGAATCACCGGCGGGAAGACTAAGTAGAGATGTCCGCCCCGGAGTGAGAGAACAATCGCAATGTCCTTGAGGCGGGTCATCACGTCCGGGTTGAGGGCCCCGCCATGTTCGATCAGGCCATCGAAGACGCCATCCGGAAATTGGCGACCAGGAAATTTCGCCATATAGTCTTCAACGATCTTCCGGGCCCGGTCTTCGGTGCTGGCTTGAAGGCCTAGTGCCACATGGCTACCGTCGGCCCGGAAGCCAACGCACGAGTGCACCGCATCGTCCCGGAAATCCTTGGCAAGCGAGCCGTCCGGGCAAAAATAGGTTCCGGCATCCGGCCCAGAAGCCGACGGCACGCTGTCTGGCTTGGGTGGGTGCCGAGGATCGAGGAAATCATGCCACAAGGATGCCACGAAGGCCGGCGCCATCCTGACTCTGGGGAGCGACAAGGCCTCTTCAAACTCGGCCTCAAGACTGATCCCAGGGCCGACGTCACGCAGAAAATTCGGTGTCCCGCGTAGCGGCGTACCGAGATAACCCGGAAACCAATCGATGCCGATCACAACATAGGCGATGTTCCGGTATTCGCCGATCAGGTACTCGACCTCCGGAATCGTAGTGTTCAGGCTCTTGGCCCAGGTCGCATAGTTGTAGAGCTTGATATCTTCGGGAAACATTTCATTGCGTACCGTCAGCATCGTCGATGAGCCGTCGATAACGGTATTGATTCGTGGCAGGCGATCGCTCAACCGCAGCTTCTTGAAGGCAATTGCGGTCGGGACATCGTTCGGCAAAACCGGGGCGCCGCCGGTACGCCGCTGCCAGATATGCGCCTCGTAGATTCTCGAATTGTGGAACTCCCGCTCTTCTCCAAGATAGCCAAGAACGGCCAGCGGCAGAACCAGCCCCAGAATGCCGGCCAGCATCACCTGAAGATAGACAGTCATGCGCCGCATCAGAAATTCCAATATATGAAGGCGGACTTCCGGCTGAGATGAACGATAGCCATCACCGCTAGGCTCGCGGTCACCAGCCCCATCGCCGGGGAGGGACGCCAGAGCCAGACGAAACGGAAATCGTCGGGCATCATCAAGCCGGCATTAAGCGCCGGCCTGTAGCGACCCATGATCTCATGGGTCGCCGGGGCGAACCACGCGACCAGCAACAGGCCAACGATGGTGGCGTACATCCAGGGGTCGGCCAGGTAGGGGGTGTCAAGAAACCGTATCTCCGTGAAACGATCTGCCATATCCCGGTGCATGACGGTGATGTTCAAGGTGTCGGGCACGGCAAGGCCGTTAAGACCAGCCATGCCCGACAGGATCGACCAGGCATCGGAAAACGTGTTGGCTCGGAAAAACACCCAGGCGATGACGATGCAGAGGAAGGTGAGCGGGCGCTTCCAAAAGCCGCCTGATCTCGTCTGTAGGACGTCTCGGCGCCACCCACAGATCACGCCACAAATGGTTGACGACCAAATAGAGCCCGTGCAGGCCCCCCCAGGCGACGAAGGTCCAACTGGCCCCGTGCCACAGGCCGCCCAGCAGCATCGTGATCATCAGGTTCTGATAGCGTCGCCATATTCCCCGGCGATTGCCGCCCAGGGCAAAATAGAGGTAATCGCGCAGAAACCGCGACAGGGTCATGTGCCAGCGGCGCCAAAACTCAATGATGCTGCGCGCCTTGTACGGAGACGCGAAGTTGAGCGGCAGCACAATTCCAAATATCCGCGAGAGTCCGATAGCCATGTCGGAATAACCAGAAAAATCAAAATATATCTGTAGGGTGTAGCCCAGAGCGCCGGCCCACGCCTCGATCAAAGAGGGATTGTGATCAGCAAAGACAGGATCGACATACTGAACTAAGCTATCGGCAAAAACAACTTTCTTAAATAAACCAATCACAAAAATCGTTAGGCCGATAGCAATATTCTGGGTACTGAGCATTCTCATAGGTTGTTTAGCGAATTGAGGCATAATTTCGCGGTGATGCAGAATAGGCCCTGCAATCAAATGGGGAAAATAGGTGACAAACAGGGCATAGTGAATGAAGTTGTATTCTTTTACTTCGCCTCGATAGGAATCCACCAAAAAGGCGATCTGTGTGAAGGTGAAGAAAGAAATGCCCAGCGGAAGCATGATCGGAGAAGCATAAAAGGCGTAGCCACTGACGTCGCTCGCCACGCCAACCAGGAAAATCGCATATTTGTAGTAAGCAAGCACCGTAAGGTTGACGCCGAGACCCGCGATCAGGATCAACCGGCGACACATCGGCGTGCGGCGCCGGTCGTCCGAGACCAGAATGCCGATCCCATAATTGAACAGGATAGAAGCCGACAAGAGGATGAGATTGCTCGGCTGCCAGAAGCCATAAAAGATCAGGGAAGCCACCAGCAGCCCGACCATCGCTAGACGGCCACTCAGAGACCCGAGGCACAAAAACAGGGCAATCGTCGCTGGCAAAAAAACCAGAATGAATGACAACGAATTAAAAAGCATGGGGGAGTATCTTTCGGATCAAGCTATCGATAATTGCGTAAGACTCATCCGGACACAGAGTTTATGGTGGGTGCGCCCTCGCGCGGCGGCAGGTCTTTGAGACTCCCGCGCCACTGGCAACCCAAGCCCAACACATGCGAGAGGCTATTAAACCACCGAGCCCTGATGTGTCAACATCAAGGCCACCCTCAAAACCGGGCGAGCGCACAGAGCCTATTTCTGCCAAAATTCAAGCCGCCAACCAACAAGGCCAAATAGAGGTTGCCATATTAAAAATGAAAATTGAAGTGTTTAAGGCATCTTCGGGAATTTCAGGGACACAATACGGAATTGGCTCCATTGGGCACATTTGCTAGAAAAAAGCGATAGGCTTTCTTGATGTTCTCGTTCCAAGAGTAGACTGCGACAGGGGCGTAACGGGCCGCCCGTTGGCACGACAGAAACCCGGCCCCAAGCCGTGCTCGAACGACGGTACCGACCCTACCAAGAGTTAGGCACTGTACCTCCTGAATTCTGGTGTGTGTCCCCTGAATTCGCCCCAGTGCTCTATCGAACCTTGGCCGTCATCGAATAGCTGTGGATCATCATGGGCAATTTTTTCCTCTACAGGATCGCCCCAATCCCTTTTCGGCGAATAACATTCAGCAAAACAAGTGCGGGGCCGGTTGCCCGCTTCGCGCCACGCTCCAACTGCGAGACATAACCTGTCGTGAGATTAAGGAATCGGGCGAACACGGCCTGACTCAGGTGCGCTTGTTCACGCAAAGACTTGATCTCGTCGCCCGTGATGGGTTCCGCCACCACGTCCGCCTTGCTGCCAAGCAAACGCAAGGTAATCTTCTCGTGCGTCGCTGCGTCCATCACGCCGACGCGCCGCGCGTCGTCGGCCATCTCCAGCAAAGCCTCGGATAACCGGCTAGATTGCGTTGCTGTCGTCATCGTCAACCTCCTGCAAAGCGTTTTCCTGTAGGGCCTGCGCAATCTCTCCGGCGTCCGCCGCGAGCCACGCTGCGCCGATTTCGCGCAACGTCGCCAGTTCGTCGGGGCCGATGTTCTCCCGTTCGCTCTTGGCGAACCCGTAGAGAAAAACCGCCCGCTCTCCGGCACGATAAGCAATCAGTATACGATGCCCGCCAGAGCGGCCTTGCCCGAGTCGCGCCACCCGCCGCTTGATGATGCCGCCGCCGAGATCGGCATCGACAAGCCCACGCGCCGCCCGTGCGATAGCTTCCCTCAAGCTGCTGCCGATGTTCGCGGATCGTCCGTCACCTGCTCCTGTCGCGCAAAGCGAACAAGCCATTTGGTTTTGAAAATGCGCACGCCACACCCTACCTCTGTGAACCATAGCACACAGAGCGATAATTGCAAGGCAATTCAGGTGGCATTTTGCACCCGACTTATGCACGGAAAAAGGGGCGTCATTTCAAGGCTCTGGCTTTCGTGCAAGAGTCTCGAGTTTCGCACCTAATGTATTTATGCTACGGCAATGTCAATCGTGACATTATCAACTATTTCAAATATCCTCGGTCCAATCCAAACGATATGCCTCCCTCCCATGGACTAACAAGGAAGGTTCTTACGAGATTAAAGAGGTGCAATATTACATCATCATATATTGGGTTTTTGATATACGATTCAGCATAAGTGAATTCCCTATCCGTGTTCTTTTGCTTGCGTAATATATATATCTGATCAATTTTGTTCTTAGACAGGGTTACAGAACCTGTTAGTTTAAGGCGTTCTGCCACAACAATGTATAATGCACTGGGGTTTCGAATCTTTAGTTGGTCAGCAGCCGTGGAAGCATCCTGTAGCATAGTCTTATCGAGATAAGTTTTACATTCAATAGCTACAGCAGGTAGATCCCATATATCTTTTTCTACATGTCTAGATCCTTCACTGACTAATGTTGAGTTAACACGAACTCCAATCGCAAAATCATGATCCTTTTTTTCTATGAGGGCATAAGGCCTAGTAAGCATCTCGCGATATCCTGTAGGCTGAAAGAAAATATCTTTAAATGTGTGTGACTTTCCTATCAACGCACCACTGGAAAATTCAGAAACTATATCCTTGAATAAATAATACATAAACTCTTCCAATACGGATGAGTGTAGATTCGATCTACTATCGAATTTCTCTGCATAATGCTGTTGGTCGATAAAATTTTTATAATTGTTCAATAGGGAAACTCTTTTTGAAATTATTTTACTATCTATGCTTGTCTCATTAATTAATGGTCCTTTAATATTATTGTTTTCTTTTCGCCATGCGTCATATTTAATCC
The DNA here is from genome assembly GCA_903920145.1 of uncultured Rhodospirillales bacterium. GTDB lineage: Bacteria > Pseudomonadota > Alphaproteobacteria > Azospirillales > Azospirillaceae > BOG-933. Next base: position 10,336 of record CAIXKV010000254.1, read on the forward strand.
TAATTTGAGCAAGGTATTCTCTACTTTCCTTGTCACGGTATTTCGTTTGGTGCGCTTCTTTTTGTGATAAGTTGTCTCCATGAACAAACATTCTATTATCCTCTAATTTGTGTTAGTAAGTTTTCGGCGATAGCTTTTGCCATCATCGGCGGAACCGCATTTCCAATTTGGTTATATTGACAAAGGTGCAAGTCCCCAACTCTACCTTCGCGTGCAAGTAATTTTTGACTTACGACTGTTGGCTTTCCCTTAAAAACAAAAATGTCTGGAAATGATTGTATCCGCGCACCCTCTCGCGGTGTGAAGTTGCGATGACAGTACGGATGAACAAAATTTGCATAAAATGATGCGGCTAAGGTATGGCAAGGGCGGTGTGGGAACATCCTGCGATTATTCTGATCGTATATTACATCAGCAAGCTCTGTTGAGTTCCGTTTTCTTGGCTGGAGATGCTCAGGAAGTGCAGATACAGGTACGCCACAAGCCATCGCTTTAAATCTCTCAACGGTTGCCTTTCCATGTCTCATAGCCGTATGATTAAATATTTTTTTTGACCCGTCACGAAGTTGAGTTTGATAAGAATTTTCGGATGGAACAATATAGTCCATTGTTTCATCACCTTCACCAGCTCCTATTTGCGGAAGATCAGAGATAGCTTCCCACAAAGTTGGGCACGGCTTAAGATGATGCTCAAAGAGGTTTGTTTGTTCGTTCCCCAAAACCCACCGATGTGTTGGGCTAGGAAACGGGTTCAGAAGTGGACTACGCGAAGCTATTACAATAAATCGTCTGCGTATTTGTGGTATACCAAAATCAGTTGCCTCAAGTATTTTTGAGTAAACATGATATCCGCAGTCTTTAAGTTCGTTTTTAATAATAGATACAACAGTATCTCTCGATCCTGTTTTTGCTTTTTCGATGTTTGGAACGTTCTCCATAACAACTATTTTTGGTTCAAACAATTTTGCAATTCTAATAAACTCCTTAAACAAGGAATTTCTTGGGTCTTTTGGGTCTCCATTTCCTTTTACGCAAACTGAATATCCTTGGCACGGGGGACCGCCAATCAAAATATCGGGAGGTGTTCTACCAAAATGGTGCTTAAGCTCATCATCACTCAGCGTGGTAATATCTCTTTGCAATGCAATAGCACCGGGATGGTTTGATGCAAAAGTCTCGGATGCCCAAGCATCTTGCTCTATGGCTCCGATAATTTTACAACCAGCTTGTTCAAAGCCAAGGCTAAATCCTCCTGCACCAGCAAATGTATCCAATACCATTGGAGTTCTTAACATAATCATATTTTTATGAGGTTTATGGTAAACCTTGTCTTCGTGGTTACATGACATTATTCTACTCCAATTGCCGGCAATTCGATAAAATAACCATGGGCATATTAATATTATTTAGAAAGAAGCCCGCCGTGTCCGTTTCCTGAGATATACCATTGTTGCTCCCATTTAACTCACCTAGATCCGCTAACGCTTTACCCCACCAGCCTGTTTTGATCAATCGGCTTAATGCCAGCCCTTGGCCTCACGTCCGATAACCGACTATTCTCGGATAGAATCGGACACTGCGGCGGAATCGAAGCTTCGAGCCAAAGCCATGATTGATGTTTTAAGGTCAAAGCGGCCCCACGCCTCCTCACCCAAACGCCTATCGGACAGCCCCCCCCAGCGCCCCGAACAGCGCCAATAGGGCGGTTTGAGGGGGGCGGTCGGTGCGGTGGGCGGCAAAGGTCCAGCCGGAGGTTCGGGCCAAAGCCGCCAAGGCGTCGCGATGACGGGCAAGGCGCTCGAGATATGCCCTTCGGATGGTCTCGACTCGGGGCACCAACAGGGATGGCTCGTCTTCCAGGCCGGAAAAAGCGACCCGACCGGAAAAGGGGAAGGTCTCTTCGGCGGGGTCGAGAACCTGCAACAAATGGCCGCGAACACCCTGACCGGCAAAATGCCTGATCGTCGCCTGAAGCTCGGGAAGCGGGGCGAGTAAATCCCCAATCAGCACCATTTGGGCGTGCCGGGGCAAAGACCGGGGCTGGGGCAAACCCAATCGCCGGTCATGGCCTCGAGACGGCGCCGTCATCGCCTCAGCCAATCGGTGGAGAATCTGTTTCCCGTTTTCCGGGCGGTCGGGACGATCCAAGAGGGCCACCCGCTCTCCGCCCCGGATCAGCACCGCCGCCAGCGCCAATAACAACACCGCCGCCCGATCGCGTTTGCTGGCCTGGGCCTGGGGCGAAGCATAGGCCATGGACTCCGAAGAATCGGCCCATAACCAAACGCTTTGAGCCGCCGCCCACTCTGTTTCACGGACGAACACGGGCTGGGATTTCGCCGACTGGCGCCAGTCGATCCGGGCGGTGCTATCGCCGGCCTGATAACGGCGGAACTGCCAGAACGCCTCGCCACTGCCGACCTGACGACGCCCATGCCCGCCCTGCCCCACCGTGGCGGCAACCCGATGAGCCGCCACCAGCAAAGGCGGCAGCCGGGCTGCCAAGCTCTCTGAACGATGGCGCATCAACAGCGCCCGAGCCGCCGCGTCCTGCGGCGGCGGCGAAGCCCCCCAACCCGCTCGCTCGCGCGTCATGCTGATGTCCTCAAGGTTCGGTGTCAGTGCCCACAATCTCAGTGCCCAATCTGGGCTGATATCATGACATGCCTGCCCTGACGTAGAACATCCAGCGCTACGGAGGTTCCCACCGTCATCAAGCCGATTCGATTGCGAAGATCACTAGCGCCATGGATCGTCGCCCCATCGAGCCCAACCACCACGTCACCTGTTTTCAGCCCTGCCGCGCCAGCGGGAGATCCCGGCAGCACTTTAGACACCAGCGCCCCTTCGGGGGGCATTTGGGCGGTGTTGAAATCGAAGGAATCAGCCAGTTCGGGGGTCAAGTCCTGAACCTCGATCCCGAGTCGTCCGCGCCGAACCTCGCCATACTCAACCAGTTGTTTCATCACCGCTTTAATCATGTTTGACGGCACCGCAAAGCCAATCCCGACATTGCCGCCCGAAGGTCCAATGATGGCGGTGTTCAGGCCGATCAATTGTCCCTGGAAATTGACCAAAGCGCCGCCGGAATTGCCGGGATTGATCGAAGCGTCGGTTTGAATGAAGTCTTCATACCCTTCGATCCGCAGGCCACTCCGCCCAAGCGCACTGACGATGCCCGACGTCACAGTTTGACCCAAACCAAACGGATTCCCAATGGCTGCCACAAAGTCGCCGACCCGCACGCCATTGGAATCGCCCATAGATAACGCGCTCAGGTGATCGGCGCTGATCCGCAGAACCGCCACATCGGTTCCGGCGTCGGCCCCGACCAGCTTTGCCTTGAATCGCCGCCGGTCTTTCAGCGTCACCATGATTTCATCGGCATCCCGCACGACGTGGTTATTGGTGAGCACCAAACCAGCAGTGGCATCGATGATCACGCCGGATCCTGCGCTCATCTGCTCCTGCTGCTCGGGAGCGTCGGGCAGATTGAAAAATCGCCGAAAGGCCGGATCCTGCATCAAAGGATTGCTGATGGCGGCATGGGACCGGACAGAAATATTCACCACCGCTGGAGTCACATGCTCTAGCATCGGCGCAATGGTGGCGCCGTCGCTGCCGATCAGTGACGCAGCCCAAGCCGGCATCGTGATGAGTCCCACCACGCCCCCCACAACCGCTCCCATCACCGCCAAAGCTGCGATGAAAAGACGGTTTCCGACCCCCCATGACCCTGCCGCCCCTGCCTTGCACCGCATCGTTACAGCCTCCCGATTCTGTTTGAATAGACCTGAACACCCGAACAACACATAAGATTACGTCATCCTTTCGGCGCACCGGCCTCAGAAATTGGGAAAAGCGTACCAGAGGTTCAAGGACACCCGCGACCAGACCCTCAGGGGGGCGACGGATCCCGGCGCGGCCCCGGCCCAGACCATCGGCCCCGGTGATCGATGAGTATAAAATTTCATGGCAAAAAACCATATTTTGCTTAGGCTTCGAGGTCAGGTTATCGGTGACGCTCTGAATCCAGACTTAAGGACTGGCGATGTGTCGCTGTTATGGACGACCCGACCAGTCATACCATCGAGCCTTGTTGGTGACTCATCAAGGCTGCCCTCAGACGCCGGGCGGGCGCATCCGCGCCCTTGGCTTCGTGCGCATGGGCGCGCGGGGCCGTCGTCGCGGCCCGATACCGGCAGTGTGTCATCGTTATAGCTCGCCGGTATCACTCACCGGATTGCTTGATTTTGCCCCGACTTCGGGTTTGCGCTTTTGCCCGCGACGTAGGATAAACCGGGGTTCTCGTTTTCCCCGACTGTGAAAAAACGTCCCATGGGCTTCAATTGCGGTATCGTCGGCCTGCCTAACGTCGGCAAATCGACTCTGTTCAATGCGCTGACCGCGACCGAGGCGGCTGAAGCGGCGAATTTTCCCTTCTGCACCAAGGAACCGAATGTCGGTCGGGTTGGTGTGCCCGATCCACGCCTCGAGGCTCTGGCGACCATTGCCAAATCGGGCAAGATCATCCCCACCCAGTTGGAATTCGTGGATATCGCCGGCCTGATTCGCGGTGCTTCCAAGGGTGAAGGGTTGGGCAATCAGTTTCTGGGCAATATCCGCGAGGTTGATGCCATCCTTCATGTGTTGCGTTGCTTTGAGTCCGGTGACGTGACCCATGTGGAAGGGTCGGTGGATCCGATTCGCGACGCCGAAACCGTCGAAACCGAATTGATGCTGGCTGACCTGGACTCCTTGGAACGCCGTTTGACGGCAGCCCAAAAGCGGGCCAAAGGCGGCGATAAGGATGCCAAGGCCTTGGTATCGGTGATGGAGCGAGCCTTGGTGGCGCTTCAGGAGGGTCGGCCCGCCCGGACCATCACGGTCGCGGACGAGGAGCGTCCGTTGTTGGCCCAACTGCAATTGCTGACCGCCAAGCCGGTTCTTTATGTCTGCAACGTGGAAGAAGCGGCTGCCGGCTCGGGCAACGCTCAATCGGCGCGGGTTGCGGCCAAGGCCGCTGCCGAAGGTGCGATGGCCGTGGTGGTTTCGGCGGCGATCGAGTCCGACGTTGCCCAACTCACCGATCCGGCGGAAAAGCGCGAATTCCTGGCGGCGTTGGGGTTGAGCGAAACCGGGTTGAACCGGGTGATTCGCGCCGGATATCAGTTGTTGGATTTGGTGACCTTTTTTACCATCGGTCCCAAAGAGGCGCGGGCTTGGACCGTGCATCGCAATGCTCGGGCCCCCGAAGCCGCAGGGGTGATCCATACCGACTTTGAACGGGGTTTCATCCGCGCCGAGACCATCGATTACGAGAGCTTTGTTCGCCTGGGGGGTGAACAAGCGTGTAAAGATGCCGGGAAGATGCGCCAGGAAGGCAAGGAGTATGTCGTTCAAGACGGCGATATCTTTCATTTCCGGTTTAATGTTTGATACCGGCGAACCATCACTCTGACATACCGTCGGTATCAGGCTGCGACGGCGGCCTCGTGCGCGCGAAGCCAAGGGCGCGGATGCGCCCGCCCGGCGTCTGAGGGCAGCCTTGATGAGTCACCATCAAGGCCCGATGGTATGAGGGCCGCTTCGTTGATTTTGCAGGCCCCTGCCCTGCACCGGCAGGGAGGCGCAGCCTCCTTGCCCTCGGGACGGGATTGGGACTTTAAAGCGTCACGGGTTCAAAGGGCCGACTGGCCCTTTGCGGGCATGGGCAGAGCCCACAAAGAGCCCCATTTTAGCGCCTATGGGGCCGCCCCCCGGATCGCGTGTCAAGCGGCTGACAGTTTTCCCGCGATTTCGGCCACTCGCCGTCCCTGGATTCGCGCCAATTCCAATTCATTCTCGCTGGGTTGACGTGAGCCGTCGGCGCCGGCCAGGGTGGTCGCACCATAGGGGGTTCCGCCGCTGATTTCGTCCATGCGAACCAGGCCGGCTGCCGAGTAGGGCAAGCCGACAATGACCATGCCATGGTGCAAGAGTGTGGTGTGGAACGACAGGATCGTGCTTTCCTGACCGCCATGTTGGCTGGCGGTGGAGACGAAGACGCTGCCGACTTTGCCGATCAGGGCGCCTTTGGCCCACAGGCCGCCGGTTTGGTCCAAGAAGTTCCGCATCTGGGACGCCATATTGCCAAAGCGCGTGGGCGTGCCGAAAATGATGGCGTCATAATCCGCCAATTCCGCTGGGCTGGCAATCGGTGCGGCTTGCTCAAGCTTCATGCCCGAAGAACGGGCGATGTTTTCTGGAACCAACTCGGGAACGCGCTTGATGGTCACCGTGGTGCCGGCAACCTGTCGGGCCCCTTCGGCGATGGCCTCGGCCATAGTCTCGATGTGGCCGTAACCACTGTAATACAGCACCAGGACTTTGCTCATGACGCATCCACTCCTCGTTCCGTGATGGGACTCGAGATAGCGGGTTGTGAGAGCAACGACAATCTCTGGGAATGCACAACATTGTTCCATAATGAGCAACAATGTCGGCGAGTCGTGACGGCGGCTCCGCGCGCCCTTGCGCGCGAAGGGCCGGTCGGTTCGCTACGTCCGTCGTTGCTCGGCTGCTGCCATAATCACCCGTAGAGTTTCGGTCCATTCGACCAGAGTCGCCACGTCTTCCAGCGGCACCCAACGGGCATCCACAGCATCGTCGGCAGCAACGGGCTCGGCGTCACCGTCATAACCGGCGGCGACTTCGACCAGGGTATAATGGAATCGAATCCGCCCGTCGGACTCACGGCTGATTCCATCAACCGCAGTGATGACGGCGTAAGGATTGACGAGCAGGCCGGTCTCTTCCAGGACTTCGCGCGCGGCCGCCTCGAACAGGGTTTCCCCGAGTTTCTGAGCCCCGCCGGGTAATCCCCACTGACCGGCTCCGGGTGGGCGGCCTCGTTGGATCAGAAGGACGCGGTCCCGTTGCCAGACCACCACCCCGACCCCGACCCACGGACGGGCGGGAAATTCACGGACCATCGCCACAGGCTGGGCCTCCTCCAAAAAAAGGCGGGCCGCCGAGAACGGCGGCCCGCATCACTGTACCGCTTTCACCCGATCCTGACCGGGGGCTTTTTTGAACCCCCAGATCAGGACGCGGCGATTAGTCGCGAGCAACGCAGAGCGCAATGCCCATGCCGCCGCCGATACACAGAGTGGCCAGACCCTTCTTGGCGTCGCGCTTCTGCATTTCGTGCAGCAGCGTCACCAGAATGCGGGCACCCGAAGCGCCGACCGGATGGCCGAGGGCGATGGCACCGCCATTGACGTTGACCTTGGAGATATCCCAGCCGAGATCCTTGTTGACCGCAACCGCCTGGGCCGCAAAGGCTTCGTTGGCTTCGATCAGGTCAAGCTGTTCGTGAGTCCAGCCGGCCTTCTTCAGCGCCAGACGGCTGGCCGGGATCGGGCCGGTTCCCATGATCGACGGCTCAACGCCGGCGGTGGCCCAAGACACAATCCGCGCCAACGGCGTCAGGCCGCGCTTGGCGGCATTGGCTGCCGTCATCAGCACAACGCCAGCGGCGCCGTCATTGATGCCCGAAGCGTTGCCGGCGGTCACGGTGCCGTTTTTGTCGAAAGCCGGACGCAGCTTGGCCAAGCTTTCGGCGGTGGTGCCGTGCTTGGGGAACTCGTCGGTATTGACGACCACGTCGCCCTTCTTGCCCTTGATCGTCACCGGAACGATTTCGTCCTTGAACCGGCCCGATTTCTGGGCGGCTTCGGCGTTGTTCTGAGAGCGCAGGGCCAATTCGTCCTGCTCTTCACGGGTGATCTGGTACTTCTGGGCGACATTCTCGGCAGTGTTACCCATGTGATAGCCCTTGAAGGCATCCCACAAGGCGTCGCGCAGCATGTGATCCAGCAGCTCGGCCGTGCCCATCTTGGTCCCGTTGCGCAGATGGATCAGGTGAGGCGCCAAGCTCATGTTTTCTTGACCACCGGCCAGCACCACATCAGTGTCGCCCGCGAGGATGGATTGATAGCCCAATGCAACCGCACGCAGGCCGGAACCGCACAATTGGTTGATGTTGTAGGCAGTCTTTTCAACAGGCAGGCCGGCATTGACCGCTGCGATACGGGCTGGATTTTGGCCGCAGTTCGCCGTGAGGATCTGGCCGAGGATGACCTCGTCGATTTCGCCCCCTTCAAGTTTGGTGCGATTCAGCAGCTCGCGAATAACCACTTCACCCAGGGTATAGGACGGAACAGAACTCAATGCGCCGTTGAAGCTTCCAACAGGGGTACGCGCAGCACCGACGATGACGACTTCAGTCATTATGAACGCTCCTCGCAAACTCGGTTTTTTTGGTTAGGAAAGAACACACAGCGTCCCCACATTACGGCCCGTCTCGTGAGGACGCAAGGGGCCGGCGTTGGGGGGATTGGACAGGGTGCACGGTGCGGCGGAGTGTGCGTATATTCGCTTTTGCTCAGGGGGTGCCGGTCGCCCGCAGCCAGTCGGCGAGCGGTTGCCAGACGGCGGCGCGGGCTCCGGCGCTGACCACCATGCCGATATGCCCCAGGGGCGGCAGAATCGTTTCGGTGTTCGGGATCGCCTGAGCCAGTGCCAAGGCCGAAGCCGGCGGCACGATCCGGTCGTTGGCGGGAATCAGAGCCAGGGTTGGCATCCGTAACCGAGTCGGATTCACGGGCAAGCCGGCAACCAGCCAATTTCCGGTTGCCGGATCGTTGCGGCCATACCAACCGGCCAAGCAATCGCGGGCGACCGCCGCCGGTAACGGAACGCCATCGTTCAACCAGTCTTCCAGGGCGACAAAATGAGCCGCTTGACGCGATGTGGCCTCGAGTCGTCCAAACTGGCTGAACTTGCGCAGCGCCGACAACGGATCAATCTGGGTGAACATCGCCTGGAGGACATCCAAAGGCAGCTCTCCCCAGGCTTCGAGCATCGGAGCCGACAGAGTTATAAAAGCCGAGGCGGCTCGAGCCGTGCTGCCATCTCCGCCGCTGAAATCCCAAGGGGTGGCCAGTAACCCCAGCGCGTCGATGTCGCGCCCTCGTCGAAGGGCCAGTGCCGCCGCCAGCATCCCGCCCATGCAATAGCCAACCACCGCCACAGGCCGTCCGGCGACGGCCAGCATCGCATCCAAGGCCCGCTCGAGTCGTCCGGCGATATAGTCGGTCAGCGTGTACCGGCGCTCCAATGCGCCCGGTGTACCCCAGTCTACCAGGAAGGGCCGGATGCCTTGCCCGGAAAGCCAGCGCAAGAGGCTGCGCTCCGCCGAGAGGTCCAGGATATAAGCCCGATTCACCAGCGACGGCACGAACAGCACAGGCCGGCCAGGGCCGCCATAATCCAAAAGCCGGCTGCCGCCTTCGGTCCAAACCGTTGGCGGGTCTTCGAGGGTGCGGCGGTATGGGTGCTGGCGGTATCGCTCGAGCCCGGTGAAAAATAAGCCGAGTCGACGGCGCATCTCCCGGTCTACGGCGTGGGCAAAGCCTCCTTGGCCGCCGTGGCTTCGTTCAGCCGCAGCGATCTGGCCGGCGAGTTCGGAAACGCGGCCTCGTAGCGCCGGCTTCCAGGGCAGTGAAGCGCCGTTCAAGAAGGGCAAGCCGCCGGGCGAACTGAGCAGCACCGTCAGAGAGATCGCCAGATGCAGAGGCAGAGGGCGCGGCCCCTGGCGTGGAAGCATCGGCGGCGGAGGCAAACTCATTGCCGGCTCCGGCTTTCGTCGGTTCGCCGCTGGTGGCTCGCGCGGCGGCTATAGGCCCTTCCGAGAACCAAGGTCGGACACTCGAGTCGCGCGGTACGAACGGCCATGGCGAATCCTGGGGTGACGGCGTGACCGGCGAGGGTCGAGGATCCCAACCAAAACCCGGCCCACCGACCGCATTGCCAAAGGGGGTGAACAGCGATGCCCCCTGGGCCATGATCTGGAACCAGCGGGTCACGTTTTCCGTCGTCACCGGGTCGGCAGCCACCGCCGCCCATTGGTCCTGCCAAAGCTCCAGGTAGCGGCGGGCCAATGCCTCCAGGGTCGGACTTTCAGAATCGTTCGGGTTGGAATCATTTAAGTCGGACATAGGCCCATTATACGAACTGCACCGCACCCTTGACCAGACGGCATGTGAAGCTGTGATCAATGATGCCGATCGATTCCGGTCCTGACTGACGGTGTGGGCAGCCCCTTGCGTGAGACCGATGGCATCGCGTATTCCTAGCAATGTGCGGCTGGGTCCGGCCGTGTCAACCGATCGAAAGTGCTCTCAGATGGCTGATAAAGATTCAAAGTCGTCCTCACTCATCACCATCAAGAAATATGCTAACCGACGGCTTTACAATACAGCCACAAGTAGCTATGTCACGCTTGAGCACTTGTGTAAAATGGTTAAAGATGGGGTTGATTTTATCGTCTATGACGCTAAAACCGGCGAAGATATAACCCGATCGGTTTTGACGCAAATCATTGTTGAAGAAGAAAGCAAAGGCCAAAATTTACTCCCCATTAGTTTTTTAAGACAATTAATCGGCCTTTATGGCGATAGCATGCAGTGGATGGTGCCAAGCTATCTTGAATACAGCATGCAGGCATTTGCCAAAAATCAAGAGCAAATGAGAGAATACTTCCAGACGGCCCTGGGCGGCATGTTCCCATTTACGGGCTTTGAACAAATGAGTAAGAATAATCTTGCTCTTTTCGAGCGCGCTATGCGGATGTTCACCCCGTTTGGGGCCGCTGATTTTGCCAAATTCCAGAGCGATACCGTCCGCATGGCGGTTGAGCAAAACAGGTCGGTCGGCGATGGCGCCAAAGCGTCGCCCCCTGTCGATGGTGGTAAATCGTTGGAGGAGTTGCAGCGCCGTCTGGATGAACTCCAGCAGCAATTGGCTTCTTTGACCAAAACCCAGGGCAGCGAATCAGCGGGGACGCCCGCCGGGTCATAACGGGCGGGCAAGGGCCTGGGTTTCCAGGTGTCCGCCCGGCAAAAAATTAAGGGAACGGCGCTGTCCTAACCGATTGAGGACAGCGCCGTTCCCGGCCTTGATTTCCAGCCTTAAATACGGAACTCCGCCACGATATGCGACAGGTCGGTTTTGGTATCGACCAAAGGCGCAACGGGCGGCGCATAGGGTTTCCGTTGGCCGATATACACCGGCCCGATGGTTAGGCCGTCATCTTCGGCCAACCGGCGGGAGGCCTCGTTAAAGTCGCCGGTCGCGTCGACACTGGCGCCGTGCGTCTGGGTTTTCCATTCCCGTTCTTCAGGGCGGAAGGTGATGCACGGACTGAGGGCATGAACAAAAGAAAAGCCAGGGTGTTTGATGCCCTGGACGATCAGTTTGGTCAGGCCATTCAGGTCTCCCGAAAAGCCTCGAGCGATAAAGTTGGCGCCCGACTGCAACGCCACACCCAATGGACGGAAGGCGCTGATGCCGGTGCCGCCCGGTTGCAGGTCGCTATCCCAATCCGGCCCGGTGGTCGGTGACGGCTGACCCTTGGTCATGCCATAGACTTCATTGTCCATCACCACATAGGTGATATCGACGTTGCGGCGGCAGGCGTGCAGGAAATGGTTGCCGCCGATCGAGAAGCCATCGCCGTCGCCGCCAGCCACCAGCACGGTCAAATCAGGCCGCGCCAGTTTGAGGCCAATGGCTAATGGCAATGCCCGGCCATGCAGGCCGTGGAAGCCGTAGCAAGTGGTGTAGGCGGGAATCCGCGACGAACAGCCGATCCCGGACACCACCACCACTTTGGCCGGGTCCAGTTGTAGCTCGGCAAAGGCGCGGTTGATGGCCGCCTGAACGCCGTAATGACCGCAGCCCGGACACCAGATCGGATTAACGTCCGATTTGTAGTGCTTGGGCTCGAGTTTAAATTCGGGGGGCAACCCATCCATGGTTCAGCTCCAGCTCCTGAGGACGTCGCAAACTTCCGCCGGGCGAATGGCCAGCGGTCCTGGGTGGCGCAGGCTATGAGGCGGCGCCGGCAGATCGTAATGGGCCTTGAGATAGCCGAGGAATTGACCGGAATGGCTTTGCTCCACCACCATCACCCGTTTGACCCCTTTCAGGGCTTCGGCTAGGTGCGCTGGTCGGGTTGGCGACAGCAGGCGCAGCGCCACCAGCCGGACTTTGCGGCCTTCGGCTCGTGCCCGTGCCATGGCTTCCCGAACCGGCGCCGTGGTCGAGCCCCAGGTGATCAGGGCCGTGTCGGCGTCGGCGTCGCCCTCGATTTCAGCCCAGGCGTCGCCGTACTCGAAGCCGTCAAGCTTGTTGAACCGCTTATCAAGCTGGGAGTGATGGTCGTTGGCTTGGCTGGACGGCGTGCCGCGCTCGTTGTGTTCCAGGCCGTCGGCGGTGTATTGGCCGCCGGGCATGCCCGGAATCGCCATGGGCGACACACCCGAATTGGTCAGGGCGTACCGCTTGTACACGCCGGCCTTGGGATCGTTGGGCTTTAGGCGAGTCGTTCCAAAATCGGTTTCGGGCGGGTTCTCAATAACGGCCTTGGCTTGGCCCAAGAATTGGTCCGAAAGCACAAAAGCCGCCGTTTGCAGCGACTCGGCCAGGTGAACCGCCCATTGGGTGGTGAAAATACAGTCATCCACCGAAAGCGGCGCCACCACCACATGAGGGGCTTCGCCATGCAGGCCGTACAAGGCGACGTTCAGGTCGGTTTGCTCGGATTTGGTGGGAATCCCGGTGGATGGGCCGCCGCGCATGACGTTGAAAATCACCAGCGGCACTTCGGCAGCCACCGACAGGCCGATGGATTCCAGCTTGAGCGCCAGCCCCGGACCCGAGGTGGCGGTCAATGACGGCACACCGCCGTAAGAGGCCCCGATGGCCATATTGATGGCTGCGATCTCGTCTTCAGCTTGACACAGTACGCCGCCGATGGCGTTGAAGCGAGGGGAGACCCATTCCAGCATGTCTGTGGCCGGTGTGATCGGATACAGAGCGGCAAACCGAATACCACCCCGCAGTGCACCAAGACCGGCGGCCTGATTGCCGGTGATCATCCAGCGTTCGGCCTTGGCCTTGGCCGTAGCCGCAGCGTTTTCGGGAAGCTTCAGAGCTGCGACTCCGCCATGGACGGCGGCCAGTTGCACGCCGATATCAAAGCCGGCCCGGATGGCCTGGGCTGTGTCTTCGAGGCTGACGCCCTTGTCCACCAGCGTCGCCGCCACCGTTTCAATCATGGCTTGCTCTGGCAGGCCCACCAGCGCCGCCGCTGTTCCCAGGGCGATGATGTTCGGTCGCGCCCCGGAAATGTCTTCGGCCAGCTTGGTGAACGGCGCGGTCAGGCTAAGGGCGCCGCTGGCGGCGATCCGTTCGGGGACGTCGCCAGCCTCTTCGCAGGCCACCGCCACGCTTTGCGGGCCAAGCGGAATCTCCGCGACGAACCGTTCCACATTGCGCCAGTCCAAGGCAATCAGGACATCAAAACGGTCGCCATGCCCGGCCACCGGGCTGCGGGACAGTCGGACCAAGGCTGCGGCTTCACCGCCACGAATCTGCGGGCCGACGGTTCGTGTCATCAATCCATACCAACCGGCGCGTCCGGCGGCTTCCAGCAACAGCGAACCGGCGGTGATGGCTCCCGCGCCGCCGCTGCCCGTAATTGCGACCGAAACGCTGTCGGCCGCCGAGGTCAACTGTGTCATGCAAGATTCCTTTGATGCGGGTACGCCGGTTCACCGTCCCTGGGTCCAAAGGCGATTGGCCTAAGGCTTTGGGGTCCGCTGACCCGAAGGGGTTATGGGGAACAACCGCTGTCGGCGGTTGTCGCGTTCAAGGGCTGGGGTCTTGGTTGGGTCTTTGTGTTGGCAACTTTCATGCCACGACGAACAGGCTGTCCGGAGGCTGGCGAATCCTGACGGTGACCTCGCGCGCCCATGCGCACGAAGCACGGGTGCGCCCGTTCGCTCGGCGCCTGAGGGTAGCCTCGACGTGTTAACATCAAGGCTCGATGACATGAGGCCCGTTTGACCATTGTCATGAATCCGACAGGAGTCTGGGGCCGCGTTTCAACTCCGACAGCCTTCATCGGAGGGGGAGAGGGGTATCGGTTCCGATAGAGACGGGGAGCCATTGGGGATGCGGCGGAGCTTTTGGAAGCATGGACCCGATTTCGGGCGCAAAGCACGATACCGCGTCGTTGCAGACCTCGCAATTGGGGGCCTTGCAAATCGGGACGCCCTCCCGCTCGCACAGGGCGCGATAAAAAAACTTTTTCCATTTCATGTCAAAACGGTTCTTCGCCACCAGTTCGGGAAAATGCCGCCTGAATAGCCAAGTCAGTTCGCCGCGATCTGCTAGGCCGAGGTCTTGCCAAAGATGATTGGGGCGCAGACTCCGGCGGGCCACGATGGCGGCAAGCCACCCTTCCTCTTCGCTGTGAGCGGCCCGATGTTCGAGGAGGTAAGCCCGGAGATCGGGTTCTTCCAGGGCGTCGGCCCCTCGATCGGCATCGGGAGGGAGGGTTGCCAGCGTCGGCAAAAGCGCCGGCACATGCCGCCAGGCCAGTCGTTCTAGTGAGCTGCGGTCGAGTCCGAGGGCTTCGGTCAGCGGGCGTTCAGACTCGGCGGCAGCGATGGCCGTCATGCGCGAGAATAAAAGAGGATCGCTGATCCGCATAGCCTGAGTGCTCCCCGGTTTGGATGGCGAACCGGGGGACAGCAAATTTCAGGCCAAGTGATGAACGTTCCCTATGGGAATCTACAGAGTCTTTATCAGGGGCTATCAGTGCCAGAACGACATCAGGGACTGGAAGGCCGCACTGACCGACTGGGAGCAAGCCCCGAAAGCGGAACCAATATCGCTGCCCGCCTGACTGAAGGCTCCATTCAACACATCGTTCCACGCAGTGCCAAAGGACGAAGAGCAACTGGGGACGGTCTCGCCGGCCTTGGTGAGGGCCGCGTTGGCTGCGTCGGTCGCTGTCGTGGTGGCGGTACTGACGGCGGCTCCAACTTTAGCGAAGGCCGAACTGGCGGCGGTTCCAAGCTGGTTGGCGGCGTCGCTGGCCATGGTTCCGGCTTGATTCGCAGCATCCACAGCCGCTTGCCCCGCCTGCTTGGCGGCAGCGGCGGCTTGGTTGGCGGCGTCGCCGGCTTTGGCCGCTAAATCCTGGACGGCAGTCGCGGCGGGAGCGGTGGTGGTTACCGTCGCGGCATCGGGCGGTGTGGCGACCGGATCCCCGGCCAATTGGATGAGTCCAGACATGGGGGGCGTTTCCCTGACAGTAAAAACAGAAGTTGCCGATCCTTCTTAACATGATCCGGTCAAGGGTGGATACTCCTGGCGAATTCGTCGTCGCTGTCTTGTTCTCCTATCGGCGAAGCCAACCCATGGGGGGATGCGGCGGAGAAGGCCGTTAGAGTGGCTCCCCGGCGTCTGATACCGGCGAGCCCTGATACTGACACATCGCCGGTATCGGGCCGCGACGACGGCCCCGCGCGCCCATGCGCGCGAAGCCAAGGGCGCGGATGCGCCCGCCCGGCGTCTGATACCGGCGAGCCCTGATACTGACACATCGCCGGTATCGGGC
>CAIXKV010000255.1 GCA_903920145.1 uncultured Rhodospirillales bacterium
CTGACACATCGCCGGATCGGGCCGCGACGGCGGCCCCGCGCGCCCATGCGCGCGAAGCCAAGGGCGCGGATGCGCCCGCCCGGCGTCTGAGGGCAGCCTTGATGAGTCACCATCAAGGCTCGATGGTATAATGCCGGATTGAAGGCCCTGCTTCACAGGCGCCCATGGGCGCGCAGGCATGGGCGCGCGGGGCTACGGTTGCAATCCGAGGACCGACGATGGATCACTGCGATGGGTCGCCGGTATCAAACGGACCTGACGGAGGATTCGACTCCTCGAGTCGTGTCCCCAAACGTGCCGGCTCGGCCTGAATGTCCAACGCGGCCCCAGGACCACATGCCCGAACCAACGCCAACAGATCCGGCAAGGCCAGCGCAACGCACCCCTCGGTTGGGCCATAGTCGGGACGGGCCACATGCAGAAAAATGGCACTGCCCCGGCCCGGTATCACCGGGTCGTCGTTATACCCCAACACCACCACCACATCGTAAAGCCCATCATCCCGCCATAACCGTTCATGGCGAGCGGAATCCGGCAACGAGATCGGTTGGTTATAACGGGGATCGGTCGGATCATCGCACCAGCCGTCGCAGGGAGCGATGGCCGTCACCGGCAATCCCGTAACCGGCGCCCCCAAACGATCCGGGCGATACAGCAGCCGACGCATGGGCCAAAGACCAAGGGGAGTTGCGCCATCACCTTCGTACTTATCGGCCCGAACCCCACTGCGCCCCAAAGCCCCTCTTACGACCCCGCCCGGCCCTCGCACCACGCCGTCGGAGGTGACAACGACCAAAACCGGCGGCAGCCTCACCCTCACAACGCCCCACGCCCCGGAGCCAACGGCAAACAGTACAGGTGCGATTGGCTCAACAGCGCGCAGACCTTTTCGGCGGCGGCCCGATCCTCAAAGGGACCGGCCAACAATCGAACGAACTCGCCCCGTCCCTTCAAGGTCACCGTCGCCTTGCTGGGCGAAAGCGAGTCCAGCGCCGTCGGTGCGGCATGCCGCAACTCTTCCCACCCCAGATCCGCCGCTTTGGCACTGCGATAGGACGCTAAATGAATCTGCCACCCCCCGGCACTCCCCCCCACGCCAGCCTGGAGGTCACCAGCCTGACGCGCCGGAACCGGGGCCGCCGAAGGCGCAGAGGGCATCGGCGGTGGAGGCAGCGCCGACAGTGATGGTGCCGAAGGCACCGGAAGCGGCGGCGGCAGCGGGATGGCGGTCACTTCACTTTTGGAGGGATCTCCCATCACCTGCGGTGACGCCAAAGGCCCGGAGGGCGAAGCCGGCGCCGCCTGCGCGCTCATTTCCCCAGGGCGAATGACCATCGGCGCCCCCACTCCGCTGGACATTGGGCCAGGAGACATTTGACCAGCGGCAGGCATCTGGGCGGTCATCGGCGGTCGGGTATCGCTGATGGCCTGCACCGCCCCGGCCAGCCGGTCGGCATTCGAGCGAACTCCCTGATTAAACAAGCCCCAGGAAATCGTACCTTCCTCAAGATGGCGATACAGCTCTCCCTGCCGTTGCCAGGTGAGATCGATCATCCGGGTCAAACTCTGGTGCATCGGCACCATCAACACCCCGAAACGGGGCTGACAAGACGCGATCCGCTCGATCAGACCGGCTAACAGCTTCTGTTCAGCCGGGGTTGCCTTGCTCTTGTCCAGAAGAGCGCGCGGATAAGGATCACTCTGGCTGCGATCTGGCGCCTTGGCCCGCAAGGGCGCAAATTCCGGGCTGGCCTCAATGGCTGTGACGCACTCGCTGGCGCGCCGCAACTCGGCAACAATCCGCTGATACTCTTCGGCGGCCCCTGGCGTTCCCATCTCGGCCTGAGCTGGCAAGGCGACTGGCGACGGCGGCTCAGTCCCGACGGCGCTGGATTTATCCTCATCGGCACAGCCCACGAGTCCTCCCATCGCCAAACCCGCCACCAAAAGCGCGCCGCCCAACCGATGCCGGCACCAAAGGGGAGAAATCAGAGTGAGGATCGAAGGCATTGTGGGGGAACCGCCATGCTGATCGCCAGCTCCGCCGAAGGCGAGCGGCTCGGGAATACGACGCCCGAACTGTAGCACTAGCAACCGCTCGCTCAAAGAACGAAGAGGATTTTCCGTCCCCTCCCGACGCCCGACAGAGCGGCAGCGCCAATCCAGCCGTCCCTCACCCCAGATAGGCTGACAGATCAACCTCATCGATCTGATCAGGCAGTAAATGCTTCTCGGCATAATCCCGATAAACGCCTGAAGTCAGAAACAATGCAAAGAGTTCATGATCAATATGGTGATTTTTAACCATACTACCCATGATTTGAATCGCTTCAGAGACCGTCTTTCGCTTCTTGTAAGGACGATCTCGCGCTGTTAAGGCCTCAAAGATATCCGAAATAGCCAATAACCGAGCCGGAATACTCATTTGATCGCGGGTCAACCCCTTGGGATAGCCAGTTCCATCCATTTTTTCATGATGCCCCCCAGCCCACTCTGGAACCCGCTTGAGGGTGCGGGGAAAAGGCAGCGACTCGAGCATGATGATGGTTCGCACCATATGATCGCTGATATGGTAACGCTCCTCGACAGTTAAGGTGCCGGCCCGCACCGAAAGATTGTAAAGCTCCCCAAGATTAAATTCTAACTCGGGCTGCTTAATGGTGAATCCCCACGGGTTATCGGGAGCCAACGGCGGTTTGTGGTGGGGTATCCGGTGTTCCGGCTTGTCGGCCAACAGGGTTTCCACGGCGGGAAGAGTCCGGGCAGGACTTTGCAAGCGCCCGGCCTCCTCTTCGGATAGACCCAAGCGATCATCCAGAGTCCGCAACCATGTGATTGTGGAAATCCGTTGCAACCGCTCGATCCGCGCCGAATCCATAAACTCGCCACCGATGTTGCAGGCAGCAACAAAGGCGAAGTCTTCATCCAATTGACGCAATCGGGCATCGCGCGCCACGGTCAGAGCTTCGGGATCGCCACCGGCCAGCATGGCCTTTAGGGTTTCGATCTCAACATCCCGCTTGACCACCTCGAAGCGGGTCCGCACTTCGTGCAGGCGGTTGTAAATGGTTTCAAGCTTGGTGGCCTTGTCCACCACATATTCCGGGGTGGTGACTTTGCCACAATCATGCAGGCCACTGGCCACTGACAATTCGTACCACTGGTCATCGGTCAGATGGAAATCGGCAAACGGCCCATCTTGCGCCTCGTGGGCGGCCCGCGCCAACATGATGGTCAATTCAGGCACCCGCCGACAGTGGCCGCCGGTGTAAGGGGATTTGGCGTCGATTGCCCCGGCGATCATTTCGATCAACGACCCGAACAGCTTTCTTTGGGCCTCGATCAACATTTGGTTATCCAGCGCCACCGCCGCCTGACTAGCCAGAGCCTCGATCAGTGGAATAATCTCGTCCTGGAACGAAATAACCTGGCCAGTTGGGTCGCGGGCATTGATCAGTTGGATCACCCCCACCACTTCACCGCCATGGTTTTTCAACGGTACCGTCAGGAAGGACTTCGAGCGATAGCCCATTTTGGCATCAAAAGCCCGCGTCCCCGAAAAGTCGAACATCTCCACGTCATAGGCATCGGCGATAGCGATGGTTGCCCCCCGGAGGGCGGCGCTGGTAGAGATGTTGCGATGATTAGGCTGTCCATCGGCTCCGAACAGGGGGATTGGCGGAAATGGAATCGGCTCTCCGGTGGACCCCCCCAGCGCCATCCCCAAACTGTCGTTACGAACAATTTCGAACCGCAACCCACGTCCGTCTTCGGTGGTCAAATAGATCGTACCGCCGTCGGCCAAGGTGAATCCTTTGGCCTCCAACAAAATTTTCTCCAGAAGCTGGCGATGATCGCGCATGGTCGACAGCGCGATTCCCGTATCAATCAGCCGACGATAACGATCTTCACAGGTATCCGGCGCTTCCGATTCCATTGCCTGTGTCATGGGGTTGGAGCCTCGGCGCAGAATGAGGTTTTTTTGGCAAGATCAACGGTTCCATGCCACTGTGACATGGGCAACGCCGCACGGCAACCACCGAAACTCTCGCTCCGCCCAAAGATAACCATCTCTTGCTATCTTGTGTCTGTTTCGTTACCAGTGCTTGCTCAACGGTTCGTCCGTCGTTGTGAGTCCATGTATTTTGGGATAGGTTTCGCATGCCGCCTCTTTCCGACGAGTTGACGCTGTTGCTCGCGACCTATGGCTATTGGTGCGTGGCGGGCATCATCGCGCTGGAGAGTGTGGGGATCCCGCTTCCTGGCGAAACTATTCTGGTCATGGCGGCTCTTTACGCCGCTGCCACCCACAATATGGATATCGCCCTGGTGGTGGCGGCCGCGTCCGCCGGAGCCGTTATCGGTGGTAATATCGGGTTCTGGGTCGGTCGCCATGTCGGCTATCCACTGGTTTTGCGCTACGGCCACGCAATCGGACTCCATCCCGCTCGCCTCAAGCTCGGACAATATTTATTTTTGCTGCATGGCGGCAAAGTAGTGTTTTTCGGTCGGTTTGTGGCGCTGTTGCGCATCCTGGCTGCGTTCCTGGCCGGCACCAACCGGATGCCGTTTCCACGCTTTTTCATCTACAACTTGGTCGGCGGGATTGTCTGGGCCGCAGTCTTTGGCTTTGGAACCTATCTGCTGGGCGATCAGATCCAACGGCTCTTTGGCGGCGTCGGCGTTATCGGTTTGGTGGCGGCTTTGGTGGTGGGCGTCACCGCCGCGACGCTGTTTTTACGCCGCCACGAAGCGCGGCTCCAGCTTGAAGCCGAGCGTGCCTTGCCGGATTAAGACTCGAATAGCCCGTGGGCTTTCCGCCCCCCACCAGGATTTTGCCCTGGGTTGCGAAGAATTCAGCGGCTTTACGCCGCCGGGACCGGCATGTTAGCCTCGCAGCCTAGGGGTCAAAACCCGCACGCCGGGAACGGCGGAGGCCGACCTTGGCCGGAGGGCTAATGGATGACACCGCAAGAACTGGCTGCAATCCTGCAAAAACACGACCGATGGGTGAAGAAAAAAACCGGCGGCGCACGGGCAATCCTGGCTATGGCCAATCTCGAAGGCGCTAAACTCTCCAAGGTCAATCTCAAGACGGCCAAGCTATCCGGGGCCAACCTCCGCGAAGCCGATCTCAGCCAAGCCAATCTGGAACAGGCCGACCTGTTCGCAGCCATTTTGACCAAGGCCGACCTCAGCTCTGCCAACCTGTTCCGAGCGGATTTGCGCGGTGCCCATTTGCGCGGCGCCCGGCTGAAATTGGCCATTATGCGCGAAGCCGACCTGCGGGGAGGCGCCTTGATGAATGGGGGCGGCGGTAGCGGCGTCAACTTTCTACGATCCGACCTGACCGGCACCGACCTCGACGAGGTCACGCTGGTGGACGCGAATTTGACCGGGGCCGACCTTACCGATTGTTCGATGATGGGCGCCGACTGCCAAGGCGCTCTGATGGCCGGCGTCAGTCTGGTGCGGGCCGTCCTAAAAAACGCCAACATGACCAATGCCGACCTGCGGGGCGCCAATTTCAGCGGCGCCAACCTGACCGGCGCCCAACTGCGGAATGCCAACCTCAGCAATGCGGTGTTGGCCGGGGCCAATCTGCGCAGCGCCAATTTGGCCGGAGCCAATCTGGAAGGCGCGGATATGGCCGGAGCCGATACCGCCGGCGCCAATCTTGCCCGCACCGTCGACAGCTTTTCCGCAAAAGTTCAGGATAAACTGAATCAACATTTTCTTTGGATCAGCAGCGGCGGCGCCTCGGGTAGCCGGGCCGATCTCAGCGGCCTTGACCTGTCGCGGATCAACCTCAGCGGCGCGAATCTCAGTGGCGCCAATCTGGTCGGAGTCAACCTGACCGGCGCCCTGTTGCGGGATTCCCTGCTGATCATGTGCGACATCTCCGGCGCCCAACTGTCCGATGCCGACTTTACCAACGCAGTGCTGGATGGTGCCAATCTACACGGCTCCAACGCCACCCGGATCAAACTGGATGGGGCCGGTCTGGCTTGGGTTGATGTGAAAGGACCGGACGGGCGAGCCACCGGGCGGCTATGGCGCGCCAACCTCAGCGGTTGCCGATTAACCGAAGCATCGCTGACCCGCGCCAATCTGCGCGGTGCCAATCTGACCGATGCCAATCTGACCGGCGCCAACCTGCGCGGCGCGGTCCTGAGCGACGCCAAGATCGCGAACGCCATCTTCACCGGAGCGGACCTAAGCGGAACCACCCTGCCTGATCATTGACCCGACCCTGCGGGCGAGCCCTTCGCGGGCAACAGGCAGAGCCCACGAAAATGGGCGCTGCCTCATCAGAAATTCCAACCCCAACCCCAGGTCCGTGCTCAGTTCGGACGACCGGGACGAAAGCGATCCGTGTAGCTCTTGGGACGGATACGCCGAACCGCCGTCACGTCAACGCTATAAGCGAGGCCGTTACGTTCGGCATAGGCCACAGCCTCTTCCCGCGTCGGAAACCGAACGCGGATTTGATTGAGGGTATCCGCCGAACTGATCCAGCCCATCAACGACTCCGGCCGACGCGGCGTGGCAGGCTCGAACTCAAGAATCCATTCGCGGGTTTTACCCAATGCGGATTGAGTGGTGGCGCGACTCGGCTGAAAAATGCGGGCGATCATCTCTTATAAAGTCTCCGATTATTCTAATCAACGACTTGCGAGCGGCCCTGGGCGACCGGAATCGCCATCCTCCCGCGCGGGGTTTCATAACCGAAAAACGAAGCTCATGCAATGAGCCCCCTGGACATCTGGGCGCTTTTGCCACAGGTCGAGACCAACCCGATCACATCAGCCTAAAAGGCTTGCCTGCCGCTCTTGCGCCGCCATCGTCTGCACCGATAAGGTGTCCTGGAGCATTCCTCACCATCGGCATTCACCACCATCGGCAAGGCTGTGCGATACATCAGTACACGGGGCGCCGCGCCGGTCCTGGGCTTTGAAGAGACCCTCCTTACCGGTCTGGCCCGCGACGGCGGCTTATATGTGCCTGAAAGTTGGCCAACCTTCACTTCAGACGAAGTGCGCGGGTTGGCTGGGCTTTCTTATCCCGAATTGGCGGCACGCGTCATGCTCCCATTCTTGGGGGATGCCATCGATCCCGATGAATTTCGCGGATTGGTTGCCGATACCTATGCCACTTTCGATCACGCGGCGGTGACGCCTCTGGTCCAGCTTGATCACCAGCTTTGGTTGATGGAGCTATTCCACGGGCCGACTTTGGCATTTAAGGATGTGGCGCTACAGCTTTTGGGCCGATTGTTTGATCTGCTTTTGGCCCGCCGCAACCATCGGATCACTGTGGTTGGCGCGACGTCCGGCGACACCGGATCAGCAGCGATTGAAGCCTGCCGGGAACGCAGCCATCTCGACATTTTCATGCTGCATCCGCTGGATCGCACATCGGCCATTCAGCGCCGGCAAATGACCACGGTGCTTGCCGATAACGTCTACAACATCGCCATCCAGGGCACCTTTGACGACTGCCAGGACTTGGTCAAGGCGATGTTCGGCGACCCCGATTTTCGCGACCGCCTCCATGTCTCGGCGGTCAACTCCATCAATTGGGCCCGAATCATGGCCCAAATCGTTTATTATGTCGGAGCGGCGGTAACCCTGGGCGCTCCCGAACGGGCGGTGGCCTTCACCGTTCCCACCGGCAATTTCGGCAATATCTACGCCGCTTACGGTGCGCGTGCGATGGGCATTCCCATCGAGCGACTGGTGGTCGGTTCTAACAGCAATGATATTCTGACACGGTTTTTCCGCTCTGGAGTCATGGCCACGGCCCCGGTGACACCTACTCTTAGTCCCAGCATGGACATCCAAATCTCCAGTAACTTCGAGCGGTTATTGTTCGATCTCTACCAGCGCGACAGCCTTGCCCTAGCCGACGTTATGCGCCGGTTCCGGGCTTCGGGCAGTTACAGCGTTGCGCCGAATCAGTTGGAAACGGCGGGGGCGCTCTTTGCGGCGTACCGGGCCGACAACGACCAGACCCAAGCCGCCATCGCCGAAACATGGCGACGGACCGGCCAGTTGATCGACCCTCACACGGCTGTCGGCCTGCACGCGGCACGAATGGCCCGCAGCGAAGGCGTTGTCCCGGATGCGGTGCCGATGGTGACATTGGCCTGCGCCCATCCGGCCAAATTCCCGGATGCGGTTACTGCCGCAACTGGGGTTCATCCGGCCCTGCCCGAGCGGCTGGCCGATCTGGCCACACGACCAGAGCGGCTGACCGTTCTTCCCAACGATCTTGGCACTGTCCAGGCCTTCATTTTACGCCACGCCCGTCTCGGCGAGGCTCAACCTCGGGGAAACGCGTGAGTAGCGTCAAGGTCACCACCCTCGCCAACGGACTCCGCATTGCCTCGGACAGCATGGACGGCGTCGAAACGGTCTCGCTGGGCTGTTGGGTCGGCGTCGGCACCCGAAACGAGCGGGCCGAGGTTAACGGCGTCGCTCACCTTTGCGAACATATGATGTTTAAAGGCACCGAACGCCGGAGTGCCTTTGCCATCTCGGAACAGATCGAATCCGTCGGCGGTCATCTGAACGCCTACACCACACGGGAACACACCGCCTATTACGCCAAAGTGCTGGCCGAAGACGCGCCGTTGGCGCTCGATATCATCGCCGACATGCTCCAGTATTCGATACTGGACGAGGATGAGTTGGTCCGAGAACGGGCGGTGGTGCTTCAGGAAATCGGACAAGCCATCGACACCCCTGACGATATTGTCTTCGATCACTTTCAATCGACGGCCTATCCTGGGCAAGCCCTGGGCCGCCCGGTCCTGGGTTCGGCGGCCACTGTCGGTTCACTGGAACGGCCTGCTCTGGTGGAATATCTCGGCCGTCACTACGGCGCTCCCAGCATCGTGGTGTCCGCTGCGGGACGAATCGACCATGATCAACTGGTCGCCTTAAGTGAACAGGCCTTCCGTAATCTTCCATCTCAAGCGGAAACACTTCTGGAATCGGCCCAATATCAAGGCGGAGACTTTCGCGAAGCGCGCGAGCTTGAGCAGCTTCACCTGATTATCGGGTTTAACGGCATCAGCGTTCACAATCCCGATTATTATGCCCATTCGGTGCTGTCAACCCTGTTAGGCGGCGGTATGTCGTCCCGCCTGTTCCAAGAGGTTCGCGAAAAGCGCGGCTTGGTCTACAGCATTTACAGCTTTGCCGGCACCTATCGCGACGGGGGACTGTTCGGAGTCTACGCGGGCACCGGCCCCAGTCAGGCTCGGGAGCTGGTGCCGATTTTGTGTCAGGAGATCAAGCGAGTTGCCCAAGACGTGACGCAGGAAGAAGTCATGCGCGCTCGCGCCCAGCTTAAGGCCGGAACCTTAATGGCGCTGGAAAGCACCATGTCACGGTGCGAGCATCTGGGTCAGCAATTGCTTGCTTATGGGCGCCCGGTTCCAACCGAGGAGGTTGTCAGTAGGATCAACGCCGTTGACCTGGATATGGTCCGGCAAGTGGCAGGGCGGCTGTGCCAAAGCCCACCGACGGTCACGGCCTTGGGACCGCTTGACGACCTGGAGTCCTATGACCGGATCGCTGCACGCTTGGCGTGACCGTTCCACGACTGGCGGACGAAGGCGGTGCGCTGGTGACGTGGCGTGGGCCGGAAGCCCGCCGCGATGATGCGCTTTTTAGGGGGGGGCGCGCTGGCGTCTCCATCCCTTCGCCTGGAAGGGGACCGCATTGCGATTCGCCCGCCGACGGTGCGTGACTGGAGCGCCTGGGCCGAATTACGCGCCATAAGCCGTGACTTTCTGACTCCTTGGGAACCGGCTTGGCCCGCCGATGGCCTATCCCACGGCACCTTTACCCGTCGTTTGCGTCGGCAAGCCAGTGAATGGCGCGATGATCTCGGATACGCCTTCGTAACGTGCGAGAAAGACAGTGATCGATTGGTCGGCGGCTTGGCCCTTGGCAATGTCCGACGGGGCGTCGCGCAAATGGCCACCCTGGGCTACTGGATCGGCCAACCCTACGCCCGACGGGGCTATACCAGGGTGGCGGTGAGGTTGGCTTTGGATTTTGCTTTCGATCATTTGGACTTGCATCGGATCGAGGCGTCATGCCTCCCCACCAACCAAGCCAGTCGCGGCTTGCTCCAAAGCCTTGGTTTTACCTGCGAGGGCTTGGCTCGGGGATATTTGCGGATTAATGGCGCCTGGAAAGACCATCTTTTATTCGCCTTGTTGAAGGAAGACTGGCAAAAATAAAGCCTCGTGGTTCTCCCTGACCTCGTGACGGTGTGGGATATCGAGATCGTCATGGGCTCAAAGGGCCGACCGGCCTTTTGCGGGTGTGTGTGGGCAAGTCTACAAACGGCCTATGCTGCTGTATTCCCTTTTTTTGGAGGCTCTTAATGGGCTCGGATTCATCGGTTTGGCTTATCACCGGCTGTTCTACGGGCTTAGGCCGCGACTTGGCCCGCGCCGTGCTTCGCCATGGCTACCGTTTGGTCGCCACGGCGCGCGACCCTTCCAGCTTGGCCGAATTTGCGTCCCGTGACGACGTCCTGATTGCCGCGCTGGACGTGACAGTGCCCGAGATGATCGGCGAGACGATTCGACAGGCCGAGGCGCGTTTCGGTTCCATCGATGTGGTGGTCAACAACGCCGGATATGGCTATCTCGCCGCCCTCGAAGAAGGGGAGGACGCCGAGATTCGGGCCCTCTTCGAAACCAACGTGTTCGGTCTGGCCGCCGTCACCAAGGCCGTATTGCCGGGCATGCGGGCCCGACGCCGAGGGCATGTCGTCAATATCTCGTCCATGGGCGGCATCATCGGATTTCCGGGGATCGGTTATTACAACGCAACCAAGTTCGCGGTGGAAGGGCTGTCCGAAGCCCTGGCCAAGGAGTGCGCGCCCCTGGGAATTCGCGTCACGATTGTCGAGCCGGGCCCTTTCCGAACCGATTGGGCCGGGCGTTCGCTACGGACCCCTGCCGTTGCCATCGACGACTACGCCACAACCGCCGGAGCCAGACGAGCGGCCACTCGGGGCTATAGCGGAACCCAGCCCGGCGACCCGGTGCGCGCGGCAGAGGCTATTGTGGCGGCGGTGAACGCGCCAACACCGCCGCTGCATCTGGTGTTAGGTCGCCCGGCCTATGACCAAGTTTCCGCCAAACTGAAAGCCTTCTCCGCCGAACTGGAACAATGGCGCGATGTTTCTCTTGCGACAGACTATCCCGAAACCCGTTAATCCCTGTTAATCGCTCCCCTGCCCTTTACACTGCTGCCGACCGATGATGAATCTTCTCAGAACCGGCGCCCTACTGGCTGCCCTGACGGCGTTGTTCGTTGGGGTGGGCTTTCTGATTGGCAACGAAACCGGGATGACCATCGCTTTGGTGATCGCCCTGGCAACCAATGCCTTCGCCTATTGGTATTCGGATAGCCTGTTATTGCGAACCTACGGGGCACGGGAGATCACGCGGGCGAGTCATCCTGAACTCTATGCTTTGGTCGCTGAACTGGCGCGGGGGGCTGAACTGCCCCTGCCCCGGCTCTATGTGATCGACAATGACCAGCCCAACGCCTTCGCCACAGGCCGCAACCCCGATAATGCCGCCCTCGCAGTCCACACCGGACTGTTGCGAATGTTGACCCGCGAGGAAGTCGCTGGCGTGATCGGCCATGAACTGGCCCATATCCGCAATTATGACACTCTAACCATGACGGTAACGGCCACGTTGGCCGGTGCGGTGGCGGCCCTTGCCAATATCGGGATATCGTCCCGTGATCCCCACGACCAGAACGGCCCGAGCTTCCTTGAAGGCCTTTTGATCATGCTCGTGGCCCCGTTCGCCGCCGGAATCATCCAAATGGCCATCAGCCGCAGCCGAGAATACGAGGCCGACCGCATCGGAGCCACCATTAGCGGCCAACCGAACCGATTGGCCGATGCTCTGCTGAAAATCCACCAGGGCGTCCGCCACCTCGCCAACCCAACTGCCGAGGCCAATCCAGCGACGACCCATGTGTTCATCATGAACCCGTTGCAAGGATGGATTTCCGACCTATTCGCCAGCCACCCCCCGACCGCCGAGCGCGTCCGCCGACTGCGCGCCATGACCCCCGAAGCCGGCGCCGCCATCGGACGCGTAGCCCGCACGCTTTGATCGGACTCGAGCTACGGGTCAAGATCAGCATAAGAAATGATGTTCACACTTTTTAAGTGAAGTGAAAGGCCTGCAAGCTGTTGCGCGAAGCCGCGCACAAGGCCGCAAAAGTTGCGCCAGATATGCTTCTGGTGATAAAACATGCAGAATGGCATGCGAAAGAGGGGATTGGCGAAAGCAAGGCCAGTCTGATACCTGCGAGTCCTGATACTGACACATCGCCGGTATCGGGCCGCGACGGCGGCCCGGCGTCTGAGGGCAGCCTTGATGAGTCACCATCAAGGCCCGCTGGTATCAGAGGTATTGACGGGCGAACGGTATCCGGAAGTCCCGCCGGCACTGTGAAGATGGATATAGGGTAGAATGGAAAGGGCACGGTACCAGCCGTGCCTTTTTTATTTTGTGACGCCAACGCAGCTTAAATCCGATC
>CAIXKV010000256.1 GCA_903920145.1 uncultured Rhodospirillales bacterium
ACCGCTGGAGCCGCAACAACAGGCGCCGGGGCCGGAGCCGCAACCGCTGGAGCCGCAACAACAGGCGCCGGGGCCGGGGCCGCAACCGCTGGAGCCGCAACAACAGGCGCTGGAGCCGGGGCCGCAACCGCTGGAGCCGCAACCACTGGAGCCGCTAAAGCTCTTGGAGCGGACAGCACTTTTGGCGCACCAGAAACGGTTGGCGGGGCCACCGCTGCCAAACCGCCCTGAAGATTACTGATCAGAAAATTGGCAATCTCGATGGTGCCCTGAAGGCTGGTGATCGCCCGTGCGCTGGTAGCCTGAAGCCAACGGGTTTGGATTTCGGCAATCTCCACCGGAGTCTTGCAAGACGATAGCTCCTGAGCAACCCTCATGGCTTCGGTCACCTCGGTGGAGACTAACGTCATCCACAGGCGGTATCCCTGTTCCATCACCCCACTGACAAACAATCCTTGGGCGGCGATGGCCTCGGTCCTGGCTCGGGCAGTTGCACCCAAGTCCTCATAGATACCAATGATGTTAGAATTCATGACCCATCTCTCCCGCCGACGTCACGCGGCTCTTGAACGACTACGGTAGCCGTCGGAACGGCAGCCGACAATAGATTTATCCAAGAGAGAAACCCGTTCGGAACGACGATGAACAGCATCCCGGCATCGCTCAAAGGCAAGGCCGCCAAAGCAAAAAAACGAGAAAATCAGAGAAAAAAGCACCAATTTTTTGTTTTTTTGATGGAGTTTTCATGAAATTTTCAACCAATATCGAAAATATTGATTTCTTACGACACGTCTAGCCAAATATGAGAGCTTGGATAATCGGAAGGGCTGTTCCTCCCCGTTTCATTTTATGATATAAATCAGTGGTGATCCCAAGTTCATGCAGTTTTTGGCATGGTAAGTCCGTGGTAACCACAGCGATCGACCGTTTTAGCTTGAGGCGTTTTAAAATCGCGGCATCGGACGCACAGCCCACCCCTGGCCCTGGCGTCGGACAGTGCGGCGGTTCACCGTCGCCATTGTGGCGGCTTCGGAACGGAACTCTGCGCGCCCAACTGGCGTGGTTGGCGGTGGCGTGCGTAGCGCCGGTTTGGCTCGTGGCCGGCTTCCTGGTTTTCCAATCCTACCATGACAAACGGGCCTTGGTTGAACAGCACATGCTGGATACCGCACGAGCCTTGTCTTTGACCGTTGACCAATATTTGACCAACATTCAGGGCATGTTACGCCTTCTGGCCAGCTCGCCCTATCTGGCTGCAAACGACTTGGCCGCGTTCCACCAGCAGGCTCGAAATGTACTGATCGACTATCCCGAAGCTGACATCATCCTGGCCGATGCCGACGGCCAACAGCGGGTCAACACCTACCGCGCCTTTGGCGAGCCCCTGCCTCGCCGCAATGTTCCAAAGAGTGTGCATCGCCTATTTGAAACCGGCCAGCCGATCATCACGGATCTGTTCCAAGGAGCCATTACCAAACGGTTCATGATCGGCCTTGATGTGCCGGTGATGCGGGATGGGCGGGTGATTTACGATCTGTCCATGACCTTTCCTGCGGCCAAACTGGGAGACATTCTCCTCCACGAACGGTTGCCGCTGGCATGGCTGGGCGTGGTCATCGACCGCAACGGCGTGGTTGCTGCCCGAACCCTCAACCCCAACCGCTTCGTCGGCCAGTCTGTACGCCCGGTCTTTCGCCAGTGGCTTTCATTGCGCAATGAGGGCGTCTTCGATATGCCCTCTTTTGAAGAGATTCCGGGCACCTGGGCTTTCACCCAATCCCAAGACACCGGCTGGACCGTCGCCTTATCGGTTCCGACCGGCCTGTTATTAGCGGATGCCCACCGCTGGCTGCTCTGGACGATGGTTGGCGCTTCGCTGGCGTCGGCTCTTGGAATCGGCCTTGCTTGGATTATGGGACGGCGTATCGCCCGCTCCATTCAGGCACTCACCGGCCCAGCCACGGCATTGGGCCATGGCGAACCTGTGACCATCGGCCCGCTCGACCTTCACGAAACCAACGAGGTCGGCCAAGCCCTGACGCAGGCCTCGCGGGCGCTTCAGGAGCGATCCCAGGAGCGGGATCTCGCCGAACACATATTGGCCGAACGAACCCGCAAGGTCGAACGTCACTACGAAAATCTACGATCCCTAAACGAAATCGCCGCCCTATCCCAGGGCACGACCCGAGATTTGCTGTCACAGGCTCTGGCGTTGGGGGCTCGGCATCTGGGCTTTGAGACCGGCGTCATCAGCCGTGCCGAAGGGACACGCGCCGTCATTGAATACCAAGCCGAGCGCACGGATCAGACGGAAACGCCTTCCTTGTCGACCTCTCTGACCTTCGACCTCGATGGCACCTATTGCGCTCTAACCCTCCAGAACAATGACGTGGTGTTGGTCCCTCACCGCACGCAACAGCCCGAGGCCCAACAGCTTCACAGCCCACACCCCGCCCTAGGAGCCGTTTCAGCAGAGTCTTACGCGGGCGCTCCAATCTGGGTCTGTGGCCAGCCTTACGGCACCGTCCACTTTGCCTCGGCCATGCCGTCTCCGCATCGGTTCGATGAGGGGGATCTGGAATTCATGCGCTTGCTTGGCCGCTGGATCGGCACGGCGTTGGAGCATGATCTGTCAGATCGCGAGATTCGCACCGCCCGCCAGGATGCCGAAACCGCCAATCAAGCCAAAACAGAATTCCTGGCCATGATGAGCCATGAAATCCGCACGCCATTAACCGTGATCCTGGGCTTTTCTGAGATCATTCGAGATCAGGCTTTCGGGCCAATCGAAAATGCGACTTACACTGAATACGCCAATGATATCAACACCAGTGGTCATCATCTTTTAGATGTGGTGAATGACATTCTCGACATTGCCAAGATCGAAGCCGGCAAGATGGAGATTACACCGGAACGGATCGAACCCGCAGCCCTCTTGGCCACCGCTATTCGCTTGGTCAAAGAACGGGCGCTGCGTCGGGACTTGATCCTCGAACACACCGCCCCCACAACCCTGCCTTTTCTGTGGGCAGACCCACGGGCCGCTAAACAGATTCTTTTTAACCTGTTATCCAACGCCATCAAATTCACGCCACGAGGTGGACGCATCACGGTGACGGCCGCCGCCGCCGACGGCGATGGCAACCAGCAGTTCTCATTTTGGCTTTTTGCTGGGATGTGGGTGTTTTTTTGGGGCCGGGAGGGGTCTGGGCACATGAAGAGGACCGGCGCGGTCAGGGGGGGAGAGGTGGCGGCTTTGCGAAAGCGAGGGTCTGGACGAGGTCGT
>CAIXKV010000257.1 GCA_903920145.1 uncultured Rhodospirillales bacterium
ACGACCTCGTCCAGACCCTCGCTTTCGCAAAGCCGCCACCTCTCCCCCCCTGACCGCGCCGGTCCTCTTCATGTGCCCAGACCCCTCCCGGCCCCAAAAAAACACCCACATCCCAGCAAAAAGCCAAAATGAGAACTGCTGCACGAAGTGAAGGCAGATCGCCGAAGGGCGAACGTTACTCTCGTCTGGCCTGCCTTGTTCCTTGTGCCCAGTCCATTATCCGCCATGGGCCTGAAAAGAACTATCGGTGACGCCGATGGTACCGACCACGGCGATCAGAGCGATGGCAATTCCGGCGATAATCAAGCTATATTCGATTACAATAGCTCCTCGTTCATAAGATAAAGCGGACTTGATTAGGTTCAGAAAGTCGATAATTCTGATTGACATGATTTTCAACTCCTGATCAATTCGATTAAGATCGCTAGATATAGGCCATTTGATGAGGTTCATGCCGTCTTTTGATGAAAATAATCGTGCCATTCGACGAAGCCGGTCCCAGTGACCGACATCACATGAGGATATTATTTTTAAATTTCCTGGAAATGGTGCCGACGAGCCCTGACCATGACACACCGCCGGGCTGCGACTGCGACCCGGCGTCCTTGTGGACGCGAAGCCCCCGTGTGTGGACTCTAGGGGGCGCGGAGGCGCCCGCCCGGCGTCTGAGGGCAGCCTTGATGAGTCACCATCAAGGCCCGATGGTATGATGGGGAATCTCGGCTTACGATAACGGTTGCCAAAGGCCCCAGGCCTTTGGTGGGGCCAGGGAGAAACCCTAGTTTTGGGGGTAGGGGGCCAACGCCCCCTCAACAGCGTATTGAGGGGAAACTCGCCGTGGCTCGCAAGCAAAAGCGCATTGATTCATCTTTGACCTCGGCGGTGACGCATCATCAGGCCGGACGGCTGGCCAACGCCGAAGCCCTGTACCGGCAGGTGCTGGCAATCACCCCCGATCATCCCGACGCCTTGCATCTGCTGGGAGTCCTGCTTCACCAGACCGGCCAGTCCCAGGCCGCCATTGACCTGATCCGGCGGGCCATTGCAGCGGGCAATCAAGTCCCCGAGATTTACACCAACCTTGGGCTGGTGCTTCAGGCGCTGGGGCAGTTTGAAGACGCAGCGGCGGCCTTTCTTCGAGTCATTGCACTTCAGCCCGGACGCGCCGAAGCCCATCACAGCTTGGGCGGTTTACGCCATCGGCAAGGGCGGTTCGAAGACGCGGCGGTCCATTATCGGCAGGCCCTCACGCTTAAACCCGACTTGGCCGAAGCCCATCTGAATCTCGGCCTTCTGGCAAAAACCGAAGGCCGGCCCGTGGAAGCCGAAGGCTGGTACCGGCAGATGTTAGCGCTGCGTCCCGACCATCCGGGCGCTCTGATGAATCTTGGAAATGCATTGCATGATCAGGGCCGACTGGCCGAAGCCGTGGCCCTATACCAGCGGGCCTTGGCGATCCTGCCGACCTACGCCGAAGCCCATCTGAATCTCGGCAATGTGCTGATGGCGCTGGGCGATAGCACAGCGGCGCTGACCGAGTATGAGCAAGCCCTGGCGCTTAAGCCGGAACTGGCCGAAGCCTGGAACAATCGCGGCCATATCTTCCGAGAACAGGGGCAGTTGGTCGAAGCCAAGGCGGCCTTTGAGCGAGCCTTGGCCATCCGCTCCGACTATGCCGAAGCCCATTACAACCGTGCCGACCTCAAACGATTTCAGGTCGGCGATCCTGATTTGGCCGCCCTTGAAGCCCTGGCGGTGAACGTGGGGCGCCAACCGCCCGGTGGCGCGGTGTTTGTCCATTTCGCGTTGGCCAAGGCTTTGGATGATGTCGGCGAGACCGCGCGGGCCTTTGAACATTTCATCCAGGGCAACGCCCTCAAGCGCGCCCGCCTGACCTACGACGAGGACGCCACCCGAAGCCTGTTCCGCCGGATCGCCACAGTGTTCAATGCCGACCTGTTTGAACAGCGGCGCCGCGCCGGAGCGCCTTCGGTCTGCCCGATTTTCGTGCTTGGCATGCCGCGCTCGGGCAGCACACTGGTGGAGCAGATTTTAGCCAGCCACCCGCAGGTGTTGGGAGCCGGAGAGTTGCCGGCCCTGGCCGCAGTTGGCGCTAGCCTGCCTTCCTATCCCGAAGCCATTCCGACCCTCGACGCCGAGGCCTTGACGCGGTTGGGGCAAGCTTATCTAGACCGGCTGCCGCCCCTCTCCGCCGAACAAACCCGCGTGACCGATAAGATGCCGGGGAATTTCCTGCATATCGGCCTCATTCGGCTGATTTTACCCCAGGCCCGGATTATTCACACCATCCGAGAGCCACTGGATACCTGCCTGTCCTGCTTCACTCGGCTGTTTGTCGAGCACCAGGAATTCAGTTTCGATCTGGCTGAATTGGGCCGTTATTATCGTTTGTATCAGGGGTTAATGGATCATTGGCGGCGGGTTCTTCCCGATGATGCCGTTTTGGATGTCCGTTACGAAGACGTAGTCAATGACCTGGAAGGACAGGCCCGGCGCCTACTGGCCTATTGCGGCTTGCCCTGGGATGATCGCTGTTTGGCCTTTCACCAAACCCGGCGCCCGGTTCGTACCGCCAGCGCCGCCCAAGTCCGCCAACCTCTGTTCCGCAGCTCCCTGGAGCGGGCTCGACGGTATCAGGAACCCTTGGCCCCCCTGATCCGCGCCCTGGAGGCTCACGACGCATGACCGTTCTTCCAGACTTGCTCAAACCTACGCATAGGTAGGTTTGACGCTGGATTTCTGCTTCACTGAGGCTGGTTTCGTGGCCGGCTTGCGCCGACCGCCAGAGCCTTCCTCTCCACCGGCTGACACCGTGGAACTCACGGCCAATTTCACGAGGTTCTTCGCCGCGTTCACGTCCCGATCGTGAGCGCGGCCACAGGCCGGACAAGTCCACTCTCGCACCGACAGCGGCAAGACTTCCATCTTGTATCCACATGTCG
>CAIXKV010000258.1 GCA_903920145.1 uncultured Rhodospirillales bacterium
ACGACCTCGTCCAGACCCTCGCTTTCGCAAAGCCGCCACCTCTCCCCCCCTGACCGCGCCGGTCCTCTTCATGTGCCCAGACCCCTCCCAGCCCCAAAAAAACACCCACATCCCAGCAAAAAGCCAAAATGAGAACTGCTGCGTTTTGTCCTGTATTCCATTCAAAAAATTGATTAATCTCGCCCTGATATAATCTGTGAAGGTTCCCATGAGCCGCGATCAGTACAAAAAGCTTAACTGTTATACGGCTCTCGACCTGAATTCCTCGGCGTCTCCAAGCGACGTAAGACTTGCATGGGTCAAAGCAAGCTTTAAGCATCATCCCGATAGAGGTGGATCGAACGCATCGCAAGCGAACGTCAATTTAGCATACGAAGTCCTTTCAGACCCAGTCGCTAGGCAGGCGCATGATATTTTTTGGAAAGTAAAAGAAGATCGTTCTTTGGCTAAAAAGAATGTTGTTGGGCGGGAGCCCTTTGCGAAATTTAAGGCCCGATTGGAGCAGGCCATTCAGGCCAAGAAAGCGAAAATTTGGGGTGATTTGTCCTCACGAATTGCTGCGAATCAAAAGAAATTCATTGACGAGCTGCATGGCATAAGGCGCAGGATCGTATGGTCGGCTGTTGGCGCGTTTATTTGTGTGTGCCTTGCATCTGGACTGAACTGGTCGATCTTATGGGTTGTCGCACTTGGGGCAGGCTGGGGTATGTTTGCGAATGCGATGGCCGCAAAAATAGGAGGCAGGAAGTTTTCTGCATTTTCAACCTCAGAAGACGTTTTGCAAAAATACGCTGAGCAGGTTTCATCAGAGCAGTGCAAATCCGATGCAGAAAAGCTGGACAGATACCTTTTATCACTGGCTGAAATGGTTGAGTTGTTGTCTCGATCTTCATCATTTGATGACAGCGAGGAACAGGTTGCTCGACGACTCACGGCGTGTTTATTTCTTATGGGCTACGAACCCAAATCGTTCGATGGTGCCGACAGGACGCTTTTATTTTCTGATAAAGACGAAAAGATTCTTGTGCGCTTCCGTCATCGTGTCGGGGACGTTGCAAATATCGGCTATGTAAAGAAACTGTCGGCCCTTATGGAACATAAAGGCATTTCCCGTGGCTTATTGTTTTGCTCTCCGGGACTCTCTGGAAATGCAGCCCATTTTGCAGACAATCATGGAATAAAGCACTATTCTTTGGACAGCATGAACGAGTGGATAAACAACATCCTCATATCAGAGTATGATGGGCCAGCGGGAGACATTACAGAACACATTGATCGGTTGCGTATTTTTCTTTCTGGTATTGCCCCCAGAGTTGCGAGGAGGAGATATAAACGCTCTCGCTACTATCGGTAGACAGCCAACGTTCTGATGAGTTTTTGCTTTTCAGGGCAGCGCTGCGTTATACACAACATCGCATTCCCAGAATGGGAACAGCGACCACCTATTTCTCCCCGTTCCGCAACCCGTCCAGATAATCCGCCCAATCCTGCATCATCTTGCGACGTTCGGGGAGGTGCGCTGTGCGATTGTAGGCGCGGCCATTCGGATCGCGGACGGCGTGGGCGAGTTGGTGTTCGATGTAGTCGGGACGGACGTGGAGAACTTCGTCCAGTACCGTCCGCGCCATGGCGCGGAAGCCGTGGCCGGTCATTTCGTCCTTGCCGATTCCCATGCGGCGCATGGAGGACAAGACGGCGTTGTCGCTCATTGGACGTTTGTTGCTGCGGGGGCTGGGGAAAAGATAGGTGCCGCGTCCGGTCAAGGGGTGGAGTTCTTTCAGAATTTCCAGCGCTTGCCGTGACAGGGGAACAAGATGCGCTTCTTTCATCTTCATGCGTTCGGCGGGGATGTTCCATGTAGCCGTATCGAAGTCTATTTCCGTCCATTCGGCTTTGCGTAATTCGCCCGGACGGACAAAGACCAATGGGGCAAGACGCAAGGCGCAGCGGGTTATGACGCTTCCCTGATAGTCATGCATGGCGCGAAGCAACGCGCCGATGGCTTTCGGCTCGGTCACGGCGGAAAAATGGCTGCCCTTCACGGTCTGCAAGGCTCCGCGCAAATCGGCGGAAGGGTCGCGTGTGGCGCGGCCCGTGGCAATGGCGTAGCGGAAGATTTGGCCGCAGGTTTGCAAAACACGGTGCGCCGTATCAATCGCGCCGCGCGCCTCTGTTCGGCGCAAGGACATCAACAATTCGGGCGGGGTTATGTCGGCTATCGGGCGATTGCCGAGCCACGGGAAAACATCGACTTCAAGCCGCCGCATGGTTTTGGACGTGTTCGACGCCGACCATACGGACGACTTCTTCTCAATCCACTCCCGCGCAATGACCTCAAAGCTATTCGCTTGCTGACCTGCCCACGCCGCTTTCGCCGCCAACCTGTTAACGGCAGGGTCGATCTTGTCGGCCAGCTTCTTGCGTTCCTGATCGCGGCGATTACGCGCTTCTTTGAGGGATATGTCGGGGTAAGTCCCCAGCGAAAGCAGCTTTTCCTTGCCCGCGAATCGATATTTGAAGCGCCACCATTTGCCGCCAGCGGGCATAACCAGCAGAAACAAGCCGCCGGAATCGTACATTTTGAAGGGTTTTTTCTTCGCTCCGGCACGCCGGATCGCGGTATCTGTGAGGGACATAGGCGGGGTAACCCATGCTTGTTTGTAAAAACTACCCCCTACGTTACCCCAACTTGAGCATGGATTTCAACGAAATTTGCCGGAAGGCACTAGACGTAAAAACCAAACAAAGTCGCCTAAAATCAACGTATTTTGGAGCTTATTAGACCGCTCTGGACTTAAAAGTGGTGGGCGCGACAGGGATTGAACCTGTGACCCCTCCCGTGTGAAGGGAGTGCTCTCCCGCTGAGCTACGCGCCCGCCTTCGCGGTGGGCGTTATGTACGACTGGGGCCTTCCTGTTGTCAAGCGGTCACCGCATCCGGAACGGGCTGTTTTTGTCACTTTTAAGGGGCTTTTCCGATGTCATATCATCGAGCATTAATGTTGACCCATTAAAGTGGCCCTTAGATGCCGAACGGGCGCGTCCGCCTATGGCATCAGGGGCCGACCACACGACAGGAACCCAGCCACACATGATTCGTTTGGAAACCATCAGCAAGCACAACAGTCATCGAATTCTCTTCTTCGAGGCTTCCGCAGCACTAAACAAGGGCGAGAAAATCGGCCTCGTCGGCCCCAACGGCGCGGGCAAGACAACGCTATTCCGGATGATTACGGGAGAAGAGTTGCCGGATGAGGGGCAGGTGACTATCGAGAAATACGTCTCGATCGGCTATTTTAATCAAGATGTCGGCGAAATGTCCGGCCGTCGCGCGGTCGCCGAAGTCATGGATGGGGCCGGACCGATCAGCACCGTAGCGGCGGAATTGGCGGATCTCGAAGCGGCCATGTGCGATCCCGACCAAGCCGACGAGATGGATGCGATCGTCGAACGCTACGGCGAAGTGCAGGCGCGGTTCGAAGAATTGGGCGGCTATGAACTGGAGGGGCGAGCGCGAGAGGTGCTCGCCGGGCTCAGCTTCAGCCAGGACATGATGGAAATGGACGTGGGGGCGCTATCGGGGGGCTGGAAGATGCGCGTCGCGCTCGCCCGTATCCTGCTCATGCGACCCGACGTCATGCTTCTCGACGAGCCAAGCAACCACCTGGACCTCGAAAGCTTGATCTGGCTGGAAGCGTTTTTGCAAGGTTATGAAGGCGCTCTTTTGATGACCTCGCATGACCGCGAGTTCCTCAATCGGGTGGTCTCGAAGATCATTGAGATCGACGGGGGCTCGCTGACCAGCTATTCCGGCGATTACGCATTCTACGAGCGGCAGCGGGCGGTCAACGAGACGCAGCAGCAAGCGCAATTCGAACGCCAGCAGGCCATGCTAGCCAAGGAGCTGAAGTTCATTGAGCGATTTAAGGCCCGCGCCTCGCACGCCAGCCAAGTGCAAAGCCGGGTCAAGAAGCTGGACAAGATCGAGCGCATCGAGCCCCCGAAGCGCCGCCATGTCGTGTCGTTCGACTTCCCGCCGGCCCCGCGCTCGGGTGAGGACGTGGTGGTCTTGAGGACCGTCCACAAAGGCTATGGCAGCCGGACCCTCTACCAGGCGTTTGACTTCGTGATCCGCCGGAAGGAGCGTTGGTGCGTCATGGGAGTCAACGGCGCGGGCAAGTCGACGCTGTTGAAGCTCGTGGTGGGTGCGACCGAACCGGACACCGGGACGGTGACTGTTGGCGGCAGCGTCAGGGTGGGGTATTTCTCCCAGCACGCGATGGAACTGCTCGAGGGCGATGCCACAGTGTTCGAGTCCCTGGAAGGGGCGTTTCCCCAGGCGGGCGTGGGCGTCCTCAAGGCACTGGCCGGCTGTTTCGGATTCTCCGGCGATGATGTGGAGAAGAAATGTCGCGTCCTATCCGGTGGGGAAAAGGCCCGGCTGGTCATGGCGCTCATGCTGTTCAATCCGCCGAATTTTCTGGTGCTCGACGAGCCGACCAATCACCTTGATCTTGATACCAAGCAAATGTTGATTAAAGCGCTGGCTGTATACGAAGGCACTATGCTGTTCGTTTCGCACGACCGACATTTCCTGGCAACGCTTTCCAACCGCGTGCTGGAACTGACGCCAGAGGGCATCCACCAGTATGGTGGCGGCTATACGGAATACGTGGCGCGTACCGGGCACGAAGCGCCTGGGCTACGCAGTTGATCTGCGTGCATTCATTCTCTCATACCCTCGAGCCTTGATGTTGACTCATCAAGGCTGCCCTCAGACGCCGGGCGGGCGCATCCGCGCCCTTGGCTTCGCGCGCATGGGCGCGCGGGGCCGCCGTCGCGGCCCGAGGACCGGCGATGTGTCAGTATCAGGGCATTCGAGGGCTCCGCCCACAC
>CAIXKV010000259.1 GCA_903920145.1 uncultured Rhodospirillales bacterium
ATGACACACTGCCGGTATCGGGCCGCGACGACGGCCCCGCGCGCCCATGCGCGCGAAGCCAAGGGCGCGGATGCGCCCGCCCGGCGTCTGAGGGCAGCCTTGATGAGTCAACATCAAGGCTCGAGGGTATGATACCGGCGAACCATGATCATCACACAGTGCCGCTATTGAGCTACGACTGCGGCCTAGGTATGACAGCCCTGGCCGCTTCCCTGAGTCTATCGATCACCCGGCACAAACGAACTGTCCTTGTGGTGCTGATCTTGCTCTTGGGTTTGGGCCTGAGCTTTGGCCTGTATCCCGGCGTGATTGCCGGCGCCGATCCCAAGCCTGATCCCGTAGAAGGCCTGTGGCTCACCCAAGACCATGGCGGTGTTGTTCAGATTTCACGCTGTAGCGCGGGCCTGTGCGGACGCATTGTCTGGATCGATGTCACCCGTCCGCGCCCAAACGGAAGCCTTCCGTCGGTAGGCGATATGGCTCCTTCCATCAACGGTCGGGTGCTCTGCGGATTGGAGATTCTCACGGGATTCAAACCCGTTGCAGGCACCCCCTGGATTCACGGGACCATCTTTAATCCTGTGGACGGTCGGACGTGGCAGGGGGAATTAGAGGTTGACGACACTGATACCTTGCATCTCCGAGGTTATGTGCTGATCCCGTTACTCGGCATGACTCATCTTTGGACGCGGACACGGGCCGATTCAATCACGCCCTGTCGACCATAGGGGAACCAAGACGTTTCGTGTTCCCCCCGGACGGAGGAGACATTTCCATGCGCAATCGATGGCTAACGGTGGAGCCCGATCAGCCTCTCGAGTTTTGCCAAGGGTTCAATGTCGCCGAACCCTTCATCGACCGGCATCTGATCGAGGGGCGGGCCGATAAGGTTGCGATTCGCAGTGTCGACGGTGACGTTACCTACGCCCAGTTGGCGGAGCGGGTCAATCGATGTGCCAACGTGCTGACCGACCTGAAGATGACGTCCGGCGACCGGCTGTGCATGGTGATCAAAGACTGTCCGGCCTTTTTTTATGTCTTCTGGGGCGCGATCAAGGCGGGAGTCATTCCGGTGCCGCTCAATACTCTATTGCGGGCTCGGGATTTTGCCTTTATGGTTGAAAATTCGCAATGTTCGGCAATCATTTATTCATCGGACTACGCTGCTGAAGTCGAAGCCGCCCTCGAGTGTTCGTCACACCGCCCCCGGCATCACCTAGCTGTCGAAGACCGGCCGGGGTCACTGCTAGCGCTGTTAGCCGATCAGTCCGATCGGTTCACGGCGGTATCGGCGTCTGCTACCGACGATTGTTTTTGGCTGTATTCATCGGGGTCGACCGGACAGCCCAAGGGCGCTGTGCATCTTCATCGCGACATGGTGGTTTCTAGCGAGTTCTACGGTGTTCAGACCCTAGGACTGGTGGAAACCGATATTTGTTTTTCCGCCGCCAAGTTGTTTTTTGCCTATGGCTTGGGTAACGGC
Organism: uncultured Rhodospirillales bacterium; assembly: GCA_903920145.1. GTDB lineage: Bacteria > Pseudomonadota > Alphaproteobacteria > Azospirillales > Azospirillaceae > BOG-933. The sequence continues at coordinate 1,484 of CAIXKV010000259.1, forward strand.
ATGACTTTTCCCTTGTGGATCGGCGGGACCACCGTTCTGCTCGGCCCTCGCCCCACGCCCCAAAACATTTTCGAGACCATCGGGGCCTTTTGCCCCAGCATCTTCTTCGGAGTCCCCACTCTTTACGCCAGCATGCTGCAAGCGACCACCGACATTGACACAGTGCCGGTATCGGGGTTCGGACGCGCCCCCCCGGCGTCTAGGGGCAGCCTTGATGTCTCAACCTCAAGGCTCGAGGGTATCATACCGGCGAGCTATAACGATGACACACTGCCGGTATCGGGCCGCGACGACGGCCCCGCGCGCCCATGCGCGCGAAGCCAAGGGCGCGGATGCGCCCGCCCGGCGTCTGAGGGCGGCCTTGATGGGGCAACATCAAGGCTC
>CAIXKV010000260.1 GCA_903920145.1 uncultured Rhodospirillales bacterium
ATAACGATGACACACTGCCGGTATCGGGCCGCGACGACGGCCCCGCGCGCCCATGCGCGCGAAGCCAAGGGCGCGGATGCGCCCGCCCGGCGTCTGAGGGCAGCCTTGATGAGTCAACATCAAGGCTCGAGGGTATGATACGACGAAACGATCACCGGAGTTCTTTTCTGCGATGAACGACCTGCTTCCCTTGTCCTCCGGTGATAGCGCCCCGACAGGATCCAGACCACAGAATCGCCCCAAGGGCAGGGTGCGGCGGTGGCTGGTTCGATTGGTCTGGCTGCTGGTGGTGCTCGCGAGTCTCGGGGGGGGGGGCCTGGATTGTGCTGCATCCCCGTGCCGCCCCGCCCCACGGAGGCCGGTTCAGCATGAGTGGTCCGATGCCGGTGGTGACAGCGACGGCGGCCAAGGGCGATATCGACATCACGCTGAAGGCTCTGGGGACCGTGACCGCGTTGGCGACGGTGACAGTTAAGACCCAGATCAGCGGCCAGTTGACCGAAGTGGCCTTTACCGAGGGCCAGACCGTCCATGCCGGGGATTTTCTGGCCCAGGTCGATCCTCGCCCCTATCAGTTGGCGCTGGCTCAGTATGAAGGTCAGCTTCGTCGGGATCAGGCCTTGTTGGCGGCGGCCAAGGTTGATTTGGCGCGATATCAGAAATTGGTGGCTCAGGACTCCATCGCCCGGCAGCAACTCGATACCCAGGCGGCGCTGGTGCAGCAGTACGAAGGGACAATCGAAACCGATGGGGCCCAGGTCAATAATGCCAAACTGAACATGGCTTATTGCCACATCAGTTCGCCGGTGACCGGGCGGGTCGGGCTGCGTCAGGTGGATCCCGGCAATTATGTTCAGACCAGTGATGCCAATGGATTGGTCGTCATTACCCAGATGAAGCCGATTTCGGTGATCGCAGCGGTGCCCGAGGATTGGTTACCGGCTTTGATGAAGCGGCTGCATACCGGCGCGACATTGCCGGTTGTGGCCTATGATCGTGCCGACAGCGTGAAGCTGGCAACGGGCACGCTAACCACTCTGGATAACCAGATCGACACGACCACCGGCACTATTAAACTGCGGGCGCAGTTTGAAAATGCCGATGAGTCGCTGTTTCCCAATCAGTTTGTTAACATTCGCGTGCTGGTGGATACACTGCACGACGTTACTGTGATTCCCATGGTGGCGGTTTTGCGGGGAGCCCCAGGAACCTTCGTTTATTTGGTGCAGCCGGATAACAGCGTGAAAGTACGGCCAATCGCGTTGGGGCCGGTCTCTGATGACAAGGTCGCGATCCTGTCTGGTCTGGAACCCGGTGATCGGGTGGTGATTGATGGTGCCGATAAGCTGCGCGATGGGGCCCATGTCACCGTGCCCGCCGCTGAGTCTGGAGTTGGACCTGCTGGAGCCGGACCTGGAGGGAGTGCCGGTCCCGGCGGCTTTGGCCATGGCTCGGGAGCCTGGTCTGGTTCGGGGCATCATCGGAGCGATCAGGCACCGGGCGGTCAGACTCCGGGCGACGGTGCCGACGGCGAAGAGCATCACCATCACCACCATCAGGCTGATCAATGACCGCCCCGTCCGGTCCCGAAGCGCCCGACGGCGGTTCACTTAGCCCCTCGCGTCTGTTCATCCTGCGCCCGGTGGCCACCTCGCTGTTGATGATGGCGATCCTGCTGACGGGGATATTGGCGTTCCAATTCCTGCCGCTGTCGGCTTTGCCCGAAGTGGACTATCCAACCATCCAGGTGCAGACCTTTTATCCAGGAGCCAGCCCCGAGGTTATGACGTCGTCAGTGACGGCGCCGTTGGAGCGTCAGTTCGGGGAAATGCCCAGCTTGAACCAGATGTCATCCAGCAGCTCGGCTGGGGCTTCGGTTATCACCCTACAATTTGGGTTGACTCTGAGTCTCGATGTGGCCGAGCAGGAAGTTCAGGCCGCCATCAATGCCGCCGGAAATCTGCTGCCTTCGGATCTGCCGGCTCCACCGATCTATGCCAAGGTCAATCCTGCGGATGCTCCGATTTTGGCCTTGGCGGTGACATCCAAGACGCTGCCTTTGACCCAGGTCGAAGACCTGACTGATACCCGGTTGGCTCAGAAAATCTCGCAGTTGCCCGGCGTCGGCCTGGTCAGCATCAATGGCGGCCAGCGGCCAGCGGTGCGGGTGCAGGCCAATCCCAAGGCGCTGGCAGCCTATGGGTTAAATCTCGACGATCTGCGAACCACCATTGCCAATGCCAATGTCAATACGCCCAAGGGCAATTTCGATGGCCCGATGCGCGCCACCACCATCAACGCTAATGATCAGTTGAAAAGCGCGTCGGAGTATAACGCGATCGTTGTCGCCTATAAGAATGGCGCTCCGGTGCGGCTGTCCGACGTGGCCACGGTGGTCGATAGCGCCGAAAACACGGGGCTTGCGGCATGGCGAAATACCGTGCCAGCGGTGATCGTCAATATCCAGCGTCAGCCCGGCGCCAATGTCATCGAGGTCGCCGATACCATTCGGGCTTTGCTGCCGACGTTGCAGGCAGCGTTGCCGGCGGCGGTGGATGTGGCGGTTCTTACCGACCGCACCACCACCGTCCGCGCATCGGTGGCTGATGTGGAGTTTGAGCTGGTGCTGGCGGTGGGCTGGTGGTGCTGGTGATCTTCCTGTTCCTCCGCAACCTGTCGGCAACTCTGATCCCCAGCCTGTCGGTGCCGTTGTCCCTGATCGGGACATTCGGCGTGATGTATCTGGCCGGATACAGTCTGAACAATCTGACTTTGATGGCGTTGACCATCGCCACTGGCTTTGTGGTGGATGACGCCATCGTGATGATCGAAAACATCGCCCGTTTTCTGGAAGCTGGGGAAACGCCGCTGGAAGCGGCACTGAAGGGCTCGCGGCAGATTGGTTTTACCATCATCTCCCTGACGGTTTCGTTGATCGCAGTGTTGATCCCCTTGCTGTTCATGGGCGACGTGGTGGGGCGGCTGTTCCGGGAATTCGCCGTGACTCTGGCCGTCACGATTCTGATTTCAGCGGTGGTGTCGTTAACATTGGTGCCGATGTTGTGCGCCCAATTACTGCGTCACCGCGTCGCTTCGGAAGAGTCCGCCATCAATCAATGGGCGGGGCGCGGGTTTGACCGGTTGATTGCCGCTTATGGCCGTCGTCTGGAGTGGGTGCTGGATCACGCTGGTTTGACGGTGGCGGTGGCGGTGGCTACCCTGGGACTCACGGCGGCGTTGTACGTCTATATCCCCAAAGGCTTCTTTCCGGTCCAGGATACCGGCCTGATCCAAGGCGTGACCGAGGCCGGGCAGTCGGTTTCGTTTCCGGCTATGGCGGAACGTCAAGGGGCCTTGGCGGCAGTGGTGTTGCGGGATCCCGATGTGGAAAGCCTGTCATCCTTTATCGGCGTTGACGGCACCAACATGACGCTGAATAGCGGTCGGATGCTGATCAATCTGAAATCCCGAGACCAGCGCAGCACCAGCGCCAGCGACATTATCCGCCGGCTTCAGGACGAGACCGCCAAGGTGAGCGGGATTTCGTTGTACATGCAGCCGGTTCAGGATCTGACCATCGACGCCACGGTCAGTCGAGCCCAGTATCAGTTCGTTCTGGAAGATGCCGATCCCGAAGACTTGAGCCGGTGGGGGCCTAAGCTGGTGGATCGGCTCAAACAATGCCCGGAGCTGGAAGACGTGGCCAGCAACGCTCAGGATCAGGGCTTGTCGACTTTTATCACTATTGATCGGGATAGCGCGGCTCGGTTCGGGATTACGCCAGCCACGGTGGACAATGCGCTTTATGATGCTTTTGGCCAACGGATCATCTCGACCATCTTCACGCAAACCAACCAATACCGAGTGATCCTGGAAGTCGACCCTAAAGAGCAGGCTTCGCTTCAGTCACTGAATTCGATTTACCTGCCGTCGTCGTCGGGGGGGCAGGTGCCGCTTTCGTCCATCGCCAGCGTGGTTGAGCGACCCATGTCGCTTCAGGTCAATCATCTTGGCCAGTTCCCATCGACCACCCTATCCTTCAATCTGGCGTCTGGAGCCGCGTTGGGAGAGGCCGTGACGGCGATCCGAGAGGCCGAGAGCGACATCGGCATGCCGGCCAGCGTGATGACCCTGTTCCAGGGGGCCGCGATGGCGTTCCAGGCGTCGCTTGGTAACGAGTTGCTGCTGATTTTGGCCGCTATTGTGACCATGTACATTGTGTTGGGGGTGCTCTACGAAAGCACCATTCACCCGGTAACAATCCTGTCGACTCTGCCGTCGGCGGGGATCGGCGCGTTGCTAGCCCTCTTGATGGCCGGGAGCGATCTGGGGGTGATCGGGATCATCGGGATTATTTTGCTGATCGGTATCGTCAAGAAAAACGCCATCATGATAATCGATTTTGCCCTTTATGCCGAACGGCAGGAGGGGAAGGCGCCGCGTGCGGCGATCTATCAGGCATGTTTACTGCGTTTTCGCCCGATCCTGATGACCACCATGGCGGCGTTGTTCGTGTCATTGCCGTTGATGTTTGGTACTGGCACCGGCTCGGAATTGCGTCATCCCCTGGGGGTCAGTATCGTTGGCGGTCTGATCGTCAGCCAGATTTTGACCTTGTTCACCACCCCGGTCATCTACCTGATGTTTGACCGATTGGCGCGCAGGGTTAGAGGCAGAGGGGGTGTTAGCGAAAAAACGGGCCTGGAGGAGGAGGGGCGATGAATTTTTCCGCCCTCTTTATCGGGCGCCCGGTTGCGACCACGCTGTTAACCCTGGGGGTGACGCTGGCGGGGGTGGTGGCGTTTTTATCGCTGCCGGTGTCGCCGCTGCCCCAGGTGGATTTCCCCACCATTTCGGTCCAGGCCAGCCTGCCTGGCGCCAGCCCCGAAACCGTGGCCACCAGTGTCGCCACGCCGTTGGAGCGCCATCTGGGTCAGATCGCCGACGTCACCGAGATGACGTCCTCGAGTTCGGTGGGACAGACCCGGATCACACTGCAATTTGGTCTTGATCGCAACATTGATGGGGCCGCTCGCGATGTTCAGGCGGCGATCAATGCCGCACGGGCCGATCTGCCAGCCAGCCTTAAGAGCAACCCGACCTATCGTAAGGTCAACCCGGCAGATGCGCCGATCATGATCTTGGCCATGACCTCGGCAACCCGCACCCAGGGCCAAATTTACGATTCGGCAGCGACGGTTTTGCAGCAAAAACTGTCTCAGGTCGAAGGCATTGGGCAGGTTAATGTGGGCGGCAGTTCGCTGCCAGCGGTCCGGGTGGAGGTAAATCCGCATGCTCTATTCAAATACGGCGTGGGATTAGAAGATGTTCGAGCGGCCTTGGCTTCGGCTAATGCCAATAGCCCGAAAGGCTCTATCGAGGAAAACGGTCGGCATTATCAGATTTATACCAATGATCAGGCCCGCCGCGCTGATCAGTACCGGGATTTGGTGATTGCTTGGCGCCAAGGCGCAGCGGTGCGTTTGAGCAGTGTTGCTGATGTGGTGGATTCGGTGGAGGATCTGCGTAATCAGGGGCTCGCCAATGGCCATCCTTCGGTTCTGGTTTTGCTGTTCCGTCAACCTGGTGCCAACATCATCGACACTGTGGATCGGGTTAAGGCGCTGCTGCCGCAACTTCAGGCATCGATCCCTACCGACATTGATCTGGTGGTGGCCATGGACCGCACCACCACCATTCGGGCGTCGCTGCGTGATGTTGAGCGCACCCTGGCGATTTCCGTCGCGCTGGTGGTGTTGGTGGTGTTTGTCTTTCTGCGCGATCCCAGCGCCACCCTGATTCCCATCGTTGCGGTTCCGGTTTCATTGATCGGAACCTTCGGGGCGATGTATCTGCTCGGCTATAGCCTGAACAATCTGTCACTGATGGCTTTGATCATCGCCACTGGATTCGTGGTGGATGATGCGATTGTGGTTTTGGAAAATGTCATGCGCCACATGGAAGGCGGCATGTCGCGAATGAAAGCCACACTTCAAGGCACGCGGGAGGTGGGCTTCACGGTTCTATCCATGAGCCTGTCCCTGATCGCAGTGTTTATTCCGATTCTATTGATGGGCGGTATTGTTGGCCGGCTGTTCCGAGAATTTGCCGTTACCTTGTCGATTGCGATTGCCATTTCCTTGGTGGTCTCTCTGACCATTACTCCAGTGATGTGCTCGCGGCTGCTGCGGCATCGTCCGGCGGGTCAGCGGTCATGGCTGTATCGTTTCAGCGAGCACGGATTCATGGGGTTGCGGGGGCTGTACGAGACCAGTCTTGGCGTGGCCTTGCGTCATCCGGCTTTAACCCTGTTGGTGTTGGCGGCCACGATTTGCTTGAATGTTCATCTTTTCATCGTGGTTCCCAAAGGCTTCTTTCCGCAACAGGATACAGGCCGGCTGATGGGCGGAATTCAGGCCGATCAGAGCATATCCTTCCAATTGATGCGGCAAAAATTAACTCAGTTTATCAATATTGTTAAGTCAGACCCAGAAGTTGATAGCGTTGTTGGCTTTACCGGCGGAGGTCAGACCAATTCTGGAATGATTTTTGTCTCGTTAAAACCGTTAACCGAGCGCGATTTATCATCCGATCAGATTATTGCCCGATTGCGCGCGAAGCTGGCGGCGGTGCCGGGGGCGGCCTTGTTCTTACAAGGGGTTCAAGATATTCATATCGGCGGACGTCCCAGCAACGCCCAATATCAATTCACGCTCCAGGCCGACCGTTTGGGCGATCTTCAGACCTGGGCGCCTAAATTGGCGGCGGCTTTGCAGCACGCGCCTGAACTGACCGACGTCAATTCCGATCAGCAGGATAAGGGGCTTGAAACTGATCTGGTGATCGATCGCAGTGCTGCCGCTCGTCTCCATCTAACAATCGGCCAAATTGATAATACTTTATATGATGCGTTTGGCCAGCGTCAGGTTTCAACAATCTATAATCCGCTAAATCAGTATCATGTAATCATGGAGGTGGCGCAACAATACGGGCAGACTCCAGAGATATTAAATCAACTCTTTGTCAGCACATCGGGCGGAGCGGCTTCGGGAACCCAGGCGACCAATGCCGTAGCTGGCACCTCGGCGGTCGCGGGCGCCACCAAAGCCGCCAGTTCCGCCACCAGCAGCACGGCCGCCACGGTGGCTAGCGATGCAGCCCGCAACCTGTCCCAGAACGCCCTCGCCAATACCGGCCACGGCAGCGCGTCTTCCGGTACGCCGGTCAGCACAGCGATGGAAACCATGGTACCTTTGGCTGCGCTGAGTCATTACGAACCCGGTACAACCCCCTTGGCGGTCAATCACCAAGGTCATTTCGCAGCCTCAACGATTTCTTTCAATCTCTCGCCGGATCGTTCCCTCAGTGATGCGGTGACGGCGATTGGTCGGGAGATGAACCAGATCGGTGCTCCTGCGACCATTCATGGCAGTTTCCAGGGAACGGCTCGCGCGTTTCAGGATTCCTTGGCCAATGAGCCACTTTTGATTCTCGCGGCCTTTTTGGCGGTTTATATTGTTCTGGGGATTCTTTATGAGAGTTACATTCACCCCGTGACAATTCTATCGACCTTGCCCTCGGCAGGTGTGGGTGCGGTGTTGGCTTTGATGGCGTGCGATACCGATTTCACCATCATCGCTATGATTGGGGTTCTGTTGCTGATCGGTGTTGTGAAAAAGAACGCGATCATGATGATCGACTTTGCATTGGATGCCCAACGGACACGGGGACTGTCTCCTCGAGAAGCCATCCATCAGGCGTGCATTCTGCGCTTTCGTCCGATCATGATGACAACCATGGTGGCGTTGCTCAGTGCGCTGCCGTTGGCCTTAGGAGGGGGGGATGGCGCCGAGTTGCGTCGGCCCCTGGGGATCGCCATTGTCGGCGGACTGGTCGTCAGCCAACTCCTAACGCTTTACACAACGCCGGTCATTTATCTGATTCTGGGTCGGATTCGCCTTCGGCGATCGTGAGCGAGGGGATTATGGCGAGCTGGAAGGCGTTATATCATCGAGCCTTGATGTTGATTCATCAAGTCTGCCCTCAGACGCCGGGCGGGCGCGTCCGCGCCCTTGGCTTCGCGTCCACGAGGACGCGGGGCCGCCGTCGCGGCCCGATACCGGATCGAGCCTTGATTCATCAAGGCTGCCCTCAGACGCCGGGCGGGCGCGTCCGCGCCCTTGGCTTCGCGTCCACAAGGACGCGGGGCCGCCGTTGCGGCCCGATACCGGATCG
>CAIXKV010000261.1 GCA_903920145.1 uncultured Rhodospirillales bacterium
CGTGACATGATGCCATCAAAGCCGATCTTGCATGTCGATTGGTCTCAGGCCGCGACGGCGGCTCCGCGTCCTCGTGGACGCGAAGCCAAGGGCGCGGATGCGCCCGCCCGGCGTCTGAGGGCAGCCTTGATGAGTCACCATCAAGGCCCGATGGTATCAATCCTGTTGCTCGTGGGGCTGTTGGCGGGTGGGCTGGCCGGTTGTGCCGGTCCCGAATCGCCGACTTTCCCACCTTCGTCTTCCGATCGGTCTTCGGATGGCGCTGCGGCGTTCGTCCTGCCGACCGGGGTGGACTGTCGCCAATGGTTTGTCCATCTTGATGAAGCCGTGGACCAGGCCGGTGTTCGGGATGGCGGCCCGACCCGCTTGGCTGGGTTCCCGTATCTGCGTCTTGACAGGTTCCTCGCGTCGTTTGCCCCGACCGTGGCCGATGCTCCCGCCCGATTTGACGCCTGGATTGTCCGGCTTCGGGAGTTGGACCGGAACGCGCGGACGGCTGAACTGCAAACCCTGGGGCCTGTGGGACTCGCGTCTTTGGGGGTTCGAGATGTGGCCGTCGCTGAACAGCGCAGCGAAAGCTGTGCCGATAGGCTTCAGCGCGAAGATCTGGAGCCCCCCGAGCGCCGCCACGAGCTGGCGGATCATGCCCAGGTGCCCGACGACTATCACAGCGTTAATCAGGCATTGGGAGTCTATCCGCTGACCCGGATTCCTTTTGGGCGAGGGATCGAGCGTTGGCACCAGGATACCGCCGCGCAATTCCAACAGGCTGCTGCCGTCGCGTCATCCGTTGGGTCGGATCCTTCTGTCGTTCGTTTCGAGCCCGCCAGCCATCCGGTTGACGCCCGAACGCTTGCGGCTCTTTTCGCCCGCGCTATGGCCCATGCCGATGCGTTGGGTATTCCAGAGTTCGCCCCGGATGATCGTGCGGTGTTGCTGCAAGCCTTCGCCCCGGTCTTTGAAATCGGCACCACTGGCTCTTATGACCGATTTGGCCCGCTGGTTTGGCGCGGAGAGGCCACGCCGGACGTGGACTCTCGTCGGCCCGCTGCCTATCAGCGCCTTGCCTTCACCCGTGTCCAAGGGCGGGCTCTGGTTCAGTTGGTTTATACGCTCTGGTTCCCGGAACGCCCGGAAGGTCGATGGTTGGATCTGCTGTCCGGTCGGTTAGATGGCGTGGTGATTCGAGTGACGCTTGATGCCCAAGGCCAACCGTTGATCTATGATTCCATCCATCCTTGCGGCTGTTATCATATGTTCTTTCCCACCAAACGCGTGGTGCTTAAGCCTCCGCCGGACGGCGATTGGGAGTGGGCTTTCGTTCCGATCTCGGCGCCGACTTTGGCTCTGCCCCAACGCCTTGTCGTGCGGACCGAAAGTCGCACCCATTTCATCGTCAGCATGAGCCCCGACCGGGGGGAGGCGACCGGAGAGAGGCATGGCACGCCTTACGACCTGCTGGAAGACCAAGCGTTGCGCGCACTGCCCATGCCCGCCGGCGGCGCCCGCAGTGTCTTTGCTCCCGATGGGCTGATCCCCGGAACCGAGCGAAGCGAACGCCTGCTATTCTGGCCGATGGGAATTTCAAGCCCTGGGGCTATGCGTGAGTGGGGCCATCATGCCACGTCTTTTACAAGTGTTCGTCATTTCGACGATCCCGATTTGATGGATCGGCGCTTTTTTATTCCGCCAATATTGTGATCTTGACCTGGAAGATCATCACTGATGAGCGACCTGCGGCGCAACCGCCGCCTGGGCACGACCACACGGTTCTGATATAGATGTATGCACCGCGCGCATACCGGCCATGCCGTGTTGGCGACATCCAATCTCCCCGGCCCACCTCTCGTTCCGGCGTCTCCTAGGCCTTGAAAAACAGGGGAAAACCTAGCATCTCGCTCGGTTACTCATTCGGCCTAGCCATTTTGCTAGCAACCCTAGCCGTAAGAATATGCCTGGGTCGGTGATCCAGCCCGTACAGTTGTCGCGTATCAGGCTCAAAACAGCGCGGATAATCGCTGGCCTGATACCACCGGGCAGCATGACCGATCCGCAAGGAACCGAGGAAAGGGGAAAAGCGATGGCCCATATTGATGATCCGGAAACCCAGCGTGCCAATCTGAATTATATCAAGGCGTCAATGCGTGAGCCGCTGTTGAGCCGAGATCATGAATTCGAGCTAGCGGTGCGGTGGCGGGAGGAGGGTGACGAAGAGTCACTTCATGAATTGGTCCGTGCCTATACTCGATTGGTGGTCGCAACAGCGTCTAAATTCCGTAATTACGGTTTGCCAATGGGAGATTTAGTTCAGGAAGGTAATGTTGGCCTGATGCAAGCTGCCGCCCGCTTTGAGCCGGGGCGGGAAGTCCGTTTTTCGACCTATGCCGCATGGTGGATTCGCTCGGCAATGCAGGATTATATCTTGCGGAACTGGTCGATTGTCCGAACCGGCACCACGGCCGCCCAAAAGTCGCTGTTTTTCAATCTGCGGCGGTTGCGGGCTCGGATCGGTGCTGCGGCTTCGGGCAGCAGTATGACACCCGCCGCTCGCGCGTGGATCGCGACGGAGTTACAGGTGGATGTCGCAGAAGTCGAGATGATGGAGATGCGGCTTTCGGCCTCGGATCAGTCGCTCAACGCTCCGATCAGCGACTCAGGGGAGGACGATTGGCAAGATTTCCTCGCCGACAGCCGCCCTAGTCCCGAAGATGTGGTCATCGGGATGCGCGATGGCGAGACTCGGTCTCGTTGGTTGGCTGAAGCCCTCGGCGAATTGACGCCACGGGAGCGGACCATCATCAATCAGCGGCGTTTGAGCGAAGAGGGCGCCACTCTCGAGCAGTTGGGTCACGAGCTGGGTGTCAGTAAAGAGCGGGTTCGCCAATTGGAACACCGGGCCTTGGTCAAATTGCGGGAGTCAATCATGCGTCGGGTCGAAACCAGCGCCGACCTGTTTGTTGACGGTTGACGTCATGGTCGTCGCCGGTTTTGTGGGGGGACATTGTTCCCCCATGCCCCCGTTGGACGGGGGCGGTTGTGGGGGGTATTTCTTTTGTTGACGGTTGACGCCATGCGTCGCTACGCTAACGACATAGCGCGAATATTCTGGTCGTCATGGGGATAGAAGCGCGAGCGAGTTGGCGCTGGCCTTTTGCGGGAGGCTGCCAAGGATGTCATACCGGCGAGCCCTGATACTGACACATCGCCGGTATCGGGCCGCGACGGCGGCCCCGCGCGCCCATGCGCGCGAAGCCAAGGGCGCGGATGCGCCCGCCCGGCGTCTGAGGGCAGCCTTGATGAGTCACCATCAAG
>CAIXKV010000262.1 GCA_903920145.1 uncultured Rhodospirillales bacterium
GCATCCGCGCCCTTGGCTTCGCGCGCATGGGCGCGCGGGGCCGCCGTCGCGGCCCGATACCGGCGATGTGTCAGTATCAGGGCTCGCCGGTATCATACCATCGGGCCTTGATGGTGACTCATCAAGGCTGCCCTCAGACGCCGGGCGGGCGCATGGGCGCGCGGGGCCGCCGTCGCGGCCCGATACCGGCGATGTGTCAGTATCAGGGCTCGCCGGTATCATACCATCGGGCCTTGATGGATCAACATTAAGGCTCGATGGCCTGACGTAACAATTGGCAACAATGTTTGATTTGCCGCTGGCAGCTCCTCCCGGTAAAACATGAGCGTCGGAATTGAAGCCAGTCCTTAACTCGCGGGCCGACACTTGGTTAATGTTCGGTTAACGTATCGTAACGTGGCAAGAACATCCAAGTGACCCTGAGCCAGACGGAAAATGACCTTGAACCAGAATCATGAGAACGACGTTGGACTGTATCAGCGGACGCTGAAGCGGGCCATCCATTGCACTGGCGTCGGCCTACATTCCGGTGCCAAGGTCTCCTTGAAGATCAAGCCTGCCCCAGTGAACGCCGGCATTGCGTTTGTCCGGACTGATTTGCGCGGCGGGCAAGCGGTCATTCCAGCACGCTGGGACCATGTGGTTGATACCCGGCTCTGCACGGTGATCGGCAACAGCCACGGAGTTAGGGTTGGGACCGTTGAGCATTTGATGGCGGCCCTGGCGGGGAGCGGCATTGATAACGCTCTGATCGAGATCGACGGCGCCGAAGTGCCGATCATGGATGGTAGCGCCGCCCCCTTCGTGTTTCTGATCGAATGCGCCGGGGTGCAGCAGCAAGAATCGCTCCGCAAGGTGATACGGTTACGGCGGCGAATCGCGGTGGGGGATGCCAATCGCCGCGCGGCCTTGACGCCGAGTGCCAGCATTGGCTTTGACTTCGAAATCGCATTCGACAGCGCCGTGATGGCCCATCGGGTCGGCAGCTTTGAAATGACTGAAGGCGCTTTCAAGCAAGACATTTCCCGAGCCCGCACCTTCGGTTTCTTGCACGAGGTCGAAGAGTTGCGTCGGTTGGGGCTCGCCCGTGGTGGTTCGCTTCACAACGCCGTGGTGATCAGCGGTGATAGCGTTCTAAATGAAGACGGGCTGCGTTATCAGGACGAATTCGTTCGCCACAAGATTCTTGACAGTGTTGGTGATCTCTATCTGGCCGGCCATCGCATTATTGCCCAGTTCCACGGTTGGCGTTCGGGCCATGCTCTCAACAATCAATTGCTGCGCGCGATGTTTGCCGACGCTGCCAGCTATCAGATTGACGACATGACTGTGGCCGACCTCAACCAGCCGGGCGTTGAGGGTTGGCATTATCCCCAGCGTTTGGCGGCTTCAGCCTGAGGTGAGGGAACGACCTTCCTTTGATGGGAGGGTAAGGGTAAGAGGTCAAAGCCCGTTTTCCCGGTTAAAGCCGGGGGCGGGCTTTTTTGTGCGTTCGGGTGTCTGATACCGGCAGGACCATGCGCCCGCCCGGCGTCTGATACCGGCGAGCCCTGATACTGACACATCACCGGTATCGGGCCGCGACGGCGGCCCCGCGTCCTCGTGGACGCGAAGCCAAGGGCGCGGA
>CAIXKV010000263.1 GCA_903920145.1 uncultured Rhodospirillales bacterium
CCGGAAGATACCTGGGCGCCTTTCCATACGCCGGCTAAAGGATCCTCGGAACAACAGCGCAAACGTTTTTACGACGCCTTGTATGACAAGTTGCAGGCGATGGCAAAGCGCCTTAACATCCCGGTGGAATGGCTGCTGGGCTTGGCAGGCTGGGAAAGTGGTTGGCTCAACGAACACAATTGGTCCCTTCGCAATCCCTTGGGTCTGACGTCAGCCGGAGGCAACAACCTATGCTTCAATTCCTTCCAGGGTGCTATCGATTACTGGGAAAGGCACATCGGTCCGGCGGTCAAGGGGGCAAAATCGGTCGATGACTTCCTCGACAGGCTTCATCAGTTCGGGTACAATTCTGTGTCCAATGATTGGAGAGCTGGGGTAAAAGAGTGCATAAGGGATCAATCGCTTCCGAAACATCTGCCAAGTTGGAAGGCGGGTACCGGACCCTGATGGGGTTAAGCGCCGCTCTGGCCGGTTTGGCAATTCTATCGATTGCCAAACCGGCTTTCTGTGACCCCTCCGGTATTGAGACGTTTCGTGGATCGAAAGGAAATTATTATCGGATTCCACCCGGATATCTGTGGGAGGTGGGTGCCTACAACTATACCATTCAGATTCCCACAGGCGCAGAAGCTTGTACCGACGATTGGATCATCAGTGGCCATGGGCCGACAATCGGCCCCAGTAACATGCCCTGCCTGGACGTCTTCAAACATCCAGCGGCTGTCCTCTATGCGGGTATTACTATCGCGTATAGTGACCCAGTAAGGAAGGAAACCCTCATACAACAGACCTGTGGAAAGCACCGCGTGAAAAAGACGGGCATGGTAGTCGATGGTCATTCATTTCTCAAATGCTGGGATTATGATCCGGATGTTAAAAGCCGGTATATGGACTATTTCACATTTTCTGAACCGAACCCAGGCCTAGGATTCCATGTTTATATCTTCTGCCCATCTTCTGGTAATTGTAAACAGTGGGTTGCCAAGTGGGAGAGACTTATCTTTGAGAATTTACATATCCACTGGCAAGATGACAAAGATTCCGAAGTGACCAATGGCAAGGTCAATGGTCAGAGCAAATAGGCATCCTTCCCGCACCCTCCGATCCTTGACCGACCTTGGGCTTATGCAAATTTCTGTGCAAAATCCGCCGCTCAAACCTCGTGACCTAACCCTTTGAAACTCTTGTATTTTCTTTAGGGCGCTCTTGACACGACCGTCCAGAAACGCTCAAGGGGCTAGCAGTTTCCCGCTAACCCCTTGATTTTGTTGGTGGAGCCAATGAGGATCGAACTCATGACCTCTACAATGCCATAGTATCCGAAAAAGCGGTAAGTCTATGTAATCGTTTAACAAATAGCACAACCCTGGGTTATGTATAGAGATTTGTATAACAACAATATTTCATTATTTGGTCATATTTTGGAATATTATTACTTTACATATTCTATCTATTGTCTTGACTGAACTTCTCTACTTCGAATGTGCGCCATACAGCGGAGCCTGTCAAACACATTTGTTTGCCGTTGCTAGAGCCTCCTAAAATCTAATCACCAGCCTATTGAGCCTTGACAACGAGCCTTCGGATTATGCCTTGAGCCTACGCTCCCCTCGTGGGAGGCTCGTTTCCCACTAATAGTGGGGCTGCCAGCGTTGGGATTGACCACCGGCCTCTCGTGCTATACCTGTATAGCAGTCGCAATGCCTCAACAAGGGAGGTCAGCCAATGCTGGCTATCCGTCTCCCCCCTGACATCGAAGATCGCCTGAATGCGCTGGCACAGGCAACCGGCCGGAGCAAGTCGTTCTATGTGCGGGAAGCCATCCTGGAACACCTCGACGACCTGGAGGATGTCTATCTGGCTGAAAAACGGTTGGAAGACATCCGGGCTGGTCGCAGCCGCACCGTGCCCCTCGAAGAGGTGATGAAGGAATATGGCCTGGAAGATTGAGATTGATCGGGACGCCAAGCGCGATCTCGATAAGATCGATCGTCAGGAAGGCCGCCGTATCCTGAAGTTTCTATACGAGCGCGTTGCCTGTCTTGAAAATCCGCGCAGTATCGGCGAGGCATTGAAGGGGTCACGGCTCGGCGAGTTTTGGAAATACCGCGTCGGCGATTATCGGATCATTGCCAGCATTGACGATGGCTGTTTAAGGATTTTAGTCGTCAGGATTGGCAATCGGCGGGAGGTCTATCGGTGATCGGAGGGGATTTCGTTCTGGTGGCTGGTGCGTGAAAGGCTTGTTCCCCACTATTAGTGGCGCGGCTTGCCCATCGGGCGCAAAAATCCTTACGATAGTTTTTGGGTGGTCATTTATTGTTTAAATGAGCATATAGACGCATATTCTTCGTCTGACTTGATTTTTTCAACTATAAAATCGACCCACTTATTTGAGTATGTATAGTCTTTATGCGCCAGATGATAGACGCAATAGTCCTTGTTTGTTTCTAATGGATCGCGAGCGCCATTTTTCGGTCTCACTTTATATTTCTTATATGCCTGCGTGTGGTTATTGACCGTAAATACTCTCCCAGATCTTTCGGCAATCAATGATGCCGCGCCTTTTGGCTTATGGGGGTAATCCTCATCAGCCAATCGATGTTTTACAAGAACGTTTCGTATCTCATTTGCCTCATCGGAGCCAGGATGGATAAAATGAAAATGCGCTCTGCTCTTCGATGAAGCATCGAGAGTGTAAACTACGCGGAACTGATATTCCAAATCATTAATGTCAGCGTCCGTAAGTCCTTCGTTCAAACGCGCATCAAGCGCCAGAATATGCGGTGGAATACTATGCTTTTGAACTTCGTTGACCTGCTCCAGGTTCAACTTGGCAAACTGTAGAGCAAACGCAAGGTTGCTGCGAAGCGAAAGTTCGCCAGAAAATAGATTACACAGAGCGTTCTCGAAGTTTAGGCAGCAAGCCTGAAATAGTGATACCCACTTATGATCAGCGGCCCCAAGAAGTTTATGCTCGACTTGGTCCCTAATCTCCTTTATCGCATCAAGGTTTCTTACAACACCTTTCTTAAGTGGACAGTCTGAACGCCGCAGCATCTGGCTTAGTAAAAGTGATCTTCCATCATCACCTAATATAATAACCCCTCGTCGGTCATAATGCTCGTGTAGCAAGTATGTCCAGGCGACATTTGCCAATAATGAAAAAACTTCTGTTTTGAACTTAAGCAATGGACTATTAAATATATTGACAGCCAATATCATTGCCTCTCGCGCCCTAATAAGACGCTCGTCGTCGAAAAAGTTTAGGCCAGTTGTTGGGTCATATGAACGCTTTTTGAGCAGGTAGAAATCCACCTCTTCCTCTGAAGCAGATACTATACGATCATCCTTTTTTACTTCTGATATTCTCGCACCATTTACCGTAGCGCCGCGCCGTTCGTTTATTAAAGCCTGAATATCTTGATTTCTCTTTCCACGAGATATCAGCGCCTTAACGATCCTCTTCTCGTGATCAGTCAGAGAGCCTTCTGTCTTTCGGCCGGACACGGTATGCCCCCAGGCAAGCATATTAACTCGAACGGCCGAGACTTTGACACTCCAACCGGTCGAAGTCAAATGGCACGCAGAGCGAGCCTTCTACGGATTTTAACGTCGTTGCTGAAAAAATGGCTTACCACTACCTTTGGTCGCGATCGGTGAAATGTAGGAATACTGATGGGGAATGCTCACCCAAACAATCGACGATAACGCGCGCCTTGGCCCTGCCTTCGAGGACCAGGGCGCGGAGTTGACGGTATTGGTCCAGGTCGATGTGGGCAACATCATACTCGGCCATCCCGGCAACTCCATCACCCTGCGTGCTCATCACTTGGCCGCCTTCAGGCTGTTGCCATTGCCGTTTCCTGCCGCAGCACCGACCGGGCGCTTCAACTCCTTCCGGCGCGTGGCGATGATGCTGATCAACTGGCGGTCCAACTCCCCGGCCAACACCGCCTTGCGCACCTGCTCCAAGATCGGGATCACCTTGTCCATCGTCCCGGCGGCGATGGTCGGCTTGTTCTGCTTGATCTCGACCGGCTTGTTGGCGTAGCGGATTTCCAGGAACACGTGGCCGGTCTTGTCCTTCCACCACCAGGGCCGAAAGCGCACAGGCACCGTGGTTTCCTGACGGTGCCCGTCTGCGCTGGTGATGAAGCGAGAAGCCGTCCGCTTGAACGGCTCCCCCTTCTGCTCTGCCTGGATGGCGGCAATCTGGAGGTCAATGGCGTCCACCAGTTTGTCGCGGAAGCCCTGTTCGCGATTGACGCCCTTTTGACGGCCGGCGTCGGTCAGGGTAAGATTTTCGAGGATTGGCATTGGTGTTCTCCTTGTGTTCCAATGCCTGGATGTTACTGCCTTGGTTGGACCGATCAAGGGTTCAATGGCAAATCTTTTAGATCACTCCCGTTAAAGTAGATGTGCGGTTGGTGCGTGCTGACCGCAATGCCCGCAGGGCTGAGGTGGCGTGCTTCTGAACCTGCGTCTGATCTGGTATGGTAATGGTCCCGTCGGCGTTCTTCGGAGGGGGAAGTTATGGAGATCAGCGGCACTCTTGGCTATGCCCAGGTTCCCGGTATCAAGCCCCAGAAACCAGCGGCGCCGACGCCACCTCCTGGTGGAAACATAGAAAACCGCCAGCCACCACGTGAGCCACTCCCACCCGCTCAATCCCGGAGCGGATCATCATTCCTTGGGACGAAGTTGAACATTACCGCGTAGATCGTCGTGCTTCAGAAAACCACGGCCGTGGCGCTTGCCCGAGCGCCCGTGGTGCGTTTGGGCTGTGGGGGCGCTATGCTGGGATGCTGGCGTAGTCAGCGTGCTGGCCAAGCTAAGTGTCCGTCCCGAAAGTTTATGAGGGATTGCAGAGTTTTCTGAGCATGAGGCGGATAGAGGCGAAGCGAAGGAAGGCGAGAGAACTGAGGTTGAGGTTTTCCCAATCTTTAGCAAGACGACGGCAGCGATTTAACCA
>CAIXKV010000264.1 GCA_903920145.1 uncultured Rhodospirillales bacterium
CCCCTCGGCTTCCCAGCGGCGCAACGTCTGCACCGAGACTCCAAGGGCGTCCGCCGCCTCACCTATCGTCACTAATCTGCTCATTTCGGTAATGTATGAGCATGTTTGCGCAATGTCAATGCACTCTGTTAAAAACCCCTCTGCATCAGGCCATCGAGCCTTGATACGTCAACATCAAGGCTCGATGGTATCATGATTATGAGTATGGCTCGTCGGTGTCGCATGTCCCGCCTTATCCTCTTTAATAAGCCATTCGGTATGCTATCACAATTTACCGATCCTGAACATAACCGCCCAACCTTAGCGGGCTCGATTCCGATCCCGAAGGTGGTGCCGGCGGGACGCTTGGACGCCGACAGCGAGGGCCTGTTGGCCTTGACCGACGACGGAGCCCTTCAAGCGCGGATTGCCGACCCGCGTTACAAGGCGCCCAAGGTCTATTGGGCCCAGGTCGAGGGCGCGCCCAGCGAGGCTGCCTTGGCGGGGCTGTGTCGAGGGGTTCTCTTGCGTGATGGGCCGACCTTGCCGGCTCTGGTCCGAGAGATGCCTGAACCGCCGGGTTTGTGGCCTCGGTTCCCTCCGATTCGGACTCGCCTTCACATTCCGACTGCCTGGATCGAACTGACCTTGCGCGAAGGACGGAATCGGCAGGTGCGACGAATGACCGCAGCGGTGGGGTTGCCCACCCTGCGTCTCATTCGCTATGCGATTGGGGACTGGACTTTGGACGGGCTGGCGCCGGGAGAATGGCGGGATGTGCCGGTCCCGGCGCCGTCCTTTGGGGGGAACTCCAGTCGTGGAGGGCCACCCCTCAACAACAGCGGGTCACCGGCGCGTGCTGGCTCGAAGGCGCGACATCCTCGATCGCGGTGATCGCGGGGTTGCGGTAGGCCTTCCAGCAGCAGCGGATGCCAAACACCAGCATTGTCAACACCACCCCCATGAACAAGAGGGCCAGTGTTGCATCAAGATGGTCGTTGGCGACCACTTGGGCGACCTGATCCAGCGTCTTAGCTGGGGCCAGGACTTGGTTTTGCTGAAAAGCCGTTTGGTATTTATCGGCATGGGCCAGAAAACCGATGGTAGTGCTGGAGTCGAAGACCTTCTGAAATCCGGCGGTCATGGTGCAGAGAACCAGCCACGTTGCCGGCACCAGCGCCACCCATGCGACCTTCTGCCGTTTGAGCTTGAACAGGACCACCGAGGCCAAGATCAAGGCGCAGCCCGCCAACATCTGATTAGAAATGCCGAACAACGGCCACAGACTGTTGATCCCACCAAAAGGATCGATCACGCCGGTATAGAGGATGTAACCCCAGGCCCCGACCGCGACGGCGGTGGCCAGGATATTGGCGGCCCAGGATGATGTTTGTGCCAGGGGCTTGAATACCGCCCCAAACATATCCTGGACCATGAACCGGCAGGCGCGGGTTCCGGCATCTACGGCGGTCAGGATGAACAGGGCTTCGAACAGGATTGCGAAGTGGTACCAGAACGCCATCCAGCCGGTACCACCGAACAGGCTTAACAATTGCGCCATACCCACCGCCAGGGTCGGAGCGCCGCCGGCTCGGGAGAGCAGGGTTTTTTCGCCGACGTCCTGGGTCAACTGGTTCAGCATGTCGGGGGTCAGCGTAAAGCCCCAACCATTGATCACCTGGGCCGCGCTGTCGACGGTGCTGCCCAGCACCGCCGGGGAGACATTCATGGCGAAATAGACACCCGGCTCCAGGATCGAAGCCGCGCACAGTGCCATGATCGCGACAAAGGACTCCATCAGCATGCCGCCATAGCCGATAAAACGGACATCCCGTTCGTCGGCAATCATTTTCGGGGTGGTGCCGCTGGCAATCAAGGCGTGGAAGCCGCTACAGGCTCCGCAGGCGATGGTGATGAACAGGAACGGAAACAGGCTGCCGCTCCAGACCGGCCCCGTGCCGTTCACGAACGGGGTGGTCGCCGGCATCTTAAGCAATGGCGCCATCGCCACCACGCACAGCGCCAGCAGGATGATGGTGCCGAGCTTGAGGAAGGTGGACAGATAATCCCGTGGCGTTAGCAGCAACCAGACCGGCAAAACCGAAGCGATGGCACCATAACCGATCAGGTACCAAGTGACTTGGGTGGCAGTCAGTGTAAAGAGCGCGGCCAGGGTCGGGTCGGCGGCGATCCAACCGCCACCCATGATGGCGCCAATCAGCAGAACGACGCCGATGGCCGAAGCTTCATCCACCCGGCCTGGACGCAACTGCTTCATGTAGACGCCCATCAGGAGCCCAATCGGGATGGTCATGGCCACGGTGAACACCGACCAGGGGCTGTTGGCCATGGCTTTGACGATGATCAGGCTGAGGACCGCCAGAATGATGGTCATGATGCCGAAGATGCCGACCATGGCGATGGCGCCCGGAACTGGCCCCATTTCCTCGCGGATAATTTCGCCCAAAGACCGGGCGCCCCGGCGCATGGAGATGCCGAGGATCAGAAGGTCTTGGACCGCACCCGCCAGCACCACGCCGAACAAGATCCATAGCATACCGGGCAGATAGCCCATTTGTGCCGCCAGCACCGGGCCGACCAAAGGGCCGGCTCCGGCGATGGCAGCAAAGTGGTGGCCAAACACCACGATGCGGTTGGTGGGGACGTAATCTTTGTTGTCATTGTAGCGCACCGCCGGAGTTTGGCGGTGGCTGTCCAAGGATAGTACCGTATTGGCCAGAAACAGGCTGTAGTAACGGTAGGCCACCGCGTAAATGCAGACGGAAGCAATCACCAGCCAAATAGCATTGACTGTTTCACCATGGAACAGAGCCACGATGCCAAAGGCAATGGCGCCGACCACTGCGATGATGGGAAAAGCTAAAGATCGAAACAGAGATGTCATGCCTTGCAACGCGACGGTGCTCATTTTGATGTCCTCCCACCATATTCTTCCTCGGATCGGTTTTTGTCCGAGGTGGGCGCTAGGGATAGGGTTCTATAGTTTCGGTCAAGAAGGGTATTTCTGGGAGTGCGGAAATCTTGCCGGCTCTTTCTTCTTTTCAGGTGGAGGGCGGGCAAGACGCCCGCGCTCCCAGGACGTCAACCCAGCCTCCCCCTAGGATTTGATGTACGGCGCGCCGTCCGATCCTCCAAGGCCAGGGCGAAAGTTTTGTCATACCGGCGAGCCCTGATACTGACACATCGCCGGTCCTCGGGCCGCATCAGCGGCCCCGCGTCCTCGTGGACGCGAAGCCCCCGTGTGACTTTAGGGGGGCGCGGATGCACCCGCCCGGCGTCTGAGGGCGCCGCAGACGTGTCAACGTCCAAGGCCCGATGGTCTGAGGGCCGCTTTAGTGTCCCACCCGTCAAGGTTCGCCGGTATGGCCCTTGTTGAGCAAAGGGAACTCTCCCCGCAAAGCAGCCTCGGCCATGGGCAGGCTGTCGGGGCCGTAGCGCCGGGCGATGTCCGGCGGGACCACGCTGATAAAGTCCGCCAGGGCTTTCCGGGTCACCGGCCCCATCAGGCCGTTGGGCTCTCCGTGGAAATAACCCAAGGTTGCCAGAGCTTTTTGCAAAAGCAGGGTTTTCGAACCACCATGGGCTGCGGCCTCTGGAATGAGGGGAAGTGTCGCTTGTGAAGTGACGGGAGGTTCTGCCGGCAATGGGGCTTTGTCCGGCTTTTTAATCGCAGGCGGCGGACTTGGGGCCGGCTGTGGAGCCGAAATTGGGGGCACAGTGAGGCTGGTGGTGGTCGGCGAAGACGGCGGTGGTGCGGTGGTTACAACTGGGAGGGGTGTGGGCGGTATTTTCAGAGGGGGCGCAAAGGGGTTGGTCCCGGTCCCGCCAACCCCGCTTCCAGAGGCCGTTCCAGGAGTGGTTGCCGCCGGCCCGCCGCTGGTACTGGCGACACTGGCCACTGTTGTGGTGTTGGGCCGGGGGTGGGGACGGCTCTTGTCGAACAGTTGTAGCGACAGCAAAACCAAGGCGCAGCCAGCCAGCGTGAAGCCTCCGTACCACACCAGAGCTTTTACGGGAAATCTGGAATCCTGGGGGAGCGTCCATTGCCGGATCGGGGCCGTCCAGCGTTTCAAGGGAGCTGCGAGCTGACCAACGGGTCTTGCCAAATGCTTGAGTCGAGACAGGCGCGAGGGACGCTGTTTCGTGGCATCCGAGGAGGCCGTTTCGGGGGGAGCGGACTCGTCGGAAAGGGCGTCTTGAAGGTCAAGCGGCTCACCGACGGCCGCCGCGATGTTGGAAACAAAATGACAGACCAGATAATATTTTAGGATATGAGTCTTCAGGCTGGTGCTATCGGCATAATAATAGGACACATCATAGCCGGGGATATTAATTTGATAAGCGGCTTCAGTTGAAATCATCCCCCAATCATATTTCTGAATTTCATTAATGACACGAATAAAAAGAGCCCTACGATCAATCGCATCAAAAAATATTTTTGAATCTGTGTCGACTTCGTCGCGGCTGGTGCATTGTAACGTATTCTTGGGTGCCACCAAGGTTGGCTCGATCACTTCAATGCAGCGTCTCTCAACAGAGATTTTAAAATCAATTCCGAGGACGAGCGTGTCGTCGGGGCTATCCATTGGGGTATCCTTTGGTCATCTCTGGTGGTTTCGGGATCCAGAGGCTCGGCCCCTGGATCCCGACCGGGGCCGAGTGCCTCGGGTTTCCTATGCGTTCGGTTTCCAGCGGAGGATGGGTTTCCGGGCCGCAGCGGTTTCGTCCAGGCGGCGGCGCGGGGTTAAACGCGGAGCCGATTGGAACCAAGCCGCATCGCCAGCCTTGGCCCGATCCGCGAGAGCGAGCATGGTGGCGATGAACTGGTCAAGGGTCGCCTTGGTCTCGCTTTCGGTGGGTTCGATCAGCATGGCGCCGTGAACCACCAACGGGAAATACACCGTCATCGGGTGAAAGCCCTCGTCGATGAGCGCCTTGGCAATGTCGAGGGTGGTAACGCCGGTGCCTTTCAAGCTGCGGTCGTCAAACAGGGCTTCGTGCATGCACGGCCCCGTAAACGGCGCGTTGAAGGCTCCCTTGAGCCGTGCCAGCAGGTAATTGGCACTGAGAACCGCATCGCCTGAGGCTTGATACAGGCCATCGGCCCCATGGCTGAGGGTGTAGGCCAGCGCCCGCACAAAGACTCCCACTTGGCCATGAAAGGCCTTCATTCGACCATAAGCGAGGGCCGTTCCCTCATCCTCGTCCCGTGTTTCCGCCAGCCGCAGGCCGTCGTCATCGTGCAGGATCAGAGGCAAAGGCACAAACGGTGCCAAGGCTTGGGAGAACACCACCGGGCCGCTTCCTGGCCCACCACCGCCATGGGGGGTGGAGAACGTCTTGTGAAGGTTGATGTGCATGGCGTCAACGCCAAGGTCCGCCGGGCGAACCCGTCCGACAATGGCGTTGAAGTTGGCCCCGTCGCAGTAAAGGAAGGCGCCGGCTTCATGGACCGCTTGGGATATGGTCAGGATATCGCGCTCGAACAAACCGCAGGTGTTGGGGTTGGTCAACATCAGGGCTGCGACGTCCGGCCCCAGTTTGGCCTTGAGCACCGCCACATCGACCCGGCCTTCGGCGGTGGCGGGGATGGTTTCGACAGTGAAACCAAGTGCCGCTGCCGTGGCCGGATTGGTGCCGTGGGCCGATTCCGGAACCAGAACCCGTAGGCGCGGCGGGCCGCCCCGGTGATCATGGGCGGCTCGGATGGCCATCATGCCGCACATTTCGCCATGGGCGCCGGCTGCCGGAGTCATGGCGACCGCCGCCATGCCGGTCAACGCCTTTAACCAGCCGGCCAGGGCGTCGATCAGCGCCAAGGCTCCCTGAACAGTGCTGATCGGTTGCAGCGGATGCAGGTCGGCAAAACCGGGCAACCGCGCCAGCTTTTCCCCCAGCCGCGTGTTGTGCTTCATGGTGCACGAGCCGAGCGGGTAGAAGCCGGCGTCGATGGAATAGTTCTTTTGGGATAGTCTGGTGTAGTGGCGGACCACCTGGGGTTCGGTCAGTCCCGGCAGGCCAAGACTGTCGCGCGGTGCGACCCGTCCCAACCGGGTGTAAGTGGTGGGGGGGAGGGGCAGGTCGACGCCGCTCTGGCCGGGAGAGTCGAGCTCAAAAATCAGCGGCTCTTCCATTTCCAGGCCCCGGTGGCCGGATGTCGTGGTCATGTCACAGCAACTCCGCGAGGGCCCGGCAAAGGGCGTCCATATCGGCTTCGGTGGTGCATTCGGTACAGGCGACCAACAGCAGGTCAGACAGGCCGTCCGCGTCAGGGAACAAACGGACCACCGGCACGCCGCCCAAAATGCCCCGCTTGGCCAGCTTGTTGACCAGTTTGCTGGCGCGGCGCGGCAGGCGCACGGTGAATTCGTTGAAGAAGCTGTCGTTGAGAACCCGGACCCCGTCGACGGCTCCCAGTTTGCCGGCCAACTGAACCGCCTTGGCATGGTTCAGCCGGGCCAAGCCCATAAAGCCGGTTTCGCCCAGGAGCGAGAGGTGGATGGTGAAGGCCAGCGCACATAAGCCCGAATTGGTGCAGATGTTGCTCGTGGCTTTTTCTCGGCGGATATGCTGCTCGCGGGTCGACAGGGTCAGAACCCAGCCGCGACGGCCATCGGCGTCGACGGTTTGGCCAACCAACCGGCCCGGCATCTGACGGAGATATTTTTCTCGTGTCGCGAATAGGCCGAGGTGGGGGCCACCAAAAGACAGCGGGTTGCCCAAGGACTGGCCTTCACCCGCGACGATGTCCGCACCCATGGCTCCGGGCGGGGTCAACAGGCCCAGCGACATGATCTCGGTGACCACCACCACCAGCAAAGCGCCTTTGGCCCGGCATGCGGCCGCCAGCGGCGTAAGGTCGTGGACATGGCCGAACACGTCGGGATTCTGCACCACCACGCACGAGGTGCTGTCGTCGATACTGTCCAGCAGTGTTTCGCGGCCACGGGGATCCGGCGCTCCGATGACCACCTCAAAGCCGGTGAAGCGTGCCAGGGTGGCGGTGGTATCTTGGTAGTGGGGATGCAGGTTGCCAGCCAGCACCGCCCGCTGCCGGCGGGTGATGCGGTTGGCCATCATCACCGCTTCGGCACAGGCCGTCGCCCCGTCATACATCGAGGCATTGGCCACATCGAGGCCGGTGAGCAAAGCCACCTGGGTTTGGAACTCAAACAGGGATTGGAGAGTTCCCTGGCTGATTTCAGGTTGGTAGGGAGTGTAGGACGTCAGAAACTCGCCGCGCTGGATCAGGTGATCCACGGTTGCCGGCACATGATGGCGGTAAGCGCCGGCTCCCAAAAAACAGGGGCCATAGCCAGCCGGCATATTCTTGGCCGCGAGCGCCGCAAGGGCGCGTTCCACTTCCAACTCGCCCTGGTGGTTCGGCAGGTTGGGAACCGGCCCCGGCAGCAGAGCCGCTGCCGGGGCGTCAACGTAGAGATCAGTGACCGACGCCACCCCGATCTCGGCCAACATGGCCCGGCGGTCGGCTTCGGTTAGGGGCAGATAGCGCATCAGGCCAACCCCTCCAGATAGGATTGGTAGGCGTCGTGGTCCAGGAGTTGATCCAATTGCGCCGGGTTGGTCAGACGCAGGCGGAAGAACCAGCCCTCCCCCAGCGGGTCGGTGTTGACGCGGGCGGGCTCTTCGGTCAGGGCGTCATTGACGGCGGTCACTTCGCCATCCACCGGAGCGTAGACCTCGCTGGCGGCCTTAACCGATTCGACCACCGCTGCGTCGGTGCCCTGGGTCACTTCGCAACCGATTTCAGGCAGATCGACGAATACGATGTCGCCGAGGGCATGTTGGGCGTGGTTGGTGATGCCGACGGTGCCGATATCGCCTTCGACTCGGATCCATTCGTGGTCTTTGGTAAATTTAATCAGGCTCATAACCAGTGTCCTCCCTCAGGATAATTCGGGCGCGCCCCTAGGCTTGGTGCGAACGGGCGGCCATTGTGATCGTGTTTATGATCGCGTCGACGGGGAACGTCAGCCGCGATAGTAGGTTTGTTTGACGAAAGGCAGGGTGACCACCCGAGCCGGCAACGCCTTGCCTCGGACCCGCAGGTGAACCGGCGTTCCAGGAGCCGCGAAAGCGGCGGTCACATAGCCCATGGCGACAGGAGCGCCGACGCTGGGGCCAAAGCCGCCGCTGGTGATGTGGCCAATGATCTGGCCGTGCTCGTCGGTGATCTCGGTGCCCTCCCGAGCCGGAGCCCGGCCATCGGGGCGCAGACCCACCCGGCGTCGGTTCGGCCCTTGGTCGAGGTGACCGCGAAGGATCGGGAACCCAGGAAATCCACCCTCGACCCGGCGGCGCTTGCTGATGCTCCAGGTCAAGCCGGCCTCGATCGGGGTCGTGGTTTCGTCGATGTCATGGCCGTACAGGCATAGGCCGGCTTCGAGCCGCAACGAATCCCGAGCTCCAAGGCCAATGGGGGCGACCTCTGGTTCGGCGAGCAACAGGCGCGCTACCGTTTCCGCCTGATCGGCAGCCACCGAAATCTCGAAGCCGTCTTCGCCGGTGTAGCCCGAGCGGGTCACAAACACCGGAATATCCCGCAGGCAAGCCTCGCCATAGCTCATGAAGGGCATGGTGGCCACCTGGGGCGCGAAGCGGGACAGGACCGTCACAGCCGCCGGTCCCTGGAGCGCCAGCAGAGCCCGGTCAAACTGGACATCGATCCGAACCCGGTCGCCTAACCGTTGTTGCAGGTGGGCAAGGTCCGCATGTTTGCAGCCAGCATTGACCACGACGAACAGGTGATCGCCGAGGTTGGTGACCATCAGGTCGTCAAGGATGCCGCCGTTATCATTCAGGAATTGAGTATAGCGCATCCGGTTGGGCGCAAGGCCCAGCAGGTCACCGGGAACCAGCGTTTCCAAAGCCGCCGCTGCATCGGCGCCGTGCAAGCGAAGCTGGCCCATATGCGAAACGTCAAACAGGCCAGCCTGTTCGCGGGTATGAAGATGCTCTTTGAGAATCCCGGCAGGGTATTGTACCGGCATTTCGTAACCGGCAAACGGGACCATCCTGGCCCCGAGTTCGCGGTGCAGGGCGTCAAGCGGGGTGCGAGCCAGGGGGGCCTCGGCGGGGGTATCCGGCGTTTCGCTCACAAGCAGTTCTCCAGCGGTTTCGCGACATGGCACTATCGCGCCATCGTCGGCACGATCTCACCCCCTCTGTCACCGGACCTGAGAGATTCACCACCCTTCCCATCGGTGCGGTCCTAGCGGCAGCCGCAGCACGAGGAGGGGGCGGTTTACGCCTTCGGTGAGGCCACACCGGAACCAACGGCGGTCCGATGTGGTCTGCTTTCCAGAGTGCTTCTCCCTGCGGTCCTTTTGCCTGAGAGTTTGTGGGGCGTTTGCTCCTTCGGCGCCAACGAACGACAGTTCGCCGGTCTCTCCCGCCAGGGATCGTCAGCATATGGCCGGGAGCCTAACGCCTCGGCCCGGAAAGTCAATCGGGCCGTTGGTCGCTCTGGTGGTCTAGGCAATATGTGAGCGTAAGCTCGTCAGTGCCAGGAAGGGCCGACAAGGGCGGGCGTTGGGGCGGTTTCCGGTCACAAAGATTGCGCTGGAGGCAGTCGATCACCTCCTGTTGGGAGGGGAGATCCTGCTCCGCCCGCCAAACCTGGACCTTGTCGAGTACGGTTCGGCAGGTTTCCGCCGTCGGTGGGCACCAGACAGCATGCCCGGTGTTGCGGCAAACCAGCGTCGCGCCAGTTTCTCGGTCGGTTCGGATGACTTGGGTTGGATCGTCGAGTTGGACCGAATACCGGAAGTCGGACGCCGCCGCCGTCCGTTCGAAAGGCAGAGCCGACAACATCAGGATGAAATAGCCCGATAGCGGAAATCGGAGAGCCAAAGGCATGGAACCGTGGTCGTCGTTACACCACCTTGAAGACCAGCTTTTTCGCGGCGGTGAAGTTGAAGAACATGCCGGCAATGGAACCAGCGGCGACGCCCAGCACCAGATGAGCCGCCACCAGGGGGCTATAGGCGATGAGGGCGGCATAAGTGCTATAATTGAGGGCGCCGCCAACGCTGTTGGTAGCGACGAACTTGGCCCATTGTCGCCACAAAGAACCGTCATGCTGGCCACGGAAGGTGAAGTTACGGTTGAGGGCCCAGGTGGTGCTGGAGGCCGACAAAAAGGACAGAACCCGTGAGACATAAGGGCCTAAGTCGGTGGCGTTCATCAGCAGGTACAGTACAGCCACGTCAACCCCGAAGCCCACAACACCGACCATGCCGAACTTTCCAAACTGGAGGGCAAGGCGTCCGATTCGGGTTCGGGCGAGGCGTGAAACCAAGGTCGAAAGCGGGGAGACTGCGGAAGACGGCTCGGTCATGACGGCGGCGCGGTCCAAACTCGATTCGGGGGCAGGGCTTTTTCGTTCTAAGGGAAGGCTTCCGAAAATGCTATGGTTCTGTTTCTCCCCATCGGTCGCGTTTTTCGATTGCCGGACATCACAGCAACAGGTTATCACGTCAAGACGTTTGATAGAAAACCAAATAATTATGGATATTTCAGCGCCATGATCAATTTAAAATTGCTGCTCTGTCGTCTAATCCTGCCGGTGTCGTTGGTCATTGCCGTGGCTCTGGTCTATGCCCATGCCTTTTCCTATCCGACATTTAACCCCGAGCATCCGTTTCACTACATGCTGAATGCCGGATTAACCGGACGCGAATGGTTGGATTATTATCTAGTTGCTGGTGATCCATTCTATCGACCAACCGCCTATTTTACGTATTATCAAATTGTGACTCAGTGGATTGGCTGGCATGATATTTACAGTTTTAAGTTGGTTGGCCTCACATTATTGGTGTTATTGGGATATCTGATTTATCGCTTGGGGGTATTGCTGTGGGCCGGCGATCGCCTGGCTGCTGGGTTGGCGGCATTAGTGACCGTTATTCATCCGATTATGTTTGTCAGTGTCTATGAAGCTACCGGCTTTGATCTGCTCTATCAACTTTTGGTTCTGGTCATCGTTTTTCTGTTCGTGGGGCCGGCTCTGACCGGCTCTAGGCGCTGGCTGGTGGTCGGGCTGTGTCTTGGGCTCTATCTGGTGGCGCTGACCACCAAGGAACAGGTGGTGGCGTTGCCCGGATTCCTGTTGCTGGTTCTGCTGCTGGATCGGTGGGCTCCTGCGGTTCCAGCCCGTTGGTGGCTGCTGGTGGGCTGCATTCTGTTAACGATTGGCTATATTTTGTTCAGTTTGCCTCAAATAGGCTATGTTGACAGCGGTGAATATCGGACTGGCTTTAATATTGCTGAGGTCTTGGGCAACGTGACCTCGGGTCCATTATGGATCGCTCATCTATTCGTCAGGAACAGCGAAACTTGGCCTTGGATGACCGTTCATAATACGATTCCCGATACGCTGTACGGTTTGAGCGTGGTTGGTGTGATCCTGTGGTATGGCGTTCGGGTGTTTCGGCAGAGACAGCCGGAGGAGCAGCGGCGAGCCTCGATTGCAGTGATCTTTGTTATCAGTTTCATAGCCATTCCGATTTATTCAGGTGGCCGGTCTTGGCATTATGCGTTGCCTTTGGCTGGTTTTGCTTTGATCCAGGGCCGAGCGATTGCAATGGCCATTCGGGCTTGGGCCGGATCAGATCGGCGTCGGTGGGGCGGCGCGGTGGCGGTGGCAGCGATTTTGCCGGTGGCGTTGTCCATGGTTGGTTTTGCTCGAGAAATGGACGCTCGATCTGCTCTGTTTCGGATCAATACTGAAGCTCTAATTCACCCTCCAGTTGCTCCAGCGGCTATGCCCCACGGCGCTAGCATTCTATACGAGACAGGCGATAATTCTTGGATGTATGGATTGGGGCGGCTGTTTCGCTTTGCCTACCTGGATCCGAGCTTAAATGAGATCATTGTTCCGGCTTTGGTGGCTCTGACTCCAGAGCAGGGCAAGGCGTGGTTGGCTGCGCCCTCTGCTTATTACTTTGTCTACGATCCTGACCATTTGCCAGCTTGGACTGATCATAGCTCCCAATTGCGGTCATATCTGGAAGAGAGCGAGACATATCGGGTTAACGGCGGCCAGCCTTGAGTGTTGAATAGTAAAGGCCAAACCTTTTATCATAAGTGTCGATATGCTGGGTGATCCAACTACGAATTAGGTATGTGAGTTCGCTCAATTCGGCTTGGCGTTGCTCCAGACGTCCGGTCAGGTCGTCAAATCTATTGTAAAAGTCCCGGTGATCGGCCCGGTGTTGCTCCAGGTCGGGGTATTTTAACGTCTTCATGAGGGATTCTTCCGTTCTAAAATGGTATTCGGTATAGGAAAAAACTTCAGCGATAAAGGGTGAAAGAATAATTCGGGGTTGGTCCGCTGAATGAATCTGGGTGATCAACTCATTGTAAAGGTCGAGGAAATAGGCGTGTTGCTGATCAATCGCCCGAATGCCAACGCTTCGCGACTCAAAATGATGGATAAGTCCATCATCGACTTCGAATTGCACTAGCGATCCAGGCATCGGCATCTCCACCCATTAACGGCCCGCCGGAACAGCAGGAAATGTGCCAACGACTAGAAACCGCCTGGAAATAGGGTTGGTGCGACGGAATGTCGCGCAAGCTGATTATAAAATAGGCTCATCGTTAAAAGTGCTTAAAAAATAGGCTTTCCATGGTCCGAAGCATGTGTCGAGGGCGCTTTTCGGGCAACGATATTTTTAAGCTGTAGACCCTCATTTTTCCTCTTGACCGTTTGGCGCAGGAAGAACTACAAATCCCTACGGTCGCGAGACTTGGGCGAAGACGCCAAAAGGGCGGGAACGCCGGAGACAAAACGCTAAAGATAGGATGCCCGAGCGGGAAGCTGCGTCGGGTTTTTTTTGTGTCTGCGGGCGCCTTCGCGTCCTTGGCTTCGCGCCTACGAGGCCGCGAGGCCGCAGTCGCGTCCTGATCATTGTTATGGCTCGCCAGTATGACTCTTTGACCTTTTACGGTCAAGGTCGTGCCGCCGTTTTGCGGGTTCAAGGTTGAGCCTTTGCATATCCCGGTGGAAGTTAACACCGCCCCGTTTCACCAGAATTCCAGAGATCGCTGCATCCATCAGGGTGCGGTGTATGCCGTGGGGTGCCGTGTCACCCCCGGACCTTTCAACGTGGGCTGCTTCACGTTGTTATTCGACCCACACCAAAGGATAGTTCCATGGGAATCAGTAATTTTCCGAGCGTTATTCAAAATGCCATTCAGGATAATTTCCTGGAAAAGGCTCTCAAAGAATGCTTGACCTCCAATACCGCGTTCCGCGCGATTGCCGATCGCGAGAAATTTGCGGTGGGGATTGGTGAAAGCCTCACCAAAACTCGTGCCGGTCTGTTGATCCCGACCACCACGCCGTTGGACCCTTCGACCAATATCGCCTTGGATAATGGTCTGACTCCTCAAAACTGGACCATCGAACAGTATACATTGACGATCTATGCTTACGGTGCGACCATGGATCTCAATATGGAGACCTCTCGGGTCGGTATTGCCGAATTGTTTGACGAGAACAACACCAAGCTGGTTATTCAAGCCAAACAATCTTTGGATCGTCTGGCCCGCAATGCCCTTTATACCACCTATCTGGGGGCAAATAGCTTTGTCACGACCACTCTGGGGGCTGCTGCTGCTAGCCTTCATGTGGACAGTGTGATTGGCTTTGAAACTGTACTGGTCAATGGCGTGATGGTGCCGGTTTCGTCCACCAATCCGATGACGGTGACGGTGGGGGCCGATGTCTATACGTTGGTTGGGACCGCTCGCGATACCACCAATACCTCAACTCTGGCAGCGTTCGGCGGGGTTTCGGGGACATTGACGGTGTCGTCCAATGTCACGGTGGCTGATGGTACCGCCGGAAATGCCGTGGTTTCATCGGTGGCGCCGTCGATCATGCGGCCCAACAATCGAGCGGGTACGCCACAATTGGTAACGGGGGATCAGTTGGGTATCCAGTTGGTCCTGGCCGCAGTGGCTCAGTTGCGTGATAATAACGTCCCCGATATCGAAGGATGTTATAACTGCTTTTTGGACAATGCCACCATGCTGG
The DNA here is from genome assembly GCA_903920145.1 of uncultured Rhodospirillales bacterium. Lineage (GTDB taxonomy): Bacteria > Pseudomonadota > Alphaproteobacteria > Azospirillales > Azospirillaceae > BOG-933. The sequence continues at coordinate 14,066 of CAIXKV010000264.1, forward strand.
AATTGTTCAGCGATCCTGACTTCAAGCTGTTGTATCGCGGGGCTTACAATTCCGAGGAATATAAGAAAGGGCAGGTGGTCGAGTTGTTGGGTGTTCGTTTTGTGCCCACCAACGAGGCGCCTCAGCAGACTTTGGCCCTGACCGGCAAGCGAATTCGCCGGGCAATCATTTGCGGAAAAGGGGCTCTGATCGAAGGCGATTATGCCGGGCTTGGCTATTCTGACCTCGATACTGACAAGGGACAGAGTGTTCAGCGGATGAATGAGGAGATCTGCCTGGTGATTCGTCAGCCTCTTGACCGTTTCCAGGAAATTATCTCGCAGTCCTGGAAGTGGCGTGGCGGATTCTGTGTTCCTACCGATGTGACAGCCAATCCTTTGGTCATTCCCACCGCGACCAACTCTTATTGGAAGCGCGCCGTGGTGATCGAGTGCGTGTAGGTCGTCGATAACTTCGGCACGGCAAAACGGGTCGGCACTTTGCCGGCCCGTTTTCGTCTTTGGGAGGGCCGTCATGGCGTTTACCGATGCGGAAAAGACCGATATCCGGCGGTATTGCGGATACCCGGTGTTTGGGAACACCCCCAGCCCGTTCTTTTGGGCGCGCTACACCGTTCAATATGGCAACCTGGAATTCAAGCTCAACAATCTGTCACCCGCCGAAGAAGCTGTGGTCCGTACCGTCTATTTGGCGCAGTTAGGGCCGTTGGAAGTCGCTGTTCCAGGAGCGAGTGCCAATCTGGATACGGCAGAAGCGGCAGTTTGGACGTGGAACACCAACGAGACACGGGATCGAGCCGCCCTTTTGGACCTGTGGCGGCGGCGGTTATGCGCTTTTCTGGGAACTTTGCCGGGGCCTGGACTGGCCGATGAAACCGGCGGCCTGAGGATCGTGGTATGAACGGCACGGCGCTTCAGGCGCGCATCTATTCGGGCTATGCCAAGGCGGCGCTACGCATTGGCTTGCCCTTCGATCTTTATCGTCCCTCCGGCCCCACCAATCCGCTGGCGCCCGCCAACAAACTGGCCACGCTGCCAGCCAGTTTCCGGGTCGATGATCGCTACCAGGAAGCCCAAGTCTACGGAAAATCCGTGTGGATGGCCTACCTAGACGATTCTCAAACCCAGGTTGGCGATTATTTGGTCGGGAATAACAGGACTTACTTCATTGCCGCCCAACAGCCGTTGTTGCCGGTGGTGGCCGTTGCCTGTACTCGGATTGTGAGTATTGCGCGGTTGCCGGTTCCCAGTTCCTATGGTGCCATCGATTATGGCGGCGCTTTGGACGGAAGCGAAGTTCCGGTGATGACCGGCTGGCCAGCATCGGTTCTCCAAGGCGGTGGCGGTGGGCGGAATCAGGTCAATTTGCCCTCCGATGTTCAGTCGCCGGGGTGGGCCATTCAAATGCCCGCCTGGCCGGGCGTGTTGATCCAACCCAGCGATCTGGTGGTGGATGATCTTGGTCGGCGCAACATCGTATCCACTCCAGAGTTGACCGATCTGGGCTGGCGGCTGACCGTACAACAGGCGGTGACCTAGTGGCTGATCTCAGTGATGTCGAGAATGCCTTGGTTGGCGTGGTCGCCCAGGTGTTCTATCCCAATGGCACGGCTCAGTCGTCGGCTTTGGGGGCTCCGGTTCGAATCTATCGGGGGTGGCCGAGCAAGCCCGAACTGGAAACCGATTTGCGGGCCGGAGCGGTTAATGTCTCGATTTATGCCCTCAATCGCGAGCGGCCCGTCACCCGTTTTCAAAACAACTGGCGGCAGCTCTCGGGGCCAACCGAACCCACTCTGACTCTGACAGTCTCGGGCCAAACCGTGACCGTCGGCGGCACAGTGGCCGTTCCGCAAAACGCGGCGGTGATCGTTAATGGGGCCTCCGGTTACAGCTACGCCCTTCAGGCTATCGATACACCAACCAGCATCGCCACGGCGCTGGCGTCGTTGATCAGTGCCGATGATCCAGAAGCCTCCAGTTCCGGCCCGGTCATCACCGTTCCCAGTGCCACCAGCCTAATCGGGCGGGTTGGTACCTTTGGCGATAGTCTTCGCGAGCTAAAACGCCAGCGCCGGGATATTCAGATTGCTCTATGGGCCAATACGCCGTTGTTACGGGACCAGATCGCCAGTCTTTTGGACCCGGCTTTGGCGGCCATGGAGTTTATCGCTCTTGCCGATGGGACTGTTGGCCGTATGGTCTATGTCGGTAGTCCACACGACGACACGGTGCAAAAAGAAATCCTCTATCGTCGAAATCTAATATACTCTGTAGAGTATGGTACGACTCAAACCCGTACCGATGCCGCTATTATTGTTCCAATTGTCGATGATTTCTGTGGGTTCAGTCCCATAACGACAAGTTTGGTCAAGAGTGTGGTGGCGTAAAATCATCACAAGAGTTTTTTCTGTCTGGCCCGCTCTGGTGAGCGGGCTTTTTTTATGAGGACACCCCTCCCATGCCGATCTCTCAATTGGGACAGCTCAACACGACGGCGTTGATTGTCCCTGATCTTTACGTCCAGATCGTCCCGCCGACGGTGACGTTGCTGAACGGCGTTCCGACCAATATCGTTGGGGTGGTTGGGACCGCCACTTGGGGGCCGGTGAACAGTCCGACCCTCATCGGCACGATGGCGGACTACGCCCGGCAATTCGGTGCGATCCAGCCCCGAAAGTACGACGCCGGCACCGCGATTGCGGCGGCGGTGCTTCAGGGGGCTGCCAACTTTCGGGTGGTGCGAGTCACCGATGGCACCGACACGGCGGCGTCGGCGACCCTTGGCACCGCCGATATCACCTTCACCTCGAAATACACCGGCACCCTGGGCAACAGCATCACCGTCACCCTGTCCGCCGGCAGCGCCAAAGGGTCCACCCGCGCCACGGTGGCCATCCCCGGACAGATGCCCGAGGTCTTTGACAACATCACCGGCACCGGCAACGCCTTGTGGGTGGCCTTGGCCAACGCCATCAATTTGGGGCAATCCGGCATGCGCGGGCCGTCCCAGATCGTGGTGGCCGGTGCCGGCCTTGGCACCGAGACCCCGACTCTGGCCACCACCACCCTGGCCGGCGGCACCGATGGGGTCGGCACCATCACCGGCTCGGTGTTAATCGGAGCCGACACCGTACCGCGTCACGGGATGTACGCCTTGCGCGGCACCGGGGCCTCGATCGCCATGCTGACCGATTGCGACGACAGCGCCACCTGGTCGTTGCAGGAAGCCTATGGTTTGTCCGAAGGCACCTACATGATCATGGTCGGCCCGGCCGGCGACACCATCGCCAACGCCGCCACGGTCAAGCAAACCGCCGGCATCGACTGTTACGCCGTCAAGCTGCTGTTCGGCGATTGGATGTATTTCAATGACACGGTGAATGCTCAGGTTCGTCTGATCAGTCCCCAGGGCTTCATTGCCGGGCTGTTGGGCAATCTTGCCCCGCAAAATAGCAGCCTGAACAAGCCGCTCTACGGCATCGTCGGCACCCAGAAGTCGGCAGCCAATCAGGTCTACAGCACCGCCGAGCTGCAAGCCCTGATTCAGGCCGGGCTGGATGTCATCACCAACCCGGTCCCAGGCGGCTTCTATTTCGGCGCGCGTTGCGGTCATAACAGTTCGAGCAACGCCGTCACCCACGGCGACAACTATACCCGCATGACCAATTACATCGCGGCAACCCTGAATGCCGGGATGGGCCAGTTCGTCGGCAAACTGCAAACCCCCGACGTGCGCCGCCAAGCCAAAGCCACCCTCGACGCCTTCCTGTCCAACCTTCAGCAACAGGGCCAGATCGGCACCGCCGACGGGAGCCCCTGTTTCCAGGTGGTTCTGGACACCAGCAACAACCCGCAATCCCGTGTGGCACTCGGCTACATGCAGGCCGATGTCAAGGTCATCTACCTGTCGGTCATCGAATACTTCATCGTCAACCTCGAAGGCGGGCAGTCAGTCCAGATTAGTAAGCAGACTTCGACCAACGTCAGCAAATTATAAGGAGCTTTAACCATGCCTATTAATTCGTTCAATGTCGGTAAGGACATTCGCCTTGATATCGTTGATCCGGTTCAGGGGGTGGTAAGCTTTACCTTGATTACCGGATTCAGTGCTAAACAATTGACCAAGGAGCAGCGCATTAATGGTCTCGACGGGACCGTGCGACCGCTGATCTTGCCCAACGGCTGGGATGGATCGTTCGAGATCGAGCGATCCGATAGTTTGGTCGATGATTACTTTGCGGCTATCGAAGCGGCCTACTATAATGGCCAGACTGTCCAGTCTGCCACCATCACCGAAACCATTATGGAGTCGAATGGATCGGCCTCTCAGTATCGTTACACCGGCGTTATGCTCAAATTCGACGGTGCGGGGGAGTGGAAGGGCGATAACGCGGTGAAATTGAAGGTCAGCTTCGTCGCGGGTCGGCGGTTGAAGGTTCTGTAGGGGCAAAGCCTTCTGAACACGGCCCATGCCCACGGATGGATTCCCGTCCGTGGGCATGGGTGTGCGGAGTCGGGGGCGCTGTCGGTGTTGACGCTCCATGGTAAGGTGGCAGTATTGCGTGCGGGGGTTTGCGGGAGAGGGACATGGTTGGAACGGGGGACGGCGAGACGGCGGGACGGTGGCAGTTCTGGATTGATCGGGGCGGCACGTTCACAGACGTCGTTGGGCGTCGCCCCGACGGTGCGGTGGTGACGTGTAAAATGTTGTCGGAGCAACCGGAGCGCGCCACCGATGCTGCCGTGGCTGGCATTCGGCATCTGCTGGGTTTGAACCCGTATGAACCGATTCCAACGGATAGGGTCGCGGCGGTTAAAATGGGGACCACGGTGGCCACCAACGCTCTGTTGGAGCGCAAAGGTGAACGAACCGTGCTGGCCATCACCGAGGGCTTGGGGGATCAGCTTCGTATTGGCACCCAAAATCGGCCCGATATTTTTGCCCGCCACATTGTGTTGCCGTCTCAGCTTTACGAACGGGTGGTGGAAATTCCCGAGCGCCTGCGCGCTGATGGCGAAGTCGAGCGCCCCTTAGATCTGGCCACCAGCCGGGCTGGACTGGAAGCCGCGTTCGCCGATGGTATTCGGGCCTGCGCCGTGGTCTTGTTGCATGGCTATCGTAACCCGGTTCACGAGCGCCAAGTGGCGGAGTTGGCTCGTGAGATCGGTTTCACCCAGGTTTCGGTCAGTCATCGGGTCAGCCCTTTGATGAAACTGGTCGGACGGGGCGATACCACGGTGGTTGACGCCTATTTGTCGCCCATTCTGCGGCGCTATGTGGATCAGGTGGCCGGGGCATTGGCCGGCATCCGTCTGATGTTCATGCAGTCCAACGGCGGTCTGACCGATGCGCGCCGGTTCGAGGGCAAGGATGCCATTCTCTCGGGGCCGGCGGGCGGTGTCGTGGGAGCGGTACGCACGGCGCGGATGGCCGGATTTGACCGGATCATCGGTTTCGATATGGGAGGCACCTCTACCGACGTTTCCCATTATGCCGGCGAGCTTGAGCGTAGCTTTGAGACCCAGGTGGCCGGCGTGCGTTTGCGGGCACCGATGATGGATATTCATACGGTGGCCGCTGGCGGGGGTTCGATCTGCCGCTTTGATGGGACTCGATTGCGGGTTGGGCCGGAGTCGGCAGGGGCCAATCCCGGCCCGGCCTGTTATCGGCGCGGCGGGCCGCTGACCGTGACCGATTGCAATGTCATGATCGGCAAGCTGCGTCCCAACCTGTTTCCGGCGGTGTTCGGTCCCGATGGAGATCAGCCGTTGGATGCGGAGGTGGTCAAGCTCCGTTTTGCGGCTTTGGCCGACGACGTCAGCCGCAAGACCGGGATCGTTCGGACGCCCGAGGAGATGGCCGAAGGCTTTCTGAAAATTGCCGTCGAGAATATGGCTAACGCCATCAAAAAGGTCTCGATTCAGCGCGGGCATGATCTTGCTGATCATGTGCTGGTCGCGTTTGGTGGGGCCGGAGGGCAACATGCCTGCTTAGTGGCCGACGCCTTGGGCATGAAGCGGGTCTTTCTGCACCCTTATGCGGGCGTGTTGTCGGCTTATGGCATCGGTCTTGCCGATACCGTGGTGATTCGGGAGCGGGCGGTGGAGGCCCGACTGAACCCCGAATTGATGGAGTCTTTGGGCGACCTATTGAAAGCCCTGGAAGACGAGGGACGGGCGGAACTCGCAGAGAAGCAGCGTTCGACCGGGGCCATCGAGATTAAGCGCTGGGTTCATCTCAAATATGAGGGCTCGGATTCTGCTTTGGTGGTGGCCGAGGCGGAGGATGCGCCTGGGCTGTCGCGGGCTTTTGAGGCAGCCCATCAAAAACGCTATGGCTTTGTCATGCCAGGGGCGTCGTTGGTGGTCGAAGCGGTTTCGGTGGAGGCGGTGGCCGTTGCCGATGTGGCCGACGATCCAATCCTGGTTTCCGGGGGACGTCCGGGTTTGCCCTTGCCACGGCGGTTGACGACGGCGCCCGTTTACCTCGGGGGGCGGAGTTACCAAGTCCCGGTGTTCGATCGTGTCACGTTGCGCCCCGGCAATCGAGTGATCGGGCCGGCCATTATTCGCGAAAACACGGCCACCACGGTTATTGAACCCGGCTGGATGGGGGACATCACCGTTCACAATCACATGGTGTTGACTCGAGCCGAGCCGCGTGCCCTGCGGTCGCCGGTTGGAACTCACGCCGATCCGGTGATGCTAGAGGTTTTTAACAATCTATTTATGTCCATTGCCGAACAAATGGGTTTTACTCTCGAGAAAACCGCTCACTCGGTGAATATCAAGGAACGGCTAGATTTTTCCTGCGCGGTTTTTGACGTCAAGGGCGGCTTGATCGCCAACGCGCCACATATGCCGGTGCATTTGGGCTCGATGGGCGAAAGCGTGCGTGCGGTTTTAGCCAAGCATGGCGGCAACGTCCAAGCCGGGGACGTTTACATGCTGAACGATCCCTATCACGGCGGAACCCATTTACCGGATATCACCGTTGTGACCCCGGTGTTTGATGAGCGTGGGCGCGATTTGCTGTTCTTTGTGGCAGCGCGCGGTCATCACGCCGATATCGGCGGCTCGTCGCCGGGCTCAATGCCTCCTGACAGCCGGAACATCGAGCAGGAAGGTGTCTTAATTGACAGCTTCCTGCTGGTGCAGAAAGGCCGGTTCCGGGACAAGGAGTTGGCGGCCTTGCTGGGAGGCGGCCCCTATCCGGTGCGCAACCTTGCTCAGAATGTTGGCGATCTTAAGGCGCAAATCGCGGCAAACGAAAAGGGGGCTCAGGAATTACGCAAAATGGTCGGGCATTACGGCCTGGAAACGGTTCGAGCCTACATGCAGCATGTTCAGGCCAATGCCGAGGAACAGGTCAGGCGTGTGCTTGATGTGCTGAATGACGGTGCCTTTGCGGTCGACATGGATAACGGTGCCCATATTCAGGTCAAGGTCACTATCGATCGTGTTCAGCGTCGCGCCGCCATTGATTTCACAGGGACCAGCCCGCAGCTTCCAGATAATTTTAACGCGCCGCTGGCGGTGACGCGGGCGGCGGTGTTGTATGTTTTCCGGACCCTGATCGATGATGACATCCCGCTGAACGAGGGCTGTCTCGTTCCTCTCGAAATCATCGTCCCGGAAGGCTGTCTGCTTCGACCGCAATGGCCGGCGGCGGTGGTGGCTGGCAATGTCGAAACCTCCCAGTGCATCACCGACGCTCTGTATGGCGCCCTGGATGTTCTGGCAGCGGCTCAGGGGACCATGAATAATTTCACCTTCGGTAATGCTCGTCACCAGTATTACGAGACATTGTGCGGCGGAGCCGGAGCCGGTTACACTTTTGACGGGACCAGTGCCGTCCATACCCATATGACCAATTCCCGTCTAACCGATCCAGAAGTGCTGGAATGGCGGTATCCGGTGAGGGTCGAGGCTTTCCGTATTCGTGCCGGTTCGGGGGGGCAGGGGCGGTTTCATGGTGGGTGTGGGGTCGTTCGGCGCCTTCGATTCCTGGAGCCCATGAGCGCGGCTTTGTTAGCCAATCGTCACCGGGTGGCGCCCCATGGACTCCGAGGTGGCCATGCCGGCCAGCCGGGAGCAGCCTGGGTTGAGCGGACCGATGGCAGCCGTGTCGACATTGTGTCGGTGGGGCGGGTCGAGATGCAGGCGGGGGATGTGTTCGTGATCGAAACTCCCGGTGGTGGCGGTTATGGGCCGCCGGTGAATGCCGAACCAGCACCAGCCCATGAGGCCCAGTATCGGGAGCCCGTTATTCCTCCATCCGCGCCCTCGTCGGCATCGCCGGAAGAGGTTTCGTCCGCTTGGGTGCTGGCGGCGGCGGTGGCAATGGAGGAACCGGAACCAGAGGACGACTGTGAACCTAGCCCCGACACGGGGCCCATGGACGAGTCGGACGCAGTTAGCGCCGATGACGCGATGTCGGAGGTTATTGCCGAGGGGGAGATCGGAGGGGTGGCGCCGCCGTCGATGACGTGCGAGAACGGGGGTCCAGATGGTGACCTGGTGTCACCGGACTCGATCGAAGAGCCTCTTCTGGGGGCAGAGGTCGGGCCGGAGCCGGAGTCGCAGGCGCTGGCTTTGGAACAGAGTGCCGAGGTCATCCCAGAACAGGGCGTGAAACTGGACGGCGAGATCAATAATGATGGCCTTGACATTGCCGGCAGGTGACGCACCGTGTATGGTTAAGACCTTCCAGGAGGATTGCCGTGAGTAAATACGAGGAACGGGCTTACCAAGTCGGGCGGAGCAAGCCCAATATCGCAGGCATGAAAAATCAGTTGGAGCGATTGAAACACGATTTGGAGCAGTTCGCGGCACGGAAGCCAAGCGGGGCTGTGGTTATTACCCTCAGAGAGCGCATTCGCGAGCTTGAGGCCACCATTGCCGAGGCTGAGGCGAACCGCAAGCGCGAATCCCAGGCCGTCCGCAGTGCAGCGGACGATGCCGCCGAAGGTGAGCCGGCGGTTGTTCCGACCGGAGGCTCGGTTCGAACCGGAACTTATACCACGTCCAGCCGGTTCCCCCCGCGTGGTCGACCAGGGCGGTGATCGATCAGGCAGGGCGGTGATCGGTTGGGGCGGCGATTGGTGCTCGAGGGGTGAGTTGGGGGTTTGTGGGGTGGTGCGTTGCAGCACTTTTTCCGAGGGGGACACGAATCATTAACTAAGAAGGGCTAGGGTTCCCGAGATTTCAGTGCGTCGCCGCCGCTCCGGTTGGCTGGGGCGGTTTCAGGTACGCAGCGCCCAGCTTGTGGGGTCTCGGCCATGACCGTCCGTAATCTTGATTTTCTGCTGAAGCCCAAATCCGTAGCCCTGATTGGGGCCAGCCGCAGGCCGAACTCGATCGGTCAGGTGGTGGCAAAGAACCTGTTTCACGCTGGGTTTGAAGGGCCGATCATGCCCGTCAATCCGCGCGAGCGGGCGATTGAAGGGGTGTTGGCCTACGGGTCGGTGGGAGATTTGCCCATGGCCCCG
>CAIXKV010000265.1 GCA_903920145.1 uncultured Rhodospirillales bacterium
CTGGACGACCTTGCCCAGCGCGAGGACAACTTGGCGAACGTCGCCGCCGAAGACTGGAGCGCCGATCACGAGGCCGAGGCCGAAGATATCGCGGCCCGGCAGGAGGAGGTTGGCCGAACCCTGGCCGCCCAAGCCACCTTCGCCGAAGCGGATCGCCGCCGCGCCGGTTGCCTGATCACCATCGGTCCCGATGGCCTGCTTCGGGTGCTCCAGGGCATGATCGACCCGGCCGACCGCGCCATTGAGGCCGATGGCGCCGACCCCGCCGGCTCCGATGCCGGTACCGAGACCCCCAAGGGCCGAGGCTTCAGCCAGGCGCTGATAGACGACCTGAAGGCGCATCGGTTGCAGATCGCCAAGGCCCATCTGGCACAGGATTTTGCCGTCGCCTTCGACCTGGCGCTGTTTACGCTGTGCCGCGCCGTGCTGGGATTCGGCTACACGGTCTCTCCCCTCGACCTTCGAGCCGTGCCGACCCGCGAAGCCAGCTCTCTCGACGACCTGGATGGCACCCCGGCCGCCGTTCTGCTCGCGGCGCAACGCGAGGTCCTGTCACTCGCCTGGCTGTCGCTGCCGGCCGATCAGGGCTTTCAGAGCCTGTGCGCCTTGCCCGACGAGGCCAAGGCCGCGCTGTTCGCCTGGTGCGTCGCCCAGTGCCTGAAGCCGCAACTGGCAAGCGACAGCGGCGCGGACCCGGCGCTCGAACAGGTCGGCGCACGGTTGCGCATCGACGCCGCCGCCCATTGGCGCCCGACCGCCGACAACTATTGGAGCCGGGTAACCAAAGCCCACGCCTTGGAGGCCGGTGGCGAGATTCTCGGCGACCGGTGGCGGCGCGACCACCTGGCCGACAAGAAGCCGGCCCTGGCCAAGGCGCTGGAAGCCGCTTTCGCCGGCGATGCCACCACCCTCGGCTTCGATGCCGCGACCGCCCGCCGCGCCGCCGCCTGGCTGCCATCGGGCATGGCGTTCGGCGAGGCGCCGATCCCGGTGCCAGCCGGGGCTACCGTGCCCGGGGCATCGCTACCCCCGGTCGACGACGCACCGGAGGACTTGCCGGCGTTCCTGACCGCCGATCTCGATCCCATTCAGGCGGGAGACGCATCATGACCAAAGACTATCGCATGGTTGACCGGACTCCCGGCCAAGCCCTGATGACCGTCCGTGCCAGCGCGATCGAGCGGGTCGTCTGCTTCGATCCCGATCCCGATCTGTCCTATCTCGACCCGGACGCCGACCCGGACTATGCGGCGGAGAACGCCGAGCGGCTCGCCGCCTATCGGGCCGGCGACTGGGCCTGCCTCGGGATCAAGGCCAAGGCCAGCTTCCTGATCGGTCTCGGCGAGGCCGCCATTATCCAGACGGTTGAAAGCCCTGGCCTGTGGGGAATCGAGAGCGATAGCGATGCCGGATATCTCTCGGAGGTCTTTGGCGAGGAGACCGGCATCCTCCGTGATCTGCTCCACCAGTTGGGTGTCGCCGTAATCGACGGCTGATGCCGGGCCAAACTCGTGCGGGGGTTCCATCGGAAAGGAGAGTGAGAGAACGGCCGGGAGGGGATGAAACCCGGATCGGACCAGAGAGAGTTGCGGTCCACCGGGACAGTTCCCTCTTCTGGAGTTCCGCCCATGACCGTCCTTTCTCCCGCGCCTCGCCCGGAGGCGAGCCTGCCGCTGTTCGCCAGCCTGCGGACCGCGAGCCCCGCTCCCGCCACCTCCCCAGCCCCGGACCGCAAGGTCACGGGGCTTTTTCATGCCGGCAGCGTCCTGACCCTGGCCCTCGACAAGGGCCGGACTCTCGACGCCCGGACCCTGCGCACGGTCATGACCGAGGCCTTCGACGGCTCCGACGCCGAGGGCGCCTGGGCCTGGAAGGACGCCTACGAGGCGGTCGAGATCGCCCAGTTGCTGTTCCTGCGCAAGTATGGCCGGGCGATGGCCGGTCAAGCCGGCTCACCCGCACGCCTGCTCGCGATGCTGGCGCGGCTGGCCGAACGGCTGCCGACCCACAGCCGACGCTCGGAAGAGTCCCAGGCCTTGCAGCAGTTCTCGACCCCGCTGGCGCTGGGCGCGATCGCAGCCCGGGCCGCCGCCCTCTCTGCCCACGATCTGGTGCTGGAACCCTCGGCCGGCACCGGCCAACTGGCCATCTGGGCCGAACTGGCCGGTGCCCGGCTGGCCCTCAACGAGTTGGCCGAGACCCGGGCCGGGGTGCTGGCGCGGTTGTTCCCGGACGCGCCGCTCTGCCGCGCCAATGCCGAACAGATCAACGATCACCTGCCGGCCGAGCTGCGGCCGACCGTGGTGCTGATGAACCCGCCGTTCTCGGCCTCGCCCAAGATTGATGGCCGCTACCGCCTGACCGCCGCCAAACACCTGGCTTCCGCCCTGGCCCGTCTGGCCGCGGGCGGCCGACTGGTCGCCATCACCGGCGAGAGCCTGGCGCCCGACCGATCAAGCTGGCGCGAGTTGTTCGCCCACTGGCAGGCCAGCGGCCGGGTGGTGTTCAGCGCCGGGATTCCCGGAACCGCCTACGCCAAGCACGGCACCAGCTTCGAGACCCGGCTGACCGTGATCGACAAGGCCCCGGCCGAGGATCCGCGCAGATTCCCCGAGAGCCACGGCGTCACGGAATCGGTCGAAGCGCTGCTCGATCTGGTCGAACGCCACGTGCCGCCGCGTTTGCTGCCGGCTCCGGCTCCCGTTCTTCCAGCCGCGGTTGCCGCGCCGATCGCCAGGACGGCCGCCCGCCCCAAGCCGGTCGTGTCGACTCCGCCGTTGCTGGCCCGGTTGACCGGCAAGGTCGCCCCGGCGCCAGTGCCGGCCGCGCCGCCGGTCGAGCCCGCACCCGTTGCCGTGCCCGTCTCGGTCACCGTCGCTGAACCAACCCCCGCCGAGCCCGTGGTCATCGAACTGGCCTACCAGACCCGCGATTGGACGCCGGCAGCGCGGACACTGACCCAGGCGCTTTACGAAACCTACGAGGTTCAGTCGGTGATCATCGACGGCGCCCGGCCCCATCCGACCAAGCTGGTCCAGAGCGGCGCCATGGCCTCGGTGGCACCGCCCAAGCCCGGCTACCGGCCGCACTTGCCCGCGGCCCTGGTCGCCAACGGCCTGCTCTCCGACGCCCAGTTGGAGAGCGTGATCACGGCCGGCGAGGCCCATGCCGGATTTCTCGACGGCCATTTCACCGTCGAGGACAATTTCGACACCGTCGCCGCGGTAGCACCGGACACCCAGGGCGCGGTGCGCTTCCGTCGCGGCTGGTTCCTCGGCGACGGCACCGGCGCCGGCAAGGGCCGCCAGGTCGCCGGCATCATCCTCGACAACTGGCTGAAGGGCCGGAAACGGGCATTGTGGATTTCAAAGTCCGACAAGCTGATCGAGGACGCGATCCGCGACTGGACCGCCCTCGGCGGCGATCCCGCGGACGTGGTCGCCCTGTCGCGCTTCCGCCAGGGCGCGACCATCGAGCTGGACAGCGCCATCCTGTTCGCCACCTACGCCACATTGCGCAGCGCCGAACGCCAAGGCAAGGTCTCGCGGGTCCAACAGATCGTCGACTGGCTCGGGCGCGACTTCGACGGCGCCCTGGTCTTCGACGAGGCCCACGCCATGGCCAACGCCGCCGGCGATCGGACCGAACGCGGCGAGAAGAAGCCGTCCCAGCAGGGCCAGGCCGGACTGCGCTTGCAGAACGCGCTCCCCGGCGCCCGGGTGGTCTATGTCTCGGCGACCGGCGCCACCACCGTCTCCAATCTGGCCTATACCGCCCGGCTCGGCCTGTGGGGGTGCGGTGACTTCCCGTTCGCGTCGCGCGCCGCCTTCATCGCGGCGATGGAGGCCGGCGGGGTCGCCGCCATGGAAGTACTGGCCCGCGACCTCAAGGCGCTGGGTCTCTACGCCGCCCGCTCGCTGTCGTTCGACGGCGTCGAATACGAGTTGGTCGAGCATGTCCTGACCCCGGAGCAGATTCGCATCTACGACGCCTACGCCGAGGCCTTCCAGGTCATCCACACCAACCTGCTGGCGGCGCTCGAAGCCACCAACGTCACCGGCCCCGACGGCACCCTCAACGCCCAGGCCAAGGCCGCCGCCCGCTCGACCTTCGAGTCCAACAAGCAGCGCTTCTTCAACCACCTGATCACCGCCATGAAGTGCCCGACCCTGCTGGCATCCATCGAACGCGATGTCGCCGACGGCCGCGCTGCGGTGGTCCAGATCGTCTCCACCGGCGAGGCCCTGCTCGACCGCAGGCTGGCCGAGATACCCGCCGAGGACTGGGGCGACATCTCGATCGACGTCACCCCGCGCGAATACGTCCTCGACTATCTCCGCCACTCGTTCCCGACCCAACTGTTCGAGGTCTATTCCGACGACGCCGGCAACTTGCACTCGCGGCCGGTCACCGACGCCGAGGGCAACCCGATCCAGTCCCGCGAAGCCGTGGCCCGCCGCGACCAACTGGTCGAGCGGCTGGCATCCCTGCCGCCGGTGCAAAGCGCCCTCGATCAGATCATCTGGAGCTTCGGCGCCGATCGGGTCGCCGAGATCACCGGCCGCTCCAAGCGCGTCGTGCGCAAACCCGGGGCCGGTGGCGATTGCCTGGCGGTCGAGACCCGCCCGGGTTCGGCCAATCTCGGCGAGACCCAGGCGTTCATGGACGACCACAAGCAGATTCTGGTGTTCTCCGATGCCGGTGGCACCGGCCGCTCCTACCATGCCGACCTCGGCGCCAAGAACCAGCGCCGGCGGGTCCATTATCTCCTGGAGCCCGGCTGGAAGGCCGACGCCGCGATCCAGGGCCTGGGCCGCTCCAACCGCACCAATCAGGCCCAGCCGCCGATCTTCCGCCCGGTCACGACCGACGTGAAGGGCGAGAAGCGCTTCCTCAGCACCATCGCCCGCCGCCTCGACACCCTGGGCGCGATCACCCGGGGCCAGCGCCAGACTGGCGGCCAGGGCCTGTTCCGCGCCGAGGACAATCTGGAAAGCCCCTACGCCGCGGCCGCACTGCGTCAGTTCTTCCAGGCGCTCGGCCTCGGGCGGATTGCCGGCTGCTCCTTGCAGAGTTTCTGCGACCACACCGGCCTGGATGTGATCGACGGCCAGGGGCGGCTGTTCGAGACCCTGCCGCCGATCCCGCAGTTCCTCAACCGCCTGTTGGCGCTACGCATCGACCTCCAGAACACCCTCTTTGAGGAGTTTGAGGCCCGGCTCGAGGCCGAGATCGAAGGCGCCATGACGGCCGGGGTCTACGATGTCGGGGTCGAGACCCTGATCGCCGAGAGCTTCCGGATCATCGAGCGGCGCCGGGTCTTCGTCCATCCCTCTGGAGCCGAGACCGCCTGCCTGCGCATCGCCCGCACCGACCGCAACCAGCCGCTCAGTCTTGAGGCGGTGCTGGCACTGCGTACCGCCGTCAACGGCCGCTTGCTGGTCAACGCCCAGTCCGGCCGGGCCGCCTTGCAGGCTCCGGCGCCGGCCCGAATGGTCGAGGATGGCGGCGTCGAGGACCGTGCCCGGCTGATCCGGCCGATGAGCCGCGAGACCATCGGCGTCGGTCTCTTGCGCCGCTCGCGCTGGATCGAGACCGACCAGGACCGTTTCGCCGCCGCCTGGCAGGCCGAGATCACGGCGACGCCGGTTTTCGCCACCAGCGAACTCACCGTGGTCACCGGGCTGCTGCTGCCGATCTGGGACCGGCTGCCCGACACCAATCTGCGGGTCTACCGGTTGCAGACCGACGACGGCGAGCGGGTGATCGGCCGCCTGCTCAACCCCGAACAACTCGGCGCCGTCTATGCCGCCCTCGGCGTCGATGCCGGTCCGGGCCTCTCGGCCGGGCAGGTCTGGAGCGCGATCACCGAGCGGCGGGTCAGCTTCCGTCTGGCCGGCGGTCTCACCCTGCGCCGGGCGCGGATCATGGGCGTCGAGCGGGTCGAACTGGCCGACTTCGCCCCCGACGCCGTCGATCGCCTCAAGGCCATGGGGCTGATCGGCGAGATCATCAGCTGGAAGCTGCGCCTGTTCATTCCCACCGGGACCACCGGGCCGGACATCCTGGCCACCCTCCTGGACCGCCATCCGGTCATCCCGGACGCGCGTCCGTCCCCGGTCGCCGCGTGAGCCCGGAGGCGATCATGACCGGGTACTCTGCCGGCGATCTCGCGCGGCAACTGGCGGCGCGCGCCGAGGATGCGTGCCGCCATTATCTCTCCAACGGGACCCGCGCCGGCCGCTACTGGCAGGTCGGCGACGTGTACAATACCAAGGGCCGCAGCCTCTATGTCCGCCTGTACGGCCCGCTCGCCGGTCCCGGGGCCGCTGGCAAATGGACCGACTCCGCAACAGCCGGCCAGCATGGCGACCTGCTCGACCTGATCCGCCTCAACCGCGACTGCCGCACCCTGGCCGAGGCCATGGCCGAAGCACGCGCCTTTCTGGCTCTGCCACCCGGACCTGAACCTCCACGCATCCACGACTCCATCAGCGGATCGCCGCCACCCTGCCAGCGTTCGGCCACCGAGGCGGCCCGTCGCCTGTTCGCCGCCGGTCACCCGATCACGGGAACCCTGGCCGAGACCTATCTCCGTGCCCGCGGCATCAAGGTCTTCCACGGCCCCGCCCTGCGTTTCCATCCTGCCGTCCAGTACCGTGCCCATGACGGTGCCCCACTGCAACGGCTGCCGGCCCTGATCGCCGCCGTCACCGATCACGACGGGGAGATCACCGGGGTTCACCGCACTTGGCTCGCCACCAACGGCCGTGGGCTGGCCCCGCTACCGTCACCACGGCGGGCGCTGGGGTCCCTGCTCGGTCATGGCGTCCGGTTCCCAGCCATCGGATCAGGTACTACCAACCGCCTGATCGCCGGCGAGGGCATCGAGACCGTCCTCTCGGTCCGTTCGGCACTTCCCGACTGGCCCGCGGTGGCAGCCCTCAGCGCCAACCATCTGGCCGCCCTGATCCCGCCCCCCGGTCTGACGGTGCTGGCCATTGCCCGCGATGACGACGAGGCCGGAAGGCAGGCAGCCCGGCGATTGCGTCACTATGCCCAGGCCCGGGGTATCACCGTGATCGACCTTGTCCCGCGCCTCGACGATTTCAACGAGGATCTGCGACGCTTCGGTCTGGTCAATCTTCAGCGCCGGCTACGCGATCGGATCGGGGCACCGTAGCCGAGGGGTTCACCCTTGGCCGTCTTCCCGCAAGACGGCGGCACCTGGCCAGCGGATCGGTCGAAGATCGCAGCAATCGGGCCATCCGTCTCCCGGCTCTTCGGTCCGCCCCCCGGCCTTGCTTGGCGGGCGATCTACCGGAGGGTCGGGCGGCAAAAGGCCGCCCTCGCTCCCGGCCCGCAAGGGCGGCGGGCGGCTTTTTTCCCCGGGCGGCGGAAGCCGCCCTTCCTCGCGAGACAAAAAAGCCGCCCGCTCGTCCTCCTCCGCTCCGCTACGGCCCTGCGGGTGCGGGCCGGAAGCGCCTCCGGTCTTCGATCGCCGTCAAGGCCGCGATGGGCGCGGACTTGCGAGAACCAGGAGACGACCAATGACCCGCAGCTCACCCGATCTCGACCCTCGAGATTTTCGCAGAATCCGTCGCGCCTAGTCGCGGTCAACGGGCTGCTCAAAAGGTGCGACGGGTCGATAGCCTAGTTCAGGCAGCGTGGGCGGTCTCTTCAACACGAGCCTTTGGCCTTCCTGTCGGCTTGAAGTCGGCAGAATCTGGAAAAATGACACCATTGGTGCCGACGAATTCGACACCAAGCGATTCAAGGGCAGCTCTGATTGCCTGGCGAGTCGAAACGGTACCGCTCTCGCTATTCTCAAATCGGATAACGGTCTGGGTGCAGACCCCTGCTAGGGGCGCGAAATTACGAACCGATAGGCCGAGTCCGTAGCGGGCGGCAGCACACTGGCGGGGCGTAAGTATCGTCATAGCGACCCTAATGGTATCTGAAAAATTCCATTTCTTGACACTGCCCCGTTGTCGATCCACTGTCTCCGTGTCGAAACGGGGGCTACCCGATGAGCATACACCAAGGCAACGGACAGGTCACGTGGTTACCGAAAGGCCCCGAGTCTCATGGCCTTTTTGGCCGCTATGCTGTTGCTGGGGTGCAGCAATCGCTATCGAATCCGATTCGGAAGCTAGTCGACTCGAGTCGTAGAGTAAAAATCGGGGTCTACACGCCGAGCTTGTTTGCCGTCGTAAGGCTTTCGGGTACTCTCGTAACTTCGCAACAGGGAACGAAACCATGACGTAGTGTTAAACGACGAAGCCCCAGTCGGCTTTCACCGACCAGGGCTTCATACGTGTCATAGGACGGTAGAGTGGGGCCACTAAACTGTTATCTCTGAAACTTTCGGTCATAGCCGCCAAGCAAGACCCGAAAGCATCATTGATGCAGTTCCCACCTTAGCCAGTGTCCTTCGAAAACGCAAGCGATTTTGCGTGAAGGATATCTGTGTCTTCCGTCCACAATCAGAACGGAAGGGGAACATGCAAATGCGCGTGGCAATTCTTCATGCCTGCTTTTTCGAGCATCCAGAGATTGATGCAGATTGCATCGCGGTGCTGGCAACGCTGGCGTTACATGCAGACCAGAAGACTGGCATCTGCTGGCCGTCTCAAGGGTTATTAGCTCGTCTGCTGAATCGAAGCCGACCTTGGGTCAATGGCGTAATCAGTAGACTTGTCGAAATCGGGGTGATTGAGAAATCAGATAGATTCCGTGACGACAATGGCGGTCGGCGAACTTCTCTTTATCGTCTGATCACGCCCGAGACTAAGGCTGATTCCGAGCCGCAAGCGTCAAGCAATCTCGAGTCGGCCATGTGTCACGCATATGGCATAGGTAGTCTAGATGGCGACATACCCTGTCGTGCTGGTGACATAAACTACAAAGAAGAAATACAACAAGACGCTCACACCGCGCCCGCGCCCGTTATCGAATCGATTTCAGAGGGGGGCAACGTGGAAGTCGTCCAAGAGGTCGTTGTCCAGGTATCGACTCAAGAAATCAGGATTGCGACGACTCCAGAAGCGGATTGGCAACCAAGTGACGCCTCGTTGATATATGCAATCGAGAGGTATCCTGATGCCGATCTCCAGGCGGCAACGGAAAAATTTGTCAACAGATGCAGAGCAAAAGGGTATCGTTACATATGCCTGGATTCGGCATGGCGTGTTTGGCTTACAGAGGACCGAGAAGCCAAGGCATCCGGCACTACGAGATTTGACTTCGGCAAAGGAAAACCGTCTGCTGCCCAAGTAAAATTTGACGCCTGGGCTAGTGTAGCTCGGCAAGCCCAAAGTCAGGGGGTTCGCTATGAAACGTAATTTGATGCCGCTGCCCTGCCCCGCTGATGCTAGTGCAGTGGGTTTGATACCTGCCTCTTCAAGGGTTGCCGAGTTGCTTTCGCCAGTGCGAACGATACCGCGATATCACGATGGTGAATTTGACGGGCTTACCGAGATTTGGGAATGCCGAACCGTTTCTGTGGGCGACCTGCCCGATTTAAGACGGCAGCTTTCCCTGGTCGAGGCGGCTTTGCGTCCAGGTGACCCTGGGGCGGTCTTGGCTAGGGTTCATGGGCTTCTTGCACATTATCGGGGTGCTGAACTTCCAGAATCAGTTGAGAGGTCGATTGCGGCTGACTGGCTTGATGACCTTTCTGAGTTTCCGCTGTCTGTGGTCGAGCAAGCGTGTCGGCAGTGGCGGCGTGGGACGAAGATGCGGTTTCGTCCACTTCCTGGGGAAATCAGGGAAGCATGTCTTGAAATAGTGGGCGAGGCGATGACGATGCGAGACCGTTTGCGAAAACTGGTGGCTTCAGTGCCTACGGCTGCGACTCCCGAGTCGACTCGGGATAGGACGGCGGACGTGAGAAATCGGGTCGTGGCCTTGGCGACTGCGAGGCGGATGCCGTGAGGCCGTGGTCCTGGGGTGCCGATGCGAGTCTTGTGGCGGGGTAGGAGCACTCAAAGCCAGGCTATGTTTTGCATGCAAGACATATTGCCCGACTGTACTCGAGTCGACCGACGCCATTGCCCACACGCCTGATTTTCCGTGAACATATGAACGCCTGAATGCTGCCATGGAGGTCCGGACGGCAAATGCACGGCGTGCAAAACATCCCCCCCACCGAATCCCGGTGCATTTCTAACTCACCTCATAGCCATAACTGGCCATAAGTTTTCACGTCGCCATCCTGCGCATTGTCAACGGATTCGCGCGTGGTACAAAGCCTGATGTCCGAGAGCACGGGGGATGGGCAACATGGGCAGCGAAAAAAAAATGCCGAAGAGGATTACAGTCTGTAACTCAAAAGGTGGCAGCTCCAAGACATCGACGTGCCGGAACCTGGGTGTCATCGCAGCGCGGTCCGGGTTCAATGTTGCGCTATTCGACCTGGATGAACAGAAGACATTGACGAATTGGTATGACGAGCGTCCGAAAAACATGGTCAGAATGACACTGGTCACGGGGACGATGGCGGACATCGGCGAGATTGCCGAGCTGGATGACTTCGACCTGGCGTTCATCGACACCCCTCCGCTAACGACGGGCCTTGCGGAAGATTCCGACGACAGGCAGATGCATGAGCTGATGCGGAAGGTGATTGCGGTTTCGGACATGCTCATCGTCCCGTCCGGTCAGCAAAAGGAGGACTGGGTCTCATCCATCGCCTGGATGGACTACCTGAAAATGCGGCACGCGAAATATGCAGCCCTGCTGTCGGCGACTACGCGGCGCAGCAAAAGCTTCGAGGTGGCAAAGAACCAGATACTTCGGGCAGGGCACTCTCTTTGCCCGAAGGACATCCCGCGCGTGGAGGACATCCCGTTATCGTACACTTACGGCATCGGAGTGGTTGAAATGAAGGGAGCGAAGGGTGCCGAGGACTACGAGTCGGTCTGGGCGTGGTTGCGCGGGGAACTTGGCATAGCCGCCAAGGCGGTCGGGGAGTAAGGCAAAATGGCACTGAAGACTAGGACCGACGAGGACAAAATCAGCCGACGGACGCTCCAGGCAGCCCGCGAGAGCACCGATGTCCGTACGGACGACGCCATCCAGCTTGCCGACTTCGCGACAAAGGAGGAGTGCATCGTAGCAATCAGGACGCTTTGGGAGCGGTCCCAGCGAAACTTCTTGACAATCGGCAGATATCTGATCCGGGCGAAAGAGAAGCTTCCGCACGGTGACTACGAGGAGATGATTCGCACCAGCCTCCCGTTCTCGCGGTCCGTCGCATACATGATGCGGACCGTGGCGGAGTCGCTCGAGAGCAGGAAAATCACCATCGAACACCTGCCGATAGACTACTCGACGGCGTATCATCTCGTAAGCCTGCCAGACGAACAGTACGACTTGGCACGTCAGCGTGAGCTTGTAAAGCAGTCGCTCACACGCAAGGAGATCATGTCGTTCAGGCGCGAACTGACAGGTGAAGCAAAACGCATGAACGGACTGCCGAAGACCCGCAAGGCGCTCCTTAAATCGCGTGAGCGCCTTGTCGCAGACATGGAGTCAATCAAGGCACGCATTGCCGAAATCGACCGCAGGCTGGCCGTTGACGTCATCAACGGCAGCGTCATCGAAGGGGGATTCTGAAGATACCATTTTCTGCAAGCAAAGGGACTCCCCGACCCTACCCGTAAATCTTGACCATCAGACCGCCTCTGCCATCCCGTCATCGAGTCTGTCCAACATGGCGTCAATGCCGTCGAGGACAGCCACGATATCTATTGGTTCCGGAGGCGGGGCATCAGGGATTCCGACGTCGAAGCGCAGGAGTCGACGGGAGAGCTTATGGCCGATACCCGTTCTATCCATCAGCCTGAATTCGTCGTCAACAGTCGAGCGACCGTAGAGCACAACGTCGGCAACTTTCCCGTTCGAGTTCCAAACTCATCGAGTAAGCCTGTCGGGAGTATCATGCTCGCGGATTCGACGGTTGCGGTGCTTGACCTGAGCGGGTGCATCCTCTCGATATCCCTGGCTGGCGCCGAATACGACGCGGTTTCCTTTGTTCATGGGCATCCGTCATTCGGAGATGCCTGGGAACAAATGTCATCATCCTTTATGACATCTGGGGCGTTGGGTGAGCAGGGGAGGGAGGCATCCGACAGGTCAATTCGAAAGTCGTCATCCCGCCAGACCACTCATCACCATGAGTGCGGTCCTTCGGAGAGGAAGGTCTGGTTGCCCATAGCCCTTGCGTTTACAAGCCGATAAAGGACTATATGTCGTCGCCATGGGCGGCACCTCTCTTTTCCAACAAGTGGCTCGCCCGGCCATGGCCCCGCCGTTCAGACCCGTGATCCGCGACAACCAGCCGAAGCCCGCCACCTTGGATGAGCAACTTCGTCAGGTCGCGACGCTCCATCCCACCGAACGCCTGGTGCTGCGGCTGAAGGCCCTGATCGGCCAGGCGGCCAACAAGGGCGAATTCCTGACCGTCATGAACGCCACTGGGACTCGCGGTCCTGACGGCAGGCCGTGGTCCGCCCAGACGGTCAACGGCGCGCTGGATCGGCTGGTGTCGGCGGGGCTGCTGGTGGAAGGCGAATACGCCTGCACCCCGTCTCTGTGGCATCCGCTGGCGGTTGACGCGACGAAGGCCCCGGATGGGACGACCCTGCTTCACGCCGTGCTCGGTTCCTTTCCCGAAAGTGGTCGCGACCGTTGGGGTTCCTACTCGATCCAGAGCGACTCGTACGTCCTGCGCCGCCTGCGGCTCGCCATCTATGACGACGACCCGGAAACCTATCGTCGACTGCTGGAGGGCTACGACAAGGAGTTCACCCGCTCCCGCGGACCGCACATCCTGGAGGCGCTGTTCCGCGAGGCGACCCTGGACGTCGAGTGGCTGGCCGCCCGCCACCCGGACATCCAGTACGCCCTGTTCGCGGTCAAGCTGGAGCATTTCCTGACCACCGGGCAGACCTCGCCCGATTTGGCGGCTCTGGTCGCGCACTACCGTTCGCTGGAAGACGCGACGGGCTTCGAGAGCTTCAAATGGCTGCTGCTGCACTCCGACCTGTTGGCAGGACGGATCGGGGCGGTCCGGCGGAAGGTCGAAGCGTTCTCTGCCGCGACGGGCGATACGCTCGAAACCGACCGCCTGCTCCTACTGGGGTCGGCGGATTTTCTCGAAGGCCGCAACGACGAGGCCCTCGGGCATTTCCGTCTGGCACTCAAGGGCTACAGGAAGCGGATCGGCAAGCGGAAGGTCTTCTTCAACGGCCCCAACGGCCTGTTCTTCCTGCTGGCCCTGATCGGGGCCAATGACCCCGCGCTCCATTACGAACTCCAGGCCAATCTCGACGGCGTCGACCACGGGGGCAATGTATTCGGTCCCGGGTTCAGGGCCGTCCAGGCCTTGCTGTGGCTGTTGCAGGGAATGGAACCGAAGGCGCGCGACGCGCTGGCGGACATCCGACGTGGCGGCACCCGCGAACCGATGTCGGTCGCTTGCCTAACCCTGGTCGAGTTTCTTGTCGACCCCACCCTGGCCAAGAAGCGGATCAAAGACACCGTCACGCACTTCGAGGCCCTCAGGGAGGTGCTGCCGCTGATCGCCCGCATCCACGCCGAGGTGCTGGAACGGATTGCCGACAAGCCCGCCGTCTACGATGCCTTCCTGCGGACCACGCCCGATGGCACCCAGGTGATCGACTTCCTCAAACTCGTCGAAGTGCGGCAGCCCTGGGAGCGCACCCTCGACAGCCTCGAGGCTTTCCTCACGGTCGGCAGCGGGCGTCCGGTCGCGTCCCCGCCGATCAGCAAGTCAAAACGCCTGGCCTGGTTCGTCGACCCCGAACAGATGACGGTCGAGGTGCTGGAGCAGTCGGTCAAGGGTAGAGACTGGACCCCCGGTCGGGTGGTGGCCATGAAGAGGCTCCACGAGCAGGACCCGCGCCTCGACTACCTGACCGACCACGATCGGCGGGCACTGCGGACCATCCGCAAGGACCCCAACGGCTGGTACAACGAGGAAACCTTCGACTTCGACCGTTACCGCACCCTGACGACGCTGGTCGGCCACCCGACCGTGTTCGATGCGCGTCGGCGCGAGCAGCCGCTGGAACTGGTGGCCTATCCCGTCGAACTGGTGGTGACCGAACAGCGCAACGGCTACAAGTTCGCGTTGTCACACCGCGCCGCCGAGCAGACGGTGTTCATGGAAGCCGAGACCCCGACGCGCTGGCGGGTGATCGACTTCTCGGCACGACTGCTCGCGGTCCAGGAAATCCTCGGCGGTCGCGGACTGACCGTGCCGAAGCAGGGCAGGGAGAGGGTGCTGGACCTCATCAAGGAACAGCATCCCAGCCTGCCGATCCGCGCCGACATCGCCGATGCGGAAGTGCCCGCCGTCGAGGGACAGTCCGGTCCCGTGCTCCAGATGCAGCCGCTCGACGAGGGGCTGAAGGTGGCGATGGTGGTGCGGCCGTTCGGTGCCGCAGGGCCATACTATCTGGCGGGGCAGGGCGGACAGTCGGTGTTGGCCATGATCGACGGCGTCCGCCAGCGCGCCAACCGCGACCTTGATGGCGAGCGGGCCGCCGCCGCCTCGACACTGGCGGCATTGCCGACCCTGCACCGCGAGGCGGCCTCGGGTCACGAATGGGTAATCGGCGACACCGAGTCCGCGCTGGAGTTCCTGCTGGAGGTGCGCGCCTGCCAGCCGCCGCCGACCGTGGAATGGCCCGAGGGCAAACGGCTGACCGTCAGGTCCGAGGTGTCAAGCTCGGGCCTCTCCCTCAAGATGTCCCGTGCCCGCGATTGGTTCCAGATGGACGGCGAGGTGCGGGTCGACGAGGAACTGGTCCTCGACATGCAGGACCTGCTCACGCGGCTGGGCAAGGCCAGAGGTCGGTTCGTGCCGCTGGCGGACGGCAGCTTCGTCGCCCTGACACGCAAATTTCAGAAGCAGCTCGAACGCCTGGGCGGCGTCACCGAGGAACATGGCAAGGGCCTGCGGCTGCCGACCCTTGGTGCCGTGGCGGTGCAGGAGCTGGTGGAGGAGGCAGGAAGCGTCAAAGCCGACAAGGAGTGGAAGGCATTCATCGCGCGTCTTTCCGCAGCCGACCGGCACCAGCCCGTCGTCCCGTCGACGCTCCAGGCCGAGCTGCGCGATTATCAGGTCGACGGATTTCGATGGCTCTCCCGTCTGGCGCACTGGCAGGCTGGTGCCTGCCTTGCCGACGACATGGGACTGGGCAAGACCATCCAGGCAATCGCCGTGATGCTGGAACAGGCTCCCCACGGCCCCTGCCTGGTGATTGCGCCGACCTCTGTCTGCCACAACTGGGAACGCGAACTGGAACGCTTCGCCCCGACGCTGGCGGTGCGGAAGCTGGGCGCCACCGCGAACCGGGCCGACCAGATCGCAGCGCTCAAGGCGATGGACGTGTTGGTCACCAGCTACGGCCTGCTGTACCAGGAGGCCGACCGCCTGGCCGAGGTCGACTGGCGGATGGCGGTGTTCGACGAGGCACAGGCGATCAAGAACGCCGAGACCCGACGCGCCCAAGCGGGGCAGCGCATCCAGGCCCAGTTCCGCCTCGCCCTGACCGGTACGCCTATCGAGAACTATCTGGACGAACTCTGGAGCCTGTTCGCCATCGTCAACCCAGGTCTCCTCGGCTCCCGCGACGGCTTCGCCCGCCGCTTCGCCACCCCGATTGAGCGAAACCGAAGCGACGGTGCGCTCCACGCCCTCCGCGCCCTGATCCGCCCGTTCATCCTGCGGCGGACCAAGAGCGCGGTCCTTGCCGAACTGCCGCCGCGCACCGAGGTTACCATGGAGATCGACCTGCCCGAGGAGGAGCGCGCCTTCTACGAGGCGGTGCGTCGGCGGGCGTTGGAGGCCCTGGCGCAACTGCGTGATGGCGGGGCAGGGGGCGGCCAGACCCGCATTCATATCCTCGCAGAAATCACCCGCCTGCGCCGCGCCTGCTGCCATCCTGGTCTGGTCGACGCCGAGACCCGCCTGCCCGGAGCCAAGCTGGAGGCGTTCCTGGAACTGGTCGAGGAACTGATCCGCAACCGCCACAAGGCTCTGGTATTCAGCCAGTTCGTCGGCCAGCTCGAACGGGTGCGGGACGCGCTGACCGCCCGCGGCATCGGCCACCAGTATCTGGACGGCGGCACCCCCGCCAAGGATCGGGAACGGCGAGTGGCGGCGTTCCAGGCGGGGAAGGGCGACCTGTTCCTGATCAGCCTCAAGGCAGGCGGCACTGGACTCAACCTGACCGCAGCCGACTACGTCATCCACCTGGACCCTTGGTGGAATCCCGCCGTCGAGGACCAGGCCAGCGACCGTGCTCACCGCATCGGCCAGCTACGCCCGGTCACCGTCTACCGCCTGATCGTCCGCGACAGCATTGAGGGGAAAATCCTCGACCTGCACCGCGCTAAGCGTGACCTTGCCAGCGACCTTCTTGACGGCAGTGAAATCAGCGCCCGCCTGACCGACGACGATTTGCTCGACCTGATCCGGATGTGAGGCCGATCCTCACCTCGGGCGACGGGCGGAAGTTGACCTCTGGGCCATGCGGCGGCATGGTCAAACACTGCCAATGACCAGGATGTGTTCCCAACATGCCGCCGACTGCCGACCAACCACGTCGCGGATATCGATAAGCTCAAGGCCCGGATTCAGGGGTTGCGCGCGAAGACCATCGAGAACGGCTGCACCGAGGAGGAGGCGCTGTCAGCCGCCGCGAAGGTGGCGGAGCTGCTCGACACCTACGATCTGTCCATGACGGATGTCGAACTGCGCCAGGAGGTATGCGAGCGCGCGGAGTTCGAGACCCAGAAGAAGCAAAGCCTTCCCCTGGACGCCTGCATCCCCGCAATCGCCGAGTTCGCCGACTGCAAGGTATGGCGCATGAAGAACCCCGACGGTGCATTCAGGTTCGTGTTTTTCGGCATGAAGCATGGCCTCGTCCATCGCCGCCAACCTGCGGCTCATGAAGGCCCAACGCAACGAAGCCCACAAGGCGACCGGGCGCGATCTGGTGCTGGTCAAGGCCGCCGTGATCGAGGACGAGCTGGCCAAGCTCGGGATGAATTTCTCGACCCGCCGCAAAGGCCGTCGCTTGGTCGCCAAGGATGCGTTCGATGCGGGGCATGCCGCAGGACAGAGAAGGTCTCCATCAACCCCGGCGTGGAACATGAGGGTGGTGCCTCGTTTAGCAAGCTCGGTGTCGCGCGATGACTGGCCCCGCTTGTGGCGGCAAAACGGCATTAGCCGCCAAAGTACCCGAAACCGCGACCGCCTCGATACCGGCGCCGGTCGTCGTTCCCGCCCCGACCAACAGTAGTCCCGGGAGCGGGCTGTGAAGGTGTGGACAGGATTGATCGCGCGCCATCCCGTAGATTGTTCCGCCACGGGTACGGACGTAGCGCGCGAACGTTTCGGGGGTCGCCACATCGCACTGCAAGATGTGGCGCCGCAAATCTGGCAGGACGGAGTCTATGGTTGCGTCTATCATCTGCGCGGCGAAGGCGTTCTTCCGCTCACGATAATCCCGGGCGCCACGCCGCCAAAGGGCACCCTCACCTTCGGGAAGCAGGCGCAGCATGGTCAGGGCGGCCGCACCCTCGGGCGCCAGCGAGGTATCTATGGCGCTGGGATTTCCTATGCCGAAATCAAAGCCGTCTCGGCTTACAAAAATGCGAGCCGGCAGATCCGGAACGGTATCGAGCGCGAGGCTCAGCAGCATGGCCGTCGGCCCTCGCCGGAGCGACCCGATCCAGTCCAGATAGGACGGCGGCAGAATGCTGCGGTCCAGCAGGTCGGTCAGCATCGCAACCACATCGCCATTGGCCACCACCAACCCGGCCCGGGACCCTTTGCCACCGACGCAGCGCACCCCGACGACCCGCTCTCCCTCGGTCAGAATAGCCTCAACGGTGGATTTGAAGGTGATTTGGCCACCCCGTTCCAGGATGACCCGGGCCAGCACCTCGGCTAAACGCTGCGCGCCACCGGCCGGGTAATAGCCGCCGTCGAAATAGTAGCCATAGAGCGGTGCCATATCTTCGACCGACAAAAGTTCGGGTTGTTCGGTCAAATACTCAGAGAGGGTCGTCAGCAGATGCTTCAGGTTGGGATCGGTCAGATAGCTATCAAGCATGACCGCAAAGGGTTGTTTCATCCATCGCCAAGCGTGGGGATGGCGCCCGGGCCAGGCCATGAGTTCGGTCGGGTCGGTGGGCGCCATGGGCACGCCGCCCGTGGTTTCCACATCGGTGTACATCTCGCGGTAGACCGCCTCAATCTCGTGAAAAAATGCGATGATCGCCGTCGTCTCGGCAGGAAACAGGCGACCCAGCGCTTGTGGAATGTCCTCGCCCCGAGCCGGAACGTCGAAGGTCAGGCCATCGCGCCAGTAACGATGGTGAACGCGCCGCCAGTCGATGGCCGCCTCGGCGCCAAGTTGCCGGAGCAGGTTGCGCAAAGGTCCCCGTGGTCCTAGGCCGCTGAAATCCTGCACGCCGGCATCGAAGGTGAACTTCCGGACGCCCTGCGGAAGCCGGACTTTGCGTATCCATGATGAACAGAAGCCACCGGGACGATCATGGGCTTCGAAGACGGCAACCTTGAGCCCGCGCTGAGCCAAGAGCGCGCCCGCGGTAAGTCCGCCGATGCCCGCGCCGATGATCACGACGTGGTGATGGTCGTCGTCGCTCGGCCAGGGACCGAATGCCGGGATATCCCAGGCCCGCGCGTTCCTGGCTCGCCCCGCTCGTGCCGCCCGGGCGGCGGTGGCGGTCAGTCCCATTTCCGGAACAGGAGGGACGTGTTGATGCCGCCAAAGGCAAAATTGTTGGACATCAGGTGTCGAACCTCGATGCGGCGTCCCTGGCCCATGACATAATCCAGTGCGCCGCAGCGCTCGTCGACCACATCCAGGTTGGCGGTGGGTGCGAACCAGCTATCCTTCATCATCTCGATGCCCAACCAGGCCTCGAGGGCACCGCACGCGCCCAGGGAGTGGCCGAAATAGCTCTTGAGGGAATGGATCGGCACGTGTCGGCCCAGCACCGCCTGGGTGGCGGTGGTTTCGGCGATGTCTCCCCACTCGGTCGCCGTGCCATGCCCCGATACGAAGCCGATATCGTCGGGGGCAAGCCCGGCATCGTCCAGCGCCAGACGGAGCGCCCGCTCCATGGTCTCCGCCTGGGGCTGGGTGACGTGGGCGCCATCCGAATTGGTGCCGAAGCCGACGATCTCGGCATGGATACGGGCGCCGCGGGCGCGGGCGTGTCCCAGTTCCTCCAGCACCAGAGTGGCCGCGCCCTCGCCGATGACCAGACCGTCACGGTCACGGTCATAGGGGCGCGGCGTCGTCCCGGGCCGGTCATTGCGCTGGCTGGTGGCGTAGAGGGTATCGAAGACCGCCGAATCGGTGATGTCCAACTCCTCGGCGCCCCCCGCGAGCATGACATCGGCCCGGTTGAAGCGGATCGCTTCGTAGGCATAGCCGATGCCCTGGCTGCCCGAGGTGCAGGCGCTGGAGGTGGGAATGATGCGGCCGGAGACACCGAAGAACAGGCCGATATTGACCGGCGCGGTATGGCTCATCATCCGGATGTAGTTGGTGGCGTTGAGGTTCCGTGATTCCCCGTGCATCTTAAGCTCGTAGAACCCAAGCACGGAATCGGGACTGCCGAACGACGAGCCGTAGGCAACGCCGGTGCGTCCGCCGCGCACCAGCGGGTCGTCGAGCAGGCCGGCGTCAGCAAGCGCCCGCTCGGTGGCGTACACCGCCATCTTGGAAACGGCGCCCATGCTGCGCAGCTTCTTGCGGGGGTAACGATCCTCGACGGAAAAGGAGGGCACAGGGGCGCCCAGCCTGGTGTTGACGCCTGTAAAGCGCTCCCATTCGCTCATGTAGCGCACGCCGGTCTGGCCCGCCGCGAAGGCGGCGCGGATGACCGGCCAGTCCTCGCCGAGCGCCGTCACCCCGCCCATCCCGGTCACCACCACCCTGCGCATCAGATCATGCCTCCGTTGACCGAAATCACCTGCCGGGTGATGTACGACGCCTCGTCCGAGCACAGGAATGCCACCAGCCCCGCCACCTCCTCTGGGCGTCCGGCCCGCCGCATGGGGATGGCCTTGGCCACCTCCTCCATGGGCAGGTCGGCGGTCATTTGCGTCTCGATGACGCCGGGGGCCACGCAATTGACGGTGATGGCGCGCTTGGCCAGCTCGATCGCCAGCGACTTGGTCGCGCCGATGATGCCGGCCTTGGCCGCCGAATAATTGACCTGCCCGCGGTTGCCCACCAGTCCCGATACCGAGGACAGGGTGACGATCCTTCCGCCCCGGCGGGCCGAAACCATCGGCATCACGATGGGGCGCAGCACGTTGTAGAAGCCGTCGAGATTGGTGCGGAGCACCAAGTCCCAGTCGTCGTCCGCCATGGCGGGAAAGGCGGTATCGCGGGCGATGCCGGCATTCAGGACGACGCCGAAATAGACGCCGTGCTCGGCCATGTCTGCCTCAATGGCGGCGAGGCAGCCCGGGCGGTCTGAAATGTTAAAGGACAGCAGGCGCCCGTTTCCGCCCGCCTCGCCGATGGCCGCCAGGGTCCCAGTGGCCCCGTCGCGGTCAGAGCCGTAATGGACAGCTACCCGAAAATCGGCGCGTGCCAACCGCCGGGCGATGGCTCGCCCGATGCCCTTGCTGGCACCGGTGACCAGAATTGTCCTGTCGTCACCCATATGGGCCGCTCCCCCGATAGCTGCGCGATGGTTTCCGATGCCGTCTCTGGTTAGGGTGCGTCAGGCGCCTTGTAGGCTTCGCCGCGCACGTTTTCGGAGAAGGTCCAATATGACGCCTTTTTGTCTGGCATCAGCACATGGGTGGCCCCCATTGCCGCGGCCTTATCCAGCACTTCGTTGACGGCGTTCTCCATCCCCTGATGCCGCATGACGCCGGTCATTGCAGAAGAGCCGACCACCTGTCCGAGGAAGGTGTAGCCCTTCACCTCCTCCGTGGAATGGACGATGCGGACCTTCGCAGCCCGATCCGACAGCGGGGTCGCACAGGCCGCGAGCACCAAGGCCGCAGCGAAAGCCACTGCGGCATATGTCGTTTTGAAATTCCTCATCGTCTGCTCCGGTCTTGTAGCCATTCCGTCATGTCGTCACCCTTCCACCCGCCTGGCAAGCACGGCGGTCGCGTCGGCGGGCTGATAGACGGTCAACTGCGCTCGGGCGACCGTGGTTCCGTCCAGATCGATCCGGCAGTCGAAGGCGCCCATCTCGCCGTCGAGGTAGAGCTTGGCTGCCCGAACCGTCAGGTGGTTGCCCGCCATGAAGCGCGCGACCGAGGACGTGAACATCCGCGTGCCCAAGAGGAATCCCAACGCCGGGGGGCGTCCCTCGGCCAGCGAACCCAGGCCGGCAAAGGCGCCGCAGGCCTGGGCCATCAGTTCGATACCCACATGGCAGGGCACACCGCCCGCGGCGGGATCGAAGAAGGGATGGTCGGCGGCGATGGTCGTCTCCACCAGGATCCAGTCCTCGCCGTGTTCCAGGACCCGGTCGAGCAGCAGCATGGGCGGCGCGTGGGGCAAGAGAGTCGCGAGGGGCGGAAAGGCCGGCGTCATGACGATCCCCCCCGTCCAAGCACCAGCACCATGTTGTTGCCGCCAAAAGCGAAGGAATTGGACAGCATGGCCAGCGGCCCGCTCCCGGGAACGGTGGCTCCCGGTTCAGTCAGGGCCAGCCTGGGCAAGGCGGCGTCCGGAACCCCGTCCCACAGATGGGGCGGCAGCAGGCCCGATGGGTTGAATTCCGGATGCAGGGCCAGCCAGAGGAAGGCCGCCTCGCAGGCCCCCGCCGCGCCCAGCAGGTGGCCGGTCATGGCTTTGGTCGAGCTGCACGGCGTTTCGGGGCCAAAGACCGCCGCCACCGCCCGGCTCTCCATGGCGTCGTTGAGGGCGGTCGCCGTACCATGGAGGTTGACATAGGCAATGTCGCCCGCGCCCAGTCCGGCGTCCGCCAGGGCCAGGCGCATCGCGGTTTCGGCACCCCGTCCCGTCGGGTCGGGTGCGCTGACATGATGGGCGTCCGAGCCTTCGCCGATGCCCAGCAGCATGACCGGGGCCAGGTCGCGGACCAGCACGAAGGCCGCGGCGCCCTCGCCGATGGTGATGCCGTCGCGGTTAGCGCTGAACGGATTGCAGGGGCGGGCCGAGACCGCCTCCAGAGACCGGAAACCGCCCAGGGTCATCCGGCACAGGCTGTCGGCACCGCCGACCACCGCGGCGTCGCAGAGGCCCAGCGCGATCAGCCGCCGGGCCGACGCGAACGACTTGGCGCCCGAGGAGCAGGCGGTGGCCACGGTATAAGCGGGACCGGTCAGGCCGAACATCCTGGCGGCAAAGTCGGCGAGGTTTCCCGTCTCCTGCTGGCGGTAGCGATAACCGGGCGGCCAGGCGCCATCCTGCCGGAAAGACGCCCATGCCGCCTCGCCCTCGGCGATGCCCGCGGTGCTGGTGCCGAGAACCACCGCAACCCGGTCGCGGCCGTAACGGTCGGCGACCGCGCTCACGTCGTCGGAGATCTCCTGCAGGGCCGCCAGCATCAGGCGGTTGTTCCGGCAGTCATAGTCCGAGAGATGGTCCGGAATCTCGGGAAGCGCGCCCTCCACCCGGCCTACCGGCACGGTCATGCCGGCGATCAGCCGATCGTCGGGAATCGGGATAGGGGGCACCTCACGGTGTTCCCCCTCCCACACCAAACCCGCGCGCGAGCCCGCGAACAGGGACGCCGCGGTTGCCGCCTTGCCGCGCCCCAGGGGTGTCACCAGCCCGATGGCGGGAATTCCCAGCGATGCGCTCATGGAGCGGTCTCCCCGGACTGGACATCGATGTCGTAGCCCCAGGCGAGGTTCCGCAGTTTCATCCGCCCCGACCAGCTTCCGGCCTGGGCGGTGCCATAGTCGATGCGGACCACCTCGGTACCGTCGGCTCTCCGGACGATCCGCGAGCCCGGCGCCGTCACCAGCGTGGCGCCGGTCAAGGCCCCGCGAACCGCCGCTTCGGGCCAGTACATCATGACGATATCGGCCAGCATGTTGCCCGGCCGCGTGGTGTCGGGCAGCCAGGGCGCGGCTTCGGCCACCACCCCGCCGGCGGTCCAGGTGACGGTCAGTGCGCGCCGCCCCATGGTGTCGAGGCCGACCAGGAGGAAGCGGTCAGGCGTGACGCCGATATGCCCCTCGAAGACGAAAGTGGTGTCCCGGTAATGCGCGGTGACCAGTTGCGTGGCTTCGACGGTCCGGCCCAACGCCGCAGGCGCAGGCAAGGTCAGCGTCACCCCCTGGGCGATGGCGATGGTGCGCGCCGAGGCCGGCAGGTCGGTTGCGGAGGCGCACCCGCTGAGCATCAGGATGGCGGGCAGAAGGAAGGAGCGCTGCCTTCCGGTCAGGGGCGGCGGCATGCGAGGCCTCCCAGCGGGGACAAGAGGACGGACAGGGAGATACCGACCAGCATGGTCAGGCCGAAGGTGTGGACCGCGAACACGCCGCTGAACGCCAGAAGTCCGAAGGACAGCAGGGTCGTGGTCGAAGCGAGGCACACCGCCAGCAGGGTCACGGATTTTCGCGCGCCCCAGGCCTCGGCACAGAAGATGGCATAGTCGACGCCGATCGAGAGCACGAGGACCAGCGCCATGGCCGCGAAGAAGGTGAAGGGCTCGCCGACCAGGGCCATCAAGGCCGGTGTCAGAATCATGGCTGCGACCGGGGGCGCCATCACGGCCAGCGCACCCCGCCACCGATAACGCAGGGCGAGCAGCGGCACCATCAGGGCCGCCGAGACAGCCAACAAAATCACCGCCCGGTCGCGGTAGGCACCAAACAGGCGGCTGTAGTCGCTGGGCGGATCGACGTAGCGGACGCCGTCCAATCCATCGCCGAGCGCACGCACCGCCGTGGAATTCCGGACGCCGTCGAGCTTCACCACGTGGTGGACGCCGCCATTGTCACGCAGGGGAACCAGATCGGCCAGAAACGGCAGAGAGCCATCCTTCAGTGCCGCGGCCAGGGTCAGGATCGGCGCGCCGTCCCCGGCCGCCGCAGCCTCGGGCGGCTCGGCAAGGCCGAGATGCGCCACGTGGGCTGCGAGCAAGGGGGTCTCCAGGCCGTCGCGGATCAGGCGGCGGTTCTCTTCTTGTCGGGCGGCCGAGGGCACGAAGGCCGCAGGGGACTGGAAGCCGACCAGTGTGCCGCTCTTGATGGCGCCGGCCAACCGGTCCGCCAACGCCTCCTCGATCCCCAGCGCGGTTTCGTCGTCGGGGGCATTGACCAGGAAGAACTGTCCACTCCAGCCCATCCCGGTCAGGGCCTCGATGCGGTGCTGTTGGGCCAGCAGTCCGGCATCGGGTGATTGGAGGCGCCGGACATCGTCGTCAGCATGCAGGCGGAGAGCGCCGACCACCCCGGCCCCGAGCAGCAGGAGGCCGAGCGCAAGGCGCAGACGGCGGAGATCGGGCCGCTCCCAAAAGCGCCAGAGGGCTGCGGCGGCGGTGACCAAAGGTGCGCCGTGGGGTAGGTCGCGGCCCCGGTCCAGGAGCGGGACCCACAGCGCCACCGAGGCGAAGGCTGCCGACAGACCGACCGCAGAAAAGACCGCGATCTGATGAAGACCGGGAAGCGGCGCCAGAAGCAGCGCGCCGTAACCCACCAACGTGGTCAGCACGCCCAGTCCCAGCCCAGGCATGACCCGGCGCAGTCGGGCCGACGGGGGCGCGCCGTCGCAGACGAAGCGATCGGTGAAGTAATAAAGGCTGTAATCGACAGCGATGCCGATCAGGCTCATCCCGAACAGCAGAGAGATCACATGCAATTCACCGAACCACCAGAGGCTGAAGGACAGGCCGCACAGCATGCCGACGGCAATGGACATCAGGCTTTGCCATAAGGGGCCGAGGCGGCGGAAGACCAGCAGGACCAGAAGCACGGAGCCCAATGTTGACACGGCGCCCAGCCGCGACGTCTCGTCCATGGCCTGGCGGGCGCCCGCGTGGGCGAAGAACACCGCGCCCAGCCGGAGGACCGTGACATCGCTACCCAGGTCGGCCACCGCATGGTCGAAACCGCCGATCACTCTCTTCTGGACATCGAGTTCAAAGGGCTCGCCCTTCAGGCTGGCGGAAATGAACACCCAGGTCATGCCCTCGCCACGCACCGTCAGCATGCCCTCGTCGGGAGCGAGGCGGGACGAGGGAACCGCCAGGGCGGAAAAGAAGGCGGGCATCAGCAGGAAAGGGTCGGCGTGCAGCAGTCGTGCGTCGGCCATGCCGACGAAGCCGAACACCTGGGACAGGGCACGGGCCGCCAGCGCGGTGCCATGACCGTCTTGCAGCATCCGACGGTCGGCGTCCGACAGCAATCCGCCACGGAAGGGAAAATAGAGGGTGCCGATGCGGCGCATCCGGTCGCCGCCCGTGACGGTTTCGAGGTCCCCGAGCGCGCCCGACTCCTGGAGCCTCGCGGTCAGTTGGGCGGCGGCGTTCCGCGCATGTTCGCGGTCGGCATGGCCGACGAGGATGACGATGCGCCGGCCGAGTCCTCGGTTGACCAAGTCATTCGTCTGGCGCAGGCCCGGATCGTCATGCTCTCCGGGCAACAGCGCCAGCAGATCGGTCTGAAAGTTCAGGCCATGGCTGGTGCGCAGGCCGAGATAAAGGGCCGCCAGCACTACCAGCATCAGGAACAGGGCCGCGCCCAACCGCCTCATCGGCCGACGCCCACCAACAATCTGGTCTCTTCAGGGGAAGGCGGTGCCTGGCTGAGCGTCTGGTCGGCGAAGTGCAGGACGTCACTGTCGCCCCCCTCCCGGACGATCTCCACCTGATCCACGAAAAGCCCGCCGGTCAGCCGGATGGTCGTTATCGGCATGGAGACCGGGTCGGCCGCCACCCGCGGACGGAGTTCGACCCGCCATGCCCGGTCGTTCCCTTGACGGACGACCGTGAATTCCTTGTCGAGAGCGCTCCAGTCTCCCGCCAGCGCGCCGCCCAGCATGTCATAGAGCTTCGCCAGGAAGGGTAGCCGCGCGGCCGGCATACGCACGGTCTCCGTTCCATCAACCTCCTGAACCAGGCCGGCGGCGGTGATCACCGTGGTCACGGCGAAGGGTTTCTCCGAGCGCCAGACCAGCCCCTGTCCGGGGGCCAGCGTGAAGCGCCCTTCGGAGATCAGGGGTGCCTTGAAGCCCTGCAAGCGTCGTTCCTGGACGAATGCGCCATGGAGAGTGCTGCCCGAGGCGATTGACCGGGAGGGACCGGTGCCACCATCAGCGGCGCCGACTGATCGGGGCAGCAGGGTCAGCACCGCGAGGGCCAGGACGAAGACGGCCATTATTCGGAACATAGGCACCCCCGCACCCGGTCGGTCAGTGAAGCGGGGGATTCGAAACAGAGTTCGCCGGTTCCCGCGTCCACTGCGACCTGGATGGTATGGGCCTTGGTCAGAACTTCGTCCGTCTCCCGGTCGGCGATGCGGTAGTCAATCTTCAGGCGGTTCTCGTACTCCGCGAGCGTGGCCCTGACCACCACCTCCTGACCGAAGCGTATCGGGCGCACATACTTGATGCGCAGATCGACCACCGGCCAGACATGGCCCGACCGCGCCATTTCCGGATAATTGAAACCGATGCGGTCGAGCAGCGTGCAGCGCGCCTGTTCGAGGAAGCGGACATAGTTGCCGTGCCAGACGACCTGGAGCGGGTCCAGGTCGTAGAATTGTGCCTTGATCACCGTGTCTGTGCTCAGCATGGTCATGCCCAGAAGTCGAAGAAGTTGAACCACTGAAGCGGTGCCTTCAGGCAGTAATGCTCCAGCCGGCCGGCAAACTTGGCGGCCCAACCGTGGAGCGCCACCTCGCGCTCCCGCCTGGGTAACACGATGCGATCGGCGAGCGTCTCTGCGTACACGCGGTGGACATGGCCTTCCCGCAGGCAGAACAGCAGGTAGACCGGGCATTCGAGCAGGGCCGCCAGGATGTAAGGCCCCTGGGAGAAGGATGCCTCGGCGCCCAGGAAGGGCACGCGCGACACCCGCCGCCCGCCGCCCACCGGCGTCCGGTCGCCGACCACCACCACCCATTCTCCCCGGTCCACCCGTTCCTTCAGCTCGATGGCGGTTTCGGGTCCGAGTTCCGTGACCTGACGGGTGTTGACGGCGGCCTCGGGACAGAATTCCCCGAGCACGCGGTTGTAGTGCTCGGCGTGGCGGGTGTGAACCAGCACCGTGATGCGGGCGCGGGTTCTGGCATCAAGCAGCGCCCGCGACAGTTCGGCGTTGCCCAGGTGCGAGGCGATGAAGAGCGCGCCCCGGCCATCGGCTGCGGCGACATCGAAGAGCCCACCGTCGGCACGGACCATCGCGCCCGCCGGCATGCCCCCGGTCCAGGCGATGAAGGTGTCGAGCGCGCGGGCTGCGAAGCTGAGAAAGTGGCGATAGCCATCAAGCAGGGTCGGGCGACCGGGCGTGTTCGACTGCCGCCGGACCCGCTCCAGGAAGGCCAGGGACGCGCGGCGCCGTTCGGCGCCGGTCAGATAGAAATAAAGGACGATGGGCGCCATCACCAGGAGGCAGCCCCGACGACCAAACAGCCAGTATGCCCCGGAACAGAACCGCAGCCCCCAATAGAGCCCCCGTTCCGCCATGGCGGCCCAGTGGCGGCTCGGCTCCCGCGACCGGGACCTTGAGCGCAGAATCTCGGGCAGCCGGAAAGGCATGCTCAGCACCAGACGCGTGTGCATGAGGGTGATGCGCCAGTTGTCCCGCAGCATGTGGAAGTTGGAGCTGTTGCCGGGCGGATAGGTCACGCGTACCGGAACCATGATGACGGGAGTGCCCCGCCAGAACAGCCGGACCATGATTTCGGTGTCGAAGTCCATGCGGCGCCCGAGCCGCTCCCGGGCCAGAAGAGCCATGGTTGCCGCCATGGGATAGACCCTGAAGCCGCACATGCTGTCGGGGATGGCCATGGACAGCGTTTCGATCCACACCCAGACATGGGTGATCCAGCGGCCGATCTTCCGCCCCCGGGGGATGCTGTGGTCATAGAGCGGCCTGCCCGAGACGAGAGCCTCCGGGGACTGCGCCGCCGCCTCCAGCAACAGGGGCAATGCATCAAGGTCGTGCTGTCCATCGGCATCGACCTGGACCGCGTGGGTGAAGCCTGCCGCAGCGGCCAGTTCGAACCCGGCCATCACCGCGCCCCCCTTACCCTGGTTGACCTCCAGGCGCCGCCAGACCACGCCCCGCTCCGGGTCGTGCAATGCGGCCAGCACCGAACGTGCGGGCTCCCCGCTGCCATCGTCCACCACGAACACCGGCAGCCCCGCGCCCTGGAGACGGGCGACCACATCGCCAACAGCAGAGCAGTGATTGTGGCTGGGCACGATGGCGCAGGGACGGAAGCTCATGTTTCCCCCACCGATACGCTGCCCGACGACATCACCTCGTCTCCTGCGCGGTATTCGAAAAGCAGGCGGCCCTTCGCGGCCTCCCGGCGCAGAACCAGCGTCACCGGGCTGTCGGGGGCAATGACCCGGCGGAACTTGACCCGGAAGGTCCTGGCGATTCCACCAGTCAGAGACAGGTGACGGTCAGCCAAGCGCACCGCCCAGTCTATTTGGGCTACGCCGGGCAGAACCCCGACCCCGGGGAAGTGACCCTGAAACTGGAGAAGCTCCGCCGAGAGGAACAAGTCCAGTTCGACACCATCGGTGACTGGGCGCACGGCCAGGACCTGCGGGTCGCGCGGGGGGGCAGCGGTCATGACCTTTGGGCCTCCATGCCCGGCCCGAACAGGGCGCCCACGTCTCCGTCCCGTCTCTTTCCCATGGCATCGACCGGCAGAGCGTTTGGGAAACGCCAGCGGCGTGGCATCGCGGTGGGTTCTCCCGAAGCCGATAGCGCGCGGCGCAAGACCCGCCCAAAGCGGAATGGTCCAAGGGAGGCCAACTCGGCACGCCCCTCCTCGGTCAGGAGGACGGCGGCACCCAGCACGGCAGGCTCTCCGGGCAGGGCCACCACGGCCGCAGCGGCCACCTGGGGCAGGGAGCCAAGTTGCCGTTCGACCTCGGGAAGGCTAACGCGTTTTCCCTCGACCTTGACCACCCGGTCGGCCCGGCCGAGCAGGCGGAAACCATCGGGAGTTGGCCGGGCAACGTCCCCGGTCTCATACCAGCCGTCTTCGGCCAGGAAGGGCGAGCGAACCCGAACGGTGCCCCCGGACGCTATCTCCAGGACGACTCCGGGAAAGGGGCGCCAGGGCCGCTCCTCCCCGTCGCAGCGCCGATTGGCGATCACCCCGGTCTCGGAACTGCCAAATATCTCGGTCACGGCTATCCCTAGCACCGAGGCTGCCTCACGCGCAGCGGCCGCCGTCAGCGGCGCGCCCGCCGAGAGCACCATGCGGGGGCGGCGTTCCATTGGCAGTTCCGGAAGTCCCGAAATCCGGCCCAGGTGCGACGGGCCGGTGACGAGGACTGCGCCCGCGGGCAGCTCGGCCGCCACCTCCTCCCAAAGACCATGGGTCCGGCGGGCAAAGGGATGCCCCGCCGACAGCGGCCACAGCACCTTGAAGGTGAGGCCGTAGACATGGTGGTGCGGCACGGTCGCAAGCACCGGCACACCTTCCTGTCCGAAACCCCAGAGTTCGTCCAGGACCGCAATCTCTCGTTCGAGCATAAGTAGCGGCTTGGTGACGCGCTTGGGTTCGCCGGTCGAACCGGAGGTGAAGAAGTCAATCAGGGTCCGGCGCGGGTCGAGGGGCTGAAGGGGGCCGGCTGCGGCCTCTTTGGAGGGCAGAATACGGAACGGGGTTTCGTCGCCGTCGCCGACCACACACGGAGACAGGTCCGACGTCTCTGGTCGGGCGATGGCGGACAACATGGGGCAGGCGCCCGCATGCAGCAGCGCGAACAGCCCGACAGCCAGATGGTAGGTATCGCCACACGCTAGTGTTGCCCGCTTGCATCCGGCCGCGGCGAGGCGTGCGGCGTTGGCCGCCACATCCGCCCGGAAGCGTGCGAAGGGGACCACACTCTCCCCGTTCCACGCAACAAGCCGATCACCCCCCCCATGGTCGGAGAGCAGGCGTGAAAGTGGTATGGCGGTCACGATTCACCCCGCCGCCGGAGAAGTATCCGACGCACAAGAAATTCGCCCGCAAACAGCGCGCCCATCAGAAGATAAGCGATGAGGCCGGTCCACAGCGCCCAGGCCTCGGGCGTCCCCCAGAGAGCAAGTCCGGCGGCCACGGCGGCGTTCGCCACCAGGAACAGGGTCCAGACCAAAGTGACGGCACGGCAGTAGCCCACGCCGTCATTCGGGAAGTTCGGGTCGGTCAGGCGGGCCAGACGCTCGACCAGACTGGGCGGCCGTAACAGGGAGTGCCCGAAAAGCACGGCCATGCCCAGACCAAGCAAAACCGGATAGGCCAGCACCGCCAAGGTCTGGTCCACCGATGCCAGGAAGGCCAACCCGGCCGCCACCGCCAGGAGCGGTGCTCGCCACACGCGCGCCGCCTCGTTCCCGAGGGTCAGCAGGCGTGCCCCGATGAGCGCCAGGGCGAAGGCGACCATGACCAGCGGCGGCAGCCGTTGCAGGCCAACGTAGACGACCAGGGGGTAAAGCAGACTCGCTGTCACCACCCCTGCTGACAGGACGCGCGGAAGGCTATCCGACAAGCAATTCATGAACGCGCTCGACCACGTCACCAACCGTGCGGACGGTCCGGAATTGTTCGGGCCTTATCTTCTTTCCGGAAATTTCCTGCATCTTGGTAACCAGATCGACGGCGTCAATGCTGTCCAAATCCAGATCTTCGAACAGCCTGGCATCAAGGACGATTTTATCGGGAGGAACCTCGAACATCTCTTCAAGGTATCCTCGCAGCTTCTCGAAGATGTCTTCCTGGGAAAGCATGGGGCTACTCCGCGCGCTGGGCCGCAATGAATCGCGCCAAACTCCGGACGCTGTAAAAATGCTCTCTGATCTCATCCGTAACCGATTCGATCTTGATGCCATAAGTCTTGCGCAGCGCCACTCCAAGTTCCAGGGCATCAATGGAATCAAGGCCGAGCCCTTCGCTACCAAACAATGGCTCGTCGGAGCCGATCTCATCTGGCGTCAAGTCTTCCAGATTCAAGGCAACAACAATTAGACGCTTCAGGCCCAGTTCAAGCTCATCCATTGTTCTTTGCCAATCTGTCAGAGTAACGTTCTTCGATGCAAGCCACCAGTCTGCGTGCCCCAATCGAGCGGTACGGATAGCTCAAATAATCACTTGCTTCAAGGGCGCCCATGTCCGCCACTCTGAATGTGGGACGACGGTCGGGAATGCGCCACCAGGGCTCGCCCTTCACCAACGTTACGGGGTTGCAGGTAATTAACACCATCCGGATTTCTGTCCCGGTGAGCATAGCCAGATTCGCAAAGCCACGATGGAACCTGCCGATCTCGCCCTGATGGGACCGGGTTCCTTCTGGAAACACTAAGAGATTGCTGCCGCTCGCGAGCGCCTCGGAGCAGGCGCGCGCCATGGCATCAGAAGGGAGATCATTACGAATGTACCCAGCCGACTTTACCACGCCGCTGAGAAACGGGTTCTCCCACAACTGATGCTTGACGATGCAGCGGAGATGGGGATTCAACGACATCAGGAGCACGACATCAAGCAAAGTCGGATGATTGGCCACGATGATGCTGCCTCGGCAGGCGGGAATGCCCCCGATCGCCGAGACATCAAGGTCGATGATGCGCGAATGGCGCAACAACAGGATGTAGAGGCGGAAGCTCCAGTGGACGACATGTTGGGTCCGCCGGATACGGTCCCCCGTGTTGCCCGAAATCAGGGCGATGACCGGAAACACCGTGGCCGCCAGGACCATTCCGCCCAAACCGAGGGAGGCGAAGGCCAATCCGGTCCCAACCAGGCGCCGAAGGCGGTCAAGAAGCCCCATCGGCTCGCCCCCACCGCCATTCCATGCGCTCGCCGATCGCCCCCCCAGCACGAATATCGCCTTGGAGGAACGAAAGGAATTCCAGGGCAAGGCTGTCGCAGACCGGTGCGCGCTCCTTCTTGGGTGCCCAGTCGAACGTCACGTCGTTGCGGCCCCCGGCGGGACTGGTCAGGTACAAGGCCATGGCCAGGGGCGCTTCCTGCGCCCCGTCGACGGCGTCCCAGGGCGGGGGAAGGGGTTCGTCGAAATGCACCAGCGCCATCGGCTGCCCGGGACGCTCGGTCGCCGCGGCGGCCGCCTCCAGAAGACCGTACGCGAAACTTTCTCTGCCCGCGGCCACAGCGGTATGCCCAAGACGGTTCCCGGTCGCGATCGACAGCAACCCGATCAGCCCATGATGCACCGACAGACTGAAATCCGCCGGCGACAGAGGCTCGCCATCGGCCAAGGCCGACAGCAGTGCCTGGGTCCGCCCAAACTCCCCGTGCCGGGAGGACAGGACGAAACGGGATGCACCGACATCGGGCAAGCCGAACGCCGCAAGCAGCGCCTCCCGCCCCAGCGGCGATACCCGTCTCTTCAGGATGGTCGGAGCGTCAGGGGGAGCCCAGTTGCCCCCCCTGCTCTTCGCCGACGGCGACCACGCCATCCAATGGGGGATAGAAAAAACAAGAGAGGCCATGGACCGCTCAATGGGCATGCAGATACAAGCGCCTGTCAATCTCGCTCTGGAGCGCACGCACCTCCTCGTTATACTTTTTATGGATATTGCCGTTCTCTTCCTTCAGGTTGACCGAGGAGTCCAGCTTGATGCTGTAGGTCTTCTGGGTATAAAACACGCTGGATACTGCCGAGTGGTCCTTCCACTTCAGCGTCACGCGCACTTCGCCTGGCCCCGCCTCGTCCGCATGCCAACCCTTGTCGAGTGCTGCCTGGATGATGGCATCCTTGACCTGGGCCAGCGTCATGGGCTTGGCTGCTTGGGGGATTCTGCTGTCCTCGACGTTGTAGATCGGTTGCTCGCGGTGACAGCCGACCAGACATGTGACCGCGAATACGACGAGCAATAGCGGCAATCTCGGCATGGTATGCGTCCTTCGATGGCGTTATCACGAAAGGGTCCGAACAAACCTTGGATATCCGTGGCAGTGCGGCTACCCTTACCATGAACCCACTGGCAAGCGAGCATGATTCTGTACTCAGTAACCTCATTGGATGACGAGATGTTTATTTTCCTCGGTGGTCGTGGGACGCGCGCGCCTGCGGCATCAGTCGGCACTCCGGGGAGCCCGACTCGTCTTGCATCGTGTGGCGCTTACGCTCTTCTCGGGGAACTTTTATTCCAGGCGACTGGCCTCCCTGCGCGCTACTGGCGAATTGGTAAGAATCGATGCGGGAAGCCACATGCCGTCACTCAGCATATCAACGGCCATTTCGATGTTTCCGTTTCCCACAGCGGCAGACTGATTGCCGCCGCCGTCAGTACCATCGGCCCGATCGGCATTGACGTGGAGTGTCGTCAGCCCGGTAGAGATGTTGTCGGCATGGCTGGCCTCGCCTTTGGCGAATCTGAGCGCTTAGAAGTCATCCGGAACGGAGAGGACGCGTTTTATCGGATTTGGACGCTTCGTGAGGCCATGGCAAAGGCTCTCGGAGTCGGCTACCCGTTGGTAGTCGACGGGTGTGATCGGGTACCTCTGGACCCTGTTAATGGTAGCTGGGGCACGCTCGTGGATGGCCGGCGCTGGTTTTTCAGCCACAGTCGACCCGATGCAATGACCCACATCGCTTTGGCTTGCCTTGCCCCTTCACAATATGTGTCCAGTCGCCCGAATTGCCCCCCCTCCTTCTATATCTGATAATTGGCCTTTATCAGATATTTAAAGCCGGCGTACGGGGCCGCCAGCACGGTTGAAAATCAGCACCTAACATGGCATCATGCTAAGTGTATAAGCATTGATCAGGAGGCCCGATGGCCGACACCACCCGCTGGACCGTCTCGGTGTCTCGAGAGACCGACATCGCGGTGCGCAGCTTTCTGGCCCAGCGCGGCCTGAAGAAAGGCGATCTCTCGAAATTCATTGAGGAAGCCGTCAAGTGGCGGGTGCTCGACCAGACGATAGCCGAAGCCCGGAGCAAGTTCGCCGACCTGCCGGCGGCGGAACTGGAAGCGGCGATAGACGAAGCCGTAGCCGCCGCGCGCAAGGCTGGGTGACGCGTGCGGCTGGTGATCGACACCAACGTTCTGGTCAGCGCGTTGCTCGCGAGTACATCGCTGCCGGCGCATCTCATCGACCTCTGGCGCGACGGACGGTTCGATCTGCTGACCTCGACCGAACAGCTGGACGAGCTGATACGTGTGACCCGCTATCCAAAGATACGCCAGCGCCTGACCCCGGCACTGGCCGGGCGGCTCATCAACGAATTGCGTGACCTCGCGATCCTTGTGTCGAACCTTCCCACCGTTACGGTCAGCCCGGATATCTACGACAACTATCTGTTAGCGTTGGCCGCCACTGGTGCTGCGAATTTTCTCGTTACCGGAGACAAGCACGATCTGCTGGGGCTCAAACTTTATGAGGGCGCCAAGATCATGACTGTGCGGGACTTTCTCACCCTGAACAGGAGGTTGCCGTGATCGAGGAGACCAGGCCCGTGCCAGCGGACTGCGGTTCGATGCCTATTTGCCGCCGGGTATGGCTGAGGTGATATGAATATGAAAATCGGTTCGCTGGATTAATGAGGTCGTCACGCCGTGTCCGGGGGTCTGGTTTTTCGAGCATCGTCCAGTGCCTTGACGGGACGCCTAGTCGCGTCGAAGGTGTCGACGAACGAGATGTCGGTATTCGCGGCATCGGTCACTGCCGACCTGATCGGCTCCGCGTTCCTCCCGATATCATCCAGGCGCCAGAACGGATGCACGATCAGGAAGGCGCTTATCGTACCATTCCTCGCCCATTCCACCAGAGGTAGGCGTAGAATGCCGACCTCCCGCACGCTCATCTGACCGGGACGCAGACTGATGATCTCGTCCGCCGCGCGGCGTGCGATTCCGAGCCAATCAGTCAGCTCGGGGTGGGAGTCCCATAGTCCGTCTGCTCCCGATCGGTACCCTGAATCCGATAGGGTTCTCAGGAATCCCATGCCCAACCGCCAGTCGAGCAGTCCGTGATATCCTCTGTTGCCATATCTCTGGATGCAGCGGTAGCAAGCTTGGTTGCATATTTCCCTATGTTCATCCGTCATGAACGGCGCTACGAGAGGGTCGGCCGGATCACCGAGCATGGAAT
The DNA here is from genome assembly GCA_903920145.1 of uncultured Rhodospirillales bacterium. Classification (GTDB taxonomy): domain Bacteria; phylum Pseudomonadota; class Alphaproteobacteria; order Azospirillales; family Azospirillaceae; genus BOG-933. The sequence goes on from CAIXKV010000265.1 coordinate 35,312, forward strand.
CGATGAGATGCGCGACCAACGGCCTTCCATCGCGTTCGGGCGTGCCCAGCCGTCGGCAGAACCCCGCCCCGTTGACCAGGACGTCAGCGATCTGAAGCAGCGGGCGCCCCTGCCGTAGCCTCGGCTCGAGTATCTCGAACTCCTCCGGAGCTACGTCGAGTTCTAACGCGGCTCGCTGGATGAGCAACTGTACCGCGCTGATCGCCGCCGCTCTCATGCTGGTCTGCCACCATGCTATGCGCCCTAGGCGATGCGGTGCGAGACCATCGGGGATGTCCCGGAGGGCTATGTAGAGTGAATCCGTGGCCTTTCTCGAAAGCAGGCGGACATCTCCGGAGGCACCCTGGTCACCGACGATCCACTTTCCAGTATCGGACGCGACATCCGGGAGAATGAACTGATTCATGAGCTTGAAACCGTTGGTCGCGCGACCGGGAGGCCGACATGATCTCTGGTGAACGTGGACGATCGAATATCCGCCCGCCTTCCCGTCATCCCCGACTGGGCCGTCGTTCATTCTGAGAATCGCAGCGTCGTCTCCGACGCCTATCTCCATGTTCGACGCGGGAACCGCCGTAGTCCTGATGTCACGGATTTCGGAAGCGGTTTCTCTGCGTACCGAAAGCTGAACCTCGTCGTCACGTGCCGATTCCGCCTTGAAAGAGGTACGGAAACCCGTCGGCACGAAGTACGGGTGGAAGGCGTCGACGGCGATTGGGTTCCCGCAATCCCCGCAAGGGGTCTCTGTCGAAATGCCGATGTCGGACGACGTGATTCCGCCGCAGTTCGGGCAACGACCCACATATTGACGTTCGACGGCCCATTGGTCGTCAGGCTCGGGCATGAACACGAAGCCGTTCTTCTGGACTCTCGGCGGAGAAAGCGGAGCGGTGAATCCAATACTGACATGTTTCCGCTTGTCGCGGACCAGTGTGCCCTGGGGGGCGAATTCGTAGATGGCGATATCCAGTTCACGGTCAATGGTCTCCCACTGGAGTTCGTCCCGCTCGTTTTCCGTCAATCCCAGGATTAGCGACCTGACTCTTGTCGGCATTCCATACATCGGCATGAGCGCATTCTCAGCCAGGAAACTCGCCAAGTTTCCGTCGCTTCGGGCACCGACCTCCCCGAGCGCCATGACGCGAGCCATCACCCTGTCGACGTCGGTCAAGCCGATCAGCGTCTCGGGGCGTCCAGTAACGCCCATGCCGAGAACCTCTGCAAAACTGTTCCTGACGCCCACGGTTCGGGTCAGCGCCTGCCTGAGCCTGTCTTCCCACCCGAGACGCCGATTGAAGAAGACCGAGCATGGAACGAATTCCCCGTGGACGTCCGGACGGTCGACATCGTCTCCTGGATAGGCGGACCCCATCGCGCTGCGGATCAGGTCGAATGCCGCGGTGAACCAGACCTTCCGCAGGAGCCTGACGGGAATGTCGAGGTGGTCTGGAGTAAGGAACGGAGGAGGAGGGGCGTCACCGGTGATGGCAGCGGGGTGACGGAAGTAATGCAGATCGTGACTGCGGCTCCTGCACAAGGTGATGACGAGAGAGAACGCCTGACTGCGTCGCCCTGCGCGACCCACGCGCTGCTGATAGTTGAAGCGCGTGGGCGGCATGTTAGCCTGGTAGACCGCTTGTAGCGACCCGATGTCGATACCAACCTCCATCGTGGTGGTCACCGACAGCATGTCGATCTCCTGCGCCCGGCGATCAATGGAGTTGTCTCGATCGGTTCGTGGCTCTACGAATATGCCACGAAACCTCCTCAGGCGCTCGGCGGGTGCGCCTGTCTGTCCCGTCATCTCCTCGCAACGCAGACGGAAGGTGGAGAGGCCGTCCCGGAGGCTCCGCTTGATGCGCCGCGAAAGGAAATGCCGATCCCACAGTTCGGCGACCTTTCCGGAAGGAGCCGCCGGAAGCGCGGTCCCGCAACGGGTGCAGAAACCAGTTCCCCGGTGAAGATGGATGCGACCGCAGTTGGCACACCTCAGATAGGGGTGTTCCGCATCGACGAGACGGACGGTCAGATGCGCTGGTTCCACCAACCCGTTACGGTGGCCCATCGCGGAGAACCTGTCCAGGATGTCGGCGATTTCGCGCCGCGGTTCCGAAGACGATGCGGCGGCGAAGTTGAGGACACGTCGGTTCCCGACCTGGGAGGCGTCGGTCCATGGCTTGGGATCACGATCCTGGACCCATTTGTTCCCCTCAATCCGGTAGGCATCCGAAAAGACCCTGAGCCACGCGTCAAGGCGATCGGACCCGGCGTCCTGTAACCTGACGATCGACGGATAGCCAAGTCCGGTTTCCTCGAGAGCGAAGTAGGTCTTCGAGAACAGTACCTCGTCGACCAGTGGGCGCTGCTCCTGGACGATGGTGAGGCGTGCCGACTGCCTCAGGGCGTCCCGATCTCCCTGCCTGTATCGGATCTCCCCACCCTCCGTGTCGAAGAGATCGTTCCATGCGAACCCTTCAATGGGATCTATGCCGACGTCGTCCACGGGATGCACCCCCAATGCGACCATGCGGGCAAGCATGGGATTGGCGGCTACGGACGGTCCCTGCCCGATAGGCATCTCTATCAGGCTGGCCAACGGCACTCTGTCTGCATCGGTTGGCAGAGGCAGATTCCGCATGTCGTTCAGCAACTGCCCGGCCCGCTCGTCCTCTCCGGCGGCGAACGCTTCCTGGGCGCGCTTGCGGAGCATCTCCTTGGACGGCCGGGAACCGTTGTGCTTCCGCAGGTCGTCCAACAGTTCGATCAACATGTGTCGCCGGAGATCCTGATGGTGACGCTGCTCAATGTTCAGTGCGGCGCGGGCGGCCTCCTGTCGACTGTCGGAGAAAAGAACCGCCTTGGCATCCGCACCTGCAGTCTTCAGTAGCTCGAAGAGTTCCGTGGCGACGAGTTGCGATGTCTTCGCGAAACCCGTCCTGAAACTCCTGATTGGCGATCGGCGCCCGGTCGTCCTGCGGTAGTAGTCCGTACCGCATGCTGGGCAACAGAACGGCGATGCCGTTCCGGGGCGGCCGATCCGCGCGGACTGCGTGCTTGCAACCCTGAACAGTCTTCCGCCTATCCCGGGCGCCCCCTCTTCTCCTGCCGCACCGACCATTCCGTTCCGGACATTGAGAACCGCCGGAACCCACGCCTCGTCGTCCGACTCTCCGCCGATCGGCTTGCGGGAGTCCGGCCAGAAGATCGCGAAGTCGCGATAGCTCAGTTCCTCGAACTTGCCCGCGCCGCCTCGCTCGGGAAGGTTCTCCAACCACGGTGATGAAGGCAGAAGCTCTATCGAAGGCCGATGCCCGCTCCCGTGTTCTCCACGGCAACCGCCGACGAATATCTCGCCGCAAGCCTCGCAGTAAATCAGCTCGAACATCCGTCCCAGCCCGCCATCGGCGGTTCTGGCGTAGGTCGTTCCACGCTCAATCGTCAGTCCGTCGAAGGCGACCGTCGCGTCGTCGTTCCTTGGGGTAGCGAACAGACCCTCAATGGACCTGATGAAGATATGCACCCTGAAGCTGGGCACACCCTCCGAAAGCGTCCTACCGTATAGACGTTTCAGGTGGTCGCCCAGCCCGCGCACGATAAGCATCCCGCGTAGCGCCACCGACGCCTCTCCGTCCGATTTACCGAAAAGCCTCATGGCAATGCTTTCGGTTCCTGCCGCCCTGATTCTGTCGACGTCCGCAGGATCGCGGCAGGCGTGTACGAGCACAGCGGCGGCGGCCTCGACAGCTTGTTTCGCCGTCAGACCGATATCCGCACCCTCTCCGCAGCCGAGTTCTGAATGAACAGCGGCCAGCGCGGCATCCAGTTCGTCGGACCTGTCAAAACGGATGCCGACCATCTCCCCATCGCCAAGAACACGCACCATCCGCGAGAAGGGCTCGGGATTGATGGGAAGTTGACCGGAGAATCCCGGAACGACCGGGTGGCCGGGAACGATGCATGAGCGCCAGAAATCGGGATCGGATAATCCAGGATGTCCCGCATGGGCGGCCGTACCGATGGGACCGAAGAAGTCATTCAGGTACTTGAGGCTTCTCTCGCCCTCCGGTCCCTCAATCGGTAGCGAAGCGCTTGATGCCAGGATGCGGAGCTTGTGGCGATGTTGCGGCAGATGGAGGCCGAGACGGTGAATCAGAGCGCGAACCAGACCTGCTACCTCGGTTCCCGCCGATCCGCGAATGAGATGCAACTCGTCCAGAACCAGAAAGAAATAGGCATCCGGATCGCGTTCAAGCCATTCGGCGGTCTTCGCGAACATTCCGCCTTCGATTTCCCGCGACAACATGGTGCCGAGCATGGAGACGTTCGTTACCAGAACGTCGGGCGGGGTGTCTTGCATGTCCCATCGGCTGACGAGTTCACCGCCGTCAGTCGCGGGAAACAGGAATCTCGTCAGGTCGGGAAGCGTCTCCCCCCGACGCGCGGTCGCCGCGGCCTGCTGACGGTCGAAAGCGCGTGCATTGTCCTGCACGTCCGTCATCTTGCCTATGGCCTCGGCAAGTCTCCGCACCCGCTTGTGCGCCCGATCCTGCTCGTCGATGTCGTTTGCACGTCGCGGGTGGATGCGGTGTCCCGTGACCGGAGTGGCGCTCGTGTACCGGCCGAAGAATATTCGATTGCCGCCAAAACGGGCGTCCATCACCTCATGCGCCTCGTCGGAATCCAGGGTGCGCCGCATACGGGTCAACTGGTCCTCCACCAGCGCGTTCATGGGATACAGAATGAGGGCGCGGATCGCCTTGGGTCGGCCTGGAGCCTCCAGGTCACGATGGGGGGCGAAGCGATCCGGATTATCGGTCCACCATGTCCCCGTCAGATACCCTTGACGCGGCTTCGGCCAACCGATCGCTTCCGCGGCAATCGCCGCGAGTATGGGGAGCATGAACGATTCCGTCTTGCCCGACCCCGTTCCCGAAGTGACGATTCCGGGGTGATCGGGTCGGGTTCCCCGGCCGAGCATCTCCATCTGGTGCCTGTATGGACGGAGGAAGTCCGGACTCCTCCGCATCGTTTCGCCGTCATCCGCCAATCCCGGGAAGAGTCCGGACAGGGCCAATTCCACGAAAGCCTGTCGGGCCTTCCAGGGAAGATGAGCTATCGGGTTGTCGGAAGCCCTCTCCACAAGGTCCTCCATGCGGTAATCGGCGGCAGAATAGCGCGGTACGGGTTCGATAAACGGAACCGTGGCGAGTGTGTCTGGTTTCCGGAGCAGTCGGCGCCGTTCTTCCGCGAGATCATCCCGGCGGATGCGGAAAGCCGTATCAAGGTACGAAACGAAGAACTCCCGCAGACGTTCGAAGCCGCCAATCGGATCAAGCATTTTTTCCCCCGTTTTCCCCCGCCCCGGAGGAGATCGTTTCCGCCAACGCCTTCCTGCCCGTTTCGAACCGCGTTCCCGCAATTCCCGCAAGTTCCTTCGCCGCCTCGATTCCCATCTGCACCGCCCCATGCTGCGACATGGTCATCATGGCGGCCAGCGTGATTCGCACTGCACGGCCGACGATCACGGCATCCCCGACCATCTCAGCGGAAAGATCGACGACGATGCCGCGCGCGATGTCATACGGAATCCGCCACCGTCCGGCATCTACCAGGGTGCCCGGACTTACACGGCCTCCCCGTCCCAGTTCCAGGTCGATGGCCCTGAGCACGGCGGCCATATCACCGTCCGTCCCCGACGGTGGAGGTGGGACGAGAAGTCCTCCAAACCCGCCTACGGTCGTCCTCCCGGAATCCGCCGACGGACCGTCGACCAGACCCGTGACCAGGAGATTCGCAGGCCGCGACGCGACCCCGAGAACCATCGGGAGTGAGGGAAGCCACAGGTCGACGGGAGATGACTGGAGACGATCGAAGACGAACAGGAACGTCTTCCCGGGGCGGTTGCGGGCTGCCGTCCAGGCATGGGCGAACGCCGTCGGGGAACCTGAACCAGGCTGCCGCCACAGGTCGTCGGCCGAGATCACGACTGGATCGGCAAGCTGGACGTACAGACGCCCGGCGGCTACCGCATGGGCGTAGGCATCAAGTAGCGTTCTTCCGCGACGGCCCTGGAGGATGACGAATTCACCGGCGCGTGCGAGCGCGTCCAATTCCACCAAATTGGCCGGATTGACGCCCCACGCGGCGGCAACGCGGTCCAGCCTTCCGGAGAGTTCTCCTGGCGGCACCGGAACGGCATCATCAGAATCGGTGCCACCGATGGTCCAGGGAGGCAGTTCCGGGGGATATGGAGCCACTCCGGAGCTACTCCCCAACGCCTCGGTTAGGCGCCTGGCGATGCGTCGGGCCAGCACCGAGGCTTCCTTCGGCGCCTCGGCGAGCGCCCCGCGGACCTCTTCGACCTCACGAACCAGGGTTTCCCTGAAATCTTCGGTCTCGGCCCTGATCTCGGAGACACGGACGGTCAGGGCGTCCCTTTCGGCGATAGCCTGTCCTATTTCCTCCCGCAGGGTCCGCATCCGATCCACGAGCGTGGCGTATCCGCTCTCCAACGTCTCGCGCACGATCGGTTCCAGTTCGGCGCGGAGTTCCGTCTCGAGTTCGCTCCTTCGCCGCACGATGTCTGCCCTGATCCGCTCATCGATCGGCGTGAGAGTCTCCAGCACGTCAACTATGGCGTTCACGCGGTCGAGATTGTCGGCGAGCGCCGACTTCAGATGCGGAACGCGCATCGCGATCGTCCTCAGATCGGGGGTGTCGCGCGGCAGCAGACCGGCGGTGTCGAGGAACATCGCGAGGAGTTCCACGGTATCCCTGGTGAGATGCTGCCAATTGTTCCTGAGACCGCTGCGGGCCGGGATTATGCGACGCAACCGCTTGACGACCCTGGGAAGAAAATCGATATCCGAGGACCAGTCGATCTCCGATGGATCGTCGGCCCGCACGAGGTTTGCGGGGGGCATGAGGAACATTCTGCCTTCAACGGCATCGCCTGCGGTGGTCCATAGTGGAATCCGCCATGTCTCGAGGCGATCGGGATGCTCGGACGTACCCGGTCGCCAGCGCCAGAGGCTATCCTCGAGCTTCAATGCGATCCTTATGCAGATGCCGCCCTGGAGGAGTATCACGCAAGGTCCGACGGGTGTCCACGAGAGGTCGATGCCTTCCTCGACGATGCGCCGACGAGCCGTTTCCACGGGGATGGCCGAAAGATCGACGACGTCGATCGCGGGTCTGGCCCAACCGTTCGCCACCAGGAACCGATCCCCTTTCCTGAGAGGGTCGTATCTTTGGTTCTGTTCGACCGGGAACGTCCAGAAGGTCCCGATATCGATGGAGAGCGTTTCCGGCGCGACGCTGAAAATCCTTCCATCGTCGGGGAAGCGCGTCAGCCGATCGGTCAGGAGCCGCCACCCGAACTCCCCCGCCTCGAGAAGCGGCTCGAACCTTGTGAACCTCGCGTCTACATAGACGCATCTGCTGAGAAGGATGGGGTTTGCCATGACGGGTCGCCTTTCACCTCATCGGAAATCGAGGGAAGACGCGCGGACACCCGGATGATCCGCCTGAACCGATATCCCTGCGCGACATCCCCCTATGCCGCCGGATCGCGATATCCGGAAGGTCATCCCTTCTCTCATCTGTCACCGCAGAGCCGAAAAGAACGCGTAACGCGGATTCTCTGAGACTATCGACGGGATATGACCAGGTCCATCCGGAGGCCCCTGGGCCGCCGACCATTGAAGGATGCGGACCTGCGGGCGCGAGAAGCGCGAAGCGCAGCGCCCGCGCGACGGGATATGGAAGGAAGCCCTCACGGGTGTTCCGGACCATCCGGTCACCGCATCTCTTCAGGAGACGGCGTCCGGCGATTCGATGCGCCTCAATGATCGCGGACACGCGGCTTCCGAACGCCTCAGCACGACCGGAACCGTCCTCGACAACGAAGAGGTCGGCGTCGTCCTGCCTCCACCATCTGGACAGTACGACGGGACATCTGGAATCGGTCTGGTTCTCGGAAAAGCAACCGATCCGCCAATCCCATATCGACTTCCTTTCGCGGTTGGTGGCATCGCGCCGCTCCTCCGGCCAACATGTTGGAGCGGATGCGAAACATGGGGTCGGGCATTCGGAGACAGTCCAACCGAGTTTCTCCGCCAACTTCACGACATCCGCTCCCGATGCCCCAAGAACGGGAAGGGTCCAAGGCGAGGTGTCCGCCATCGACCAGGCCCTTCCGCCGACATCCGCCGCAGCCTGGACGAATTGTTCACGGAGTACGATGGGAATCGCGCCGTCCGCGACCGAAACCCCTTCTCTGGTCGCAAACCTGACGAGACGGGGTGGCCTAAGGTACCATGTCCTGGCCCGCCATCGGTTCGCCAATCTGGATTCGATCCATCCAGCTTCCTGAAACATCCTCAGGACATCCCAAGCCCACGGACCGCCGATCGGGACGATCCGTCGGCACAACCCGACCAGTTTCTGCTCCGTCAGGCCCCGGCGTCCGATCGCGTATATCGCCTCCCCCAGATCGACGAGGCCGCCCTCCGGGGGCACGACTGCCGAAGGAGGAGATGGCTGCGAATAGCCGTCTCCGAAGATGGGTCGGCTTCCGGACGCGACGATTTCGACTTCCGGACGACGGATGTCGGGACGTGCGTCCGGGGCTGCGAGTTCCTCGTGGATCGCAGCCCGATCGTCGAAGACAATCAGCCGCGCCGTCTCCAACGGAGAACGACCTCCGAAGTCACTTTCGACTGCGCTCACTTCGAAGCGGCCCCGGAGCGGAACGGATGAGGCGATGCGCCAGATACTCGCACCATCGGCGCGCCGCATTTCCGGCGTGCCCATCGCGTCGCCGATCGGCATGATGCCGATGACAGCGTTATCGGTCCCGCAGACGCTCGGCAGGACGGTCGTCCGCCCGAGTATCGCGCTTCCAGTCCGCACGGCATCGACCCACCTCAGGGAAGCCAGTTCACTGCCTTCCGTGGAACCGATCACACCGCGGAACGTGTCAACGAGATTGCGCAGGAGACGCCCGGCCATCTCCCCGTCGATCGGATCGGACAGATTCCAGATGCCGTCCAGGCGCCTCCATACGGCGACGTTCGCTCCGAGACGATTACGGACGGACTGCGTCGCCACCATGGTGATCAGGTTGCCCGGCTTCGGTCCCGTCGCGGACGAACTCCATCGACCCCATGCCCGTTCCGTGAATAGCAGGATACCCCGTTCCATCGCCCCCGAAAGCCACGCGGGCGCCGTTCGGTCCGAAATCGCCGTCTCAGCGATTTCGGAGAAGCGCCCGCACGCGGGCAGCTCCTCCCCGTCATCGCCGACGATCAGTTCCGCCTCAACGTCCTCGTCCAACCCGAATACGAGGTCGATACGCCATTCGCGTTCCTTCCTGCACACAGATACGGTATCGCGCCTGTCCACCAGCGACGCCGCCAGGCGCCAGAACCGATGTTCTCCGAGTAGGCGATCTCCCGCGGCGTACCGATCGCGAAAATCGTCATAGGCGAGTCCAAGAGCGCCGTTCAGGTCATCGGCCAGCCGAAACTGCCGAAGAACCCCGATCAGTTTCTGCGGCGAACGGAGTTCGGTCGCTGGGATTTCGTCGATCAGTCTCGTCAGCCTCTGCCTGTCCCTCCATGTTGGAAACGAGAGCCTGATTGAGTGGCCTATGCGACTCCAGCCACCGGGGTCAGGCAGAATTACCCGGCGGACAAGCACTCCCTTGGCGCGACGCCTGTCACACCAATCCCCGAGCCGTCGCCACAGGTCGGCAATGGCGTTCACATGGTTGAACGGCCTACCGATTCCGAGGAGTTCGCCGAAGCGGGCCTGGAACTCGTTGGAACCCGTGCCCTCCGCCGCAGGGACAAAGCATGTCAGGACAAGGTACCGGAAAAAACCAGGAGCTTCTTCCCCGTCCGCCCACCCGACCTGCCGATGCCCGCCAAGAACCGCTCCGAGACGGCTGTCCCGACGAAACACCGCCAGAAACCGTTCCCTGACCTCGTTATGATCGGCCGTCGGCTCCCCGATGGCGTTCGCCAGTTCCGGCGGAGTGGCGTCAATATAGGTGAGTGAAGACGCGCCGAACGGTCCCTCCGAACTCAAGAAGTAGCGCGTCAAGGCCAGTTCCCACGTCCTCTCGTCCAACGCTTGAACGTGCCGTGCCCCTCCGGCATCGACCGGGGATGCGAAGCGTGGCTTCATCCGCACATCTCGACGTGCTTGACAATGCTCCTGCCGATCGCCTGTCCGAGTTTCACTGGTACAGCGTTTCCGATCAGCCGCCCAATGGTCTTGCAGGAGATCGGACGGCCAGGTGCAACGAACCCATAATTCTTCGGAAAGCTCTGGAGAATGGCTCCCTCGCGGAGAGAGATAGCCCTATGTTGTTCCGGATGACCGAACCGACCGTTCCCGAACCCGTAGAATTGCGTCGTCATGGTCGGTGCCGGTTGGTCCCAGACCATGCGCCCGTACACACTCGGGTAGGTCTTGCCGGTCGCGCGGCGATGGCATGTCGCGACCAGTTCGTCGTCCCAGTCACGCCAGGAACCACCCGGTTTGGAAACAACTATGCGCTTCATGTTTGTCGGGGACAGCGTGCAAGCCTGATGGAGTGGATCTCCATCGTCGGCCTCGCCGGCGCCGATGGAGGGAAGCGCTCCGATGGCTTCGCGGACGGTGCGGTACCCATCGGGCTGGCGCGTCGGCACCATCAGCGAGATGTCCCCGAGCCTTGAAGCCAGGAGCACGAGCCGATGTCGCATTTGAGGAACGCCATAGTCCGCACAGTTGACCACTTTCTGGAAGACCCGGAAATCCTGCTGACGAAGGCTTCTGACGAACTCGTCATAGATCTCCTGGTCAGCCAGTCTCGGGACGTTCTCCATCGTAACTAGTTCGGGCTGCATCTCTCGAACCAACCGATCGAATTGAAGAAGAAGCCCCCATCGCTTGTCCGTCTCGCACTGACTCTTCTGGCTGTACGTCGAAAACGGCTGGCACGGGGCGCAACCGGCTAGGAGTCGATAGCGTGATCCCCAAAGGAACCGATTGAGATGCGGCCCGCTCACATCGTCGACGGATGCAAGTAGAAAATCGGCCCTGTTATTCTGGACATATGGATATTCGCATGATTTGTCGATGTCGACGCCGAGCCTGACGTCGATTCCTGCCCGCTCCAACCCCTTGGTCAGGCCGCCGACGCCACAGAACAAATCGACGGCGGCAATTCCAGCCTTATCCATTGTTCAGACTACGTGTCGCATCCGGAGAGCACTTCTCGTCAGGCTTGTCGGTTTGATGGAATGCTCATCAGAAACGAGCGCGCCGAGTTCAATAACTTTGTCTGGCATAGACTTCCTCCTCGTTCCGCAGCCGAACCCTTCCCGACCGAGGGCTGCCTGGCGACGAATCTGTGAGTATACTGCCCCCGAACGGTTGCCCATTCCACCGTATTTTCGCCACGGGCAGATTTCCAACTTGATGATGTGTGGGTAAGATTCCCGCACAGATACCCATTGCTGGACTGAAGCCATCCTTTAGTTGGATGTCGCGCGTTGAGGGCAATCGGTCACGTCACGATCACCACGGTGTCCCCCCAATCTGCGCAACGATCTGAGCAAGGGTGGTGCGGTCGGTCTTGGCTCCGCTCACCACATTGAGGAACACCTTCTTGCAACCAACAGCGCGAAGCTGGCGCACCTGCACGTCAAAGCTCTGATAGTCTGTGGATACTCGCGCATAGCTGTAATTCACGCCCGCATTATGGCGGTAACCTATGGGAAGCCCATTTCGGATCAACGGCCTAACCTTTTTCAGAAGTCTTGAATTATGGGTCGGACGTGATGGTTTGTTCGCCTGCACCTATTGCCAATGACTGTGTATATGGATCGCGCATGCTGTCCCTTTGACCTCAATCATCCACACGATGGGCACTCATTGTTGGCGTCAATGATAACGTCTTTCATCGCCGCTAAAATCTCTTCCCTCGACGCGCTCCTAAAATTGCCGTCTTTCCAGGCGTTCGTAGCCATGGCGTATGCCTTTGATTCGGCATCTCCGTCATGGGCGCGTATGTAATTATTACCGCAGGTTTCGCAGGGAACAACTGCCCCGGATTCCTTCGCTATTTCATTCAGTGCTTCTTGGACGTGGGCGTTCATCAGTTGCTCCGTTCGGTGACATCTGTTTTGCATATCATAAACAAGGATCGGGCGGCACTGCCTTCGCCTGTCGGTTCAGTAGGGTCGCTTAGTATGGTACCATCACCACGCGCAAAATATGCGCCCTGTCGCATAATGCCCCAATCTGGAAAACGGACGGTATCATCGCCCGTCGGTCACGGATTGGCAATCATGCTGTCCATTGCCCATCTCGTATCCGCGCGATGGTTGCTCGTGAAACAGCATGGTTTCTGGCGATCTCGGCCACTGGAATCTTCCGGTCAAGTTCGATCCTGATTGCCGCCGCGGCATCCTGGTTCAAAGCCTTGGGTCGGCCGAGTATCTTTCCGTCTCTCCTCGCGCGGTCTAGGCCAGCGTTCGTGCGCTCGATCAAAATGTCCCGCTCCATCTCTGCAACGGCAGCCAAGGTCGTCAACACCAATTTTCCGGCCGACGACGTCAGGTCAAGGTCGCCGAGTTGAAGGACCCGAACCGAGCAGCCGATATCAGAGAGGGTGCGGACGGTCGCCATCACGTTCGCTGCGTCACGGCCAAGGCGGTCCAACTTCGACACAATCAACTTTTTCGGCGACCGAATGCGCTGGAGTGCGTCGGCCATCTTCGCAAATTCCGGACGCTCCGCAGCCGGAACCCTGCCGCTGACAACGTCCGAGTAGACAGCGTCAGGGACGTATCCAGCGTTTTCGATTTCCAGGAGTTGATTCTCGGCTGTCTGTCCGGCGGTCGATACCCTCAAATATGCGAACGTCTGCATGCCGATGCCCCCCGATGTGATCAAAGCCCCCTGTTCAGAATGCATGATGTCCAGAATGCCGTAAAGACGGTTCTGAACACGTATTTCAGGCCGATTCCCGTCCTGCCCAGAAACGGTCGTTTGTGGACATGAGAGCGTCACGTATTCCGTTACGACTTCATCGCTCATTCATCCGGTTGCCCAACAACCTGGGTGACGAGGTCGGTCCAATCATTTGGCGGGCATCCCGATCTGATCATCCGGGCGAACACGCTATATGGATCAGTTTCCGATCCTGATTTTCTCAAGGTGTTTTCATCGTTCACCCAACAATATATGATAATGCGAGCCTTGGCGTCATACCGAAAGAACAAGCGGAAACGGCCTAAGAACTTGGCCCGAAACCATGCCCTATACTGAGGGCCAAGTGTCGTTCCTTGTCGGTACATCGGATGGCCAGGGTCGGATGGAATCTCTTCAAGAATCAATGAGTTTATACGAGCCAGGAGCTTTGTCTTTGGATGGGCGACGTATTCGTCGGGGCTATCCGCTGCCAAACGGTCGACAGCGGCGACAAGCGCATCGTAGGGAACCTTGAACGTCGGGTACATGTAAAGCTGCCAGCCGAGGCGGGTGTCGAATGGAGAGTTTGGCATTGACAAGGCCTCTATACGCAGCCGACAGGCGTTGTTCGCCTCAGAATGTGATGTCGTCAGGAATTACATCATCATCAGAAACCACGACCTTACGGCAAAGTTCAACTGCGAGAGCAACCTTGGACGCCGACAGAGGGACTATGTTCTCCGGGTGACTAATTGCATTCTGTTCCAGAAACGCGAGAAACGCCGCCACCACAGGATCCTCTTGCTCCTCCTGGCCTTCCGCATCATCGACGACATGCACGAGGAGCATGCCGCGACCGATGACATGCGCTTCGACGCTGGCTTTCTGGCGAAACTCCGGATTCTGCCGGAACAACCCTTTGTCGAAGCGGATGGCTTCCGAAGACCCCGTCGTGGTGATCGAACCTCTGTAGGCGAGCATCGACATCGTGACCTCCTTCAACGTCGTATAAATATACGTATGGCCGCCCGGAGTCAAGGTACTGAACTCGACCACCTTGACCATGCGATCGGTCGGCCGCCGCTCTCGAGGATTGTCACCAGCACACCGTTGGCATCGTCGCCTGCCCAGTGTAAGCCAGACACACCTGCCACCATCTCGCCGAGCCACGCCATGAACCGTACCGACCTTGCCGCCTACATCGCCAACAGCGCCAGCCTGCCCAAGGGCACCGCCGACAAGGCGCTTGATGCCGTCTTCGACACGATCTCGGCGGCTCTCGGGCGCGGCGAGGAGATCGCGATCAAGGGCTTCGGATCGTTCGCGGTGGCCGAACGGCCCGCCCGCCAGGGGCGCAACCCAAAGACGGGTGAGCCGATCCCGATCCCGGCCAGCAAGGCGCCGAAGTTCAAGCCCGCGAAACCGCTCAAGGACGCGGTCAAGGGCTGATCTTGCTGCCGTGAAGGAGGAACCGCAAGGGTCCGCTTGCCCGTCGGCCAGACCGGGGTCGGATCAGAGTAAGAGGCCCGCTCGGGTTTTAGTGACGGGTTGAGGAAGGCGAGAGAGAGGCTGTCGCCGGCCCGTCGCGGAGAGACCCGATGGATGCCGTTGCTGCCCTTCACGAGATTCCCCTCAACCGATTGGTGCTGTCGCCGGCCAATGCCCGCAAGACCCCGGCCTCGGCTGCCGATGATGCCGAACTGAAGGCGAGTATCGCCGCCCACGGCCTGAAGCAGAACCTGATCGTTGGTCGGGCCGACGCCGAAGGCAAGCATGCCGTGATCGCCGGCGGGCGACGGTTGCGGGCGTTGCACGCCCTGTCGGCCGCCGGCCTCGTTGCCTCCGACCGGCCGGTGCCGTGCCTGATCGAGGCGCCGGACAGCGCGCTCGAGACCTCGCTGGTCGAAAACGCCGTGCGCGTCGCGATGCACCCGGCCGACCAGTTCGAGGCCTTCGCGGCCCTGGTCGATGCCGGGCAGACCATCGCCGCCATCGCGGCGCGGTTCGGAGTGGCCGAGCGGCTGGTGCGCCAGCGGCTGCGCCTGGGCAAGGTCGCGCCCGATCTGCTCGCGGCCTATCGCGCCGGCCAGATGGACCTGGAAACCCTGACCGCCTTCACCCTGTCAGAGGATCACGACGCCCAACGCGCCGTCTGGGCCGAGGCCAGCCAGCATTATGGCCGGTCGCCCATCCAGATTCGTCGCCGGCTGACCGAGACCGCGATTCCGGTGGCCTCACGCCTCGGACGCTTCGTTGGTATCGAAGCCTATGAAGCGGCCGGCGGCGCCATCACCAGGGACCTGTTCTGCGACCACGACGAGGGCTTCATGGACGACGCGGCCCTGGTCCGCCGCCTCGCCCAAACAAAGCTCGAAGCCGAAGCCGCGGCACTGGCCCCCGACTGGAAATGGGTCAGGCCGGTGCTCGACCCCGCCCTTGGCACCCCCTTCGACTACGGCCGGATCGAGCCCACGCAGGCCGAGCCATCGCCCGACCTCCGCGCGGTTCTGGACGACCTTGCCCAGCGCGAGGACAACTTGGCGAACGTCGCCGCCGAAGACTGGAGCGCCGATCACGAGGCCGAGGCCGAAGATATCGCGGCCCGGCAGGAGGAGGTTGGCCGAACCCTGGCCGCCCAAGCCACCTTC
>CAIXKV010000266.1 GCA_903920145.1 uncultured Rhodospirillales bacterium
CCCCTCGGCTTCCCAGCGGCGCAACGTCTGCACCGAGACTCCAAGGGCGTCCGCCGCCTCACCTATCGTCACTAATCTGCTCATTTCGGTAATGTATGAGCATGTTTGCGCAATGTCAATGCACTCTGTTAAAAACCCCTCGGCTAGGATCACCGTGGTCCTGGTCGGATTCAAGGGGGGGTGTTGTCCCCCTTGAAAGACCGGCGGGCTTGACTCAATCGGCGAAGGGATCTTGCATCAAAATGGTGTCGTCGCGCTCGGGACTGGTGGATAGCAAGGTCACAGGGGCGCCGATCAGTTCTTCGATCCGGCGGATATATTTGATGGCGGTGGCGGGCAGTTGGCCCCACGAACGGGCGCCTCGGGTGCTTTCGCCCCAGCCCTCAAAGGTTTCATAAATCGGCTCGACGGCGGCTTGGGCGCTGGGGCTGGAGGGCAGGTAAGACAGTTCCTGGCCTTGGTAGCGGTAGCCGGTGCACACCTTGATCTCTTTAAACCCGTCCATCACGTCGAGTTTGGTCAAGGCGATGCCGTTAATCCCACTGACTTTGATCGCCTGACGGACCAGAACCGCATCAAACCAGCCGCAGCGCCGAGGGCGACCCGTGACGGTCCCGAATTCGCGGCCACGCTCGCCGATCAGCTTGCCGATGTCGTTGTTCTGCTCGCTTGGGAACGGCCCGCCGCCCACCCGCGTGCAGTAGGCCTTGCTGATCCCCAGCACCCGCCCCACGGCATCGGGGCCGATTCCGCTGCCGGTGGCGGCTTGGCTGGCGACTGTGTTGGACGACGTCACGAAGGGATAGGTGCCGTGATCGATGTCCAGCATGGCGCCCTGGGCGCCTTCGAACAGAATGCGCTTGCCGGCTCGGCGCCATTCGTCGAGGCGCAGCCACGCCACCCCGGCGAAGGGTAGAATCTTCGGGGCGATCTCGTGCAGGGCGGCCATCAAATCGGCGTGGGACGCTTCGGGAGCCCCCATACCGCGCAGCAGGGCGTTGTGATGGAACAGCAGATCAGCGACCTTATCTCCCAGGCTGTCGGGATCTGCCAAGTCGCACAGCCGGATCGAGCGACGGCCCACCTTGTCTTCGTAAGCCGGCCCGATGCCTCGGCCCGTGGTGCCGATCTTGCGGAGTCCACGAGCTTCCTCGCGAATCCGGTCCAAGGCGCTGTGGATCGGCAGAATCAGCGAAGCGTTTTCTGCGACCAGCAGCCCTGCGGGCGTGACCGTGACGCCTTTGCTCGCGATACCTTCGATTTCGCGGAGCAGCGCCCACGGATCAACCACCACGCCGTTGCCGATCACCGACAGCTTGCCCGGACGGACGACGCCCGAAGGCAGCAGGCTCAGACGGTATTCGGTGCCGTCGATGACCAGGGTGTGGCCAGCATTATGGCCCCCTTGGAATCGCACCACGACATCGGCTCGACTCGAGAGCCAGTCAACGATTTTCCCTTTGCCTTCGTCGCCCCACTGGGCGCCGATCACCGCCACATTGGCCATAGTTCTCGTCTCCGTCCCTTCATTCCGCCGCGCCGGTCGGTTATCCGCCGCACGGCCTTGCGTGTCTAAGCGCGCGACGCCTCAACGGGCGATCCGCGCACCCCAATGGATCATGATTACAGCGTGTCTTTTTTATGGTGTGCTGGTCTTCGCAGACCCATCATCGGCGAGCTTAACCGGGCGTGCGTCTCTGGACGTCACAATAAAACCGCAGCCCAACCGAATTGCTTCGGCTTTGGCCTCGGCCTCGGCGAGCAGAGCGAGGCCAGCGAGTGTCACCCACCCGTCGGCGCGAAGCTGTTCACCTTTTTGAGGATCAGTCCCATGGGGCAAATAGACCTGGGAGCGCGCCTCCGGTGGCGGTGCGGTTTTGACCACCGCATTGGCGTATAGCGTAAACCCGGTGGCGGGTTCGCCTGGGATGTCCTTTTCGCCCCGGATATCCTGGGTGGCGCCGGCTCGGTACCGTCCGCCATTTCCCAACTCGAGTCCGCTTCCCGATTCGCCGCCGCGCCCCCGGCTGAACAGGGTAAAGCTTACACCGTCTTGATATTCGAATCCGCGATATTCGACCAAATCCAGAGTCACCATCAGGTGCGGCGCGGCATGGCGGACCAGCCGCACCACCTGGGCCAAATGCTGCCGGTCGGGCTCGGCAGCGGCGGGAAGGGGCATGGCTTCCAGGGTTTCCAGCGCGCCATCGGCCAGTCCGGCAGCGGCCATCAACCGCCCCAGCACCAAGGCCGGCTCGCCGCCAACCGCCGCGACCCCGGCGGCATCTTTACGGTCCAGGGCTTGGCGTAACCGCTCGGTGGTGTCCGGGTCCAGCCCCCAGGCTTGGCACAGGGTCGGCACCAAAGTTGGCATGCACAGGTCAACTGACAGAGAGATGATTCCCAGGCCGGCCAGACTGTTTGCGGCCAGCAGGATGATTTCAGCGTCGGCTTCGGGTTGGCTGGCGCCGATCAACTCCACGCCGACCTGATCGATTTGACGCTCGGGCTGGATCTGAGAGGATGCAACCCGAAGAACCTGGCCGCAATAGGCCAGACGCAGCGGGCGTGGTGCTTGTGATAGGCGGGAGCCGGCGATTCGCGCCACCTGGGGCGTGAAGTCAGGTCGAATGCCCATCATCATGCCGGATTGTGGATCCAGCACCCGGAAGGTTTGATGCGAGAGGGTGGTGTCGGCGCCAATTCCGGCCAACAGGCTGTCCGTAAACTCTAGCAGAGGTGGTTTGACCCGTTGATAGCCGTGGCTGGCGAAGCTGGCCATTAGCCGCTCCATCAACGCCGCCTCGTGGCCAGCATCGGGCGGCAGGACATCAGGCAAGCCCACAGGCAACAACGCGCGATGCCGCGTTTGATGCAGCGGTACGCTCATGACAGACCTCCCCGCACAGCCGAAACCCGCGCCCGCGACGACGGGCTGCGGTCACGATCGACCGTGGGGTAAGTAGCCGACGCCAACGCCGCATGCAAACGAAAAGCCCGTTGGTGCGGTCCATCTCCGGCCTTCGTGATCGGCCTTGAGGGTTATATTGGCGAACGGCCTTGTCCAGGCTATGATGCGGGGCTTACGCGATAGGGTTAGGGGGCGTGCGCTGTATCGCGATGGGCTCCCTTTGGTGTCGAGCCGTGGTTGCTATGGTTGTTCTGATGTCATCGTCGGGGCGCGGGTCTTTATCGAAAGAAACTACGTAAAGTTGCCGATTCGGGGCATCTGTGACGTTTGGCGAAGGCTACCCGTTAACGCTCAACACGGAGAACGCGCCACTATGATACCGGCGAACCATGACGATAATACAGCGCCGGTATCGGGCCGCGACGGCGGCCCCGCGTCCTCGTGGACGCGAAGCCAAGGGCACGGACGCGCCCGCCCGGCGTCTGAGGGCAGCCTTGATGAGTCACCATCAAGGCCCGATGGTCTGAAACGTCTTTTGGCTAGAATCAGCGCGATCATCATTGGTGGTCTTGTGATCGTGGGCGGAGTCGGGATGGGAGCCGGGGCTAACGCATGGGCGGCCTCTCCGTCCGGGCCGGCGGGGGCGACTCTTCAGGCGGTGCGGGCTCACGGACAGGTGCGCTGCGGGGTCGCGGCGGGGCTGATTGGTTTTTCGGAAAAAGACGCGAGCGGAAACTGGGTTGGCTTTAACGTTGACTATTGCCGGGCCGTGGCAGCGGCAGTGTTAGGAGATGCGAGCAAAGTCACGTTTCTGCCCTTCGGTGTGCAGCCGGGGTTGGGGGCGTTGGCTCATGGAGAGATTGATATTCTCAACCGCAATGTGACGATCACCTTGCGGCGCGTGAATGAGATGGGGGTGGATCCGGTTGGGGTGACGTTCTTCGATGGCCAGGGCTTCTTGGTGCGGCAAAATTCTGGGATTCGCACCCTGCGCGGGTTGTCGGGGCGGTCAATCTGCTTTCAGACCGGGACCGGCGCCGAAGAGACCCTGAAAGAGGCTCTTGCGACGCGGCGGATTCTCTATATCCCGATCCCGCGCGCTGGGAAGGAAAAAGAGCTGGTTCGGACGTTTCTGGATGGGGGCTGCGATGCCATCAGCGCCGATGCCTCGGCTTTGCTGTCGATCCGGCAGGCGGCTTTGCCCAACCCCGACCAATATGTCGTGTTGCGGCAGCGGATTTCCAAAGAACCGTTCGGCCCATTCGTGCGCAAAGGCGATGACGGCTGGCTGGAAATCGCGCGTTGGACTCTGATGGCAATGATCGAGGCCGAGGAGCTAGGGGTGTCCCGAACCAATGTCGAGCCTCTGCGGGCTAGCGACAATCCCCGTATTCGTTTGCTGTTGGGGACGACGCCCGGTTTGGGACCGTTCCTGGGGTTGGACGATCGCTGGGCCTATCGGATCCTGGCTGGGGTTGGCAATTACGGCGACAGTTTCGAGGCGAATTTGGGGCGGGCCAGTCCGCTCAAGCTGGATCGCGGACTGAATGACGTGTGGATTCGCGGCGGCTTGTTGTTCGCTTTGCCCCTGCGGTGACGGCAGCTTTTCCCAAGATAGGGTAGGCCGATGACCATTCCGATCAGCCTTCGTTGGCGGTTTCTTGGTGTTTTGGTGTTAGTTTGTGTGCCGGTTTTGGTTCTGGTGTTGGGCAGTGTCCTGGCCATGAACGCCGATAAGGCGCTGGTCAGTAGCCTCTACAGCCGGGCTTTGCTGCCGGCGGTGAATCTGGGGGCGCTGTCCGACGGCTACATCAAGGCCGGAATCCTGGTGGCGGGGCAGGTTCGGGCTGGTGATTTGTCCTGGCCGGAAGGCGAAGCCGCCGTGCTTCGCCTGCGTGCAGGGTTGAAACCGGCTTGGGCCGACTATGTCTTTCAGGTCGGTGGAGCCGCCGGCCAACCCCTGATCCCCGAAGTTGAGGCCCGGATGGCCGACGCTGACGCGGCGTTGGATGAGTTGGCGGATATTCTGGCGGATCGGGACGCCGCCGGTTTGGCGACCTACAGCACGGATTTGATGTATCACGCCCTGAATCCGCTGCTTTCGTTGATCGAGCAGTTGGAAGAGCGACAGGAATTAGCCGGCACCAACCGTTATGCTGCGGCTCGGGACTCGATTCAGATTCGGGAAACGATTCTTCTGATTGTTTTGTTTCTTGTGGCCTTTGTCGTGATCGGCGTCGCGCTATTCGTGCGTCGGCGCGTGATTGCTCCGGTGCTGGACATCGATGCGGCGCTGACCATGCGAGATCGCTCCCTGCTGGACCCGATGGAGGCTCTGGCACGAGCCCTGATCCGGCTGCCGGATCATGCTTGGCGGGTCGAGGCGCTGGTCCTGGAACGGGCCGAAGCGTGGGGTGGGGCGCCTCGGGGTGAGGCTCGAAGCGGGATTGGAGCCGCAACCGAGCCGGATGTTCCGCGTTCATGGGCAAAAGAGGAGGCTGATTCGCGGGTGGTCGCCGAGAGCGTTCAGGATGAATATCCTCACCGATTAGCCCCTGAACCCGTGGTTGAGGTGGGAGAGAGAGAACCGGCTGACGCTCATGCTTACGAGCTGGAGCCTGAGCCGATGTTTCCCCTGCCGCTGGAGCCCTCTCCCTCTCTGGTCTCCCCTGTGGTGCCGGAGATGATGCCAGTCGAGCCCCCCGCCGATCATGCGCAGGAGGTTGTTGGGCTGGAAGCCGAAGCAGACGGTAGTGGGATTGGCCTTCAGGAGGAGCAGGAAGGGAAGGCCGAGAATGAGAACCACGACCACGACCACGACCACGACCAAGCGAGCGAGGAAGACCTTCCGGCAGAAGCCGTGTGGTGTCCCCCCACGGACGAGGCGGCCCGGAAGGCGGATGCCATGGTGCTGGTGGCCGAGGGATATCCCAGCGATCAATTGTATATTCGCTTCTTATTAACGCGTCTTGGCTGTGCCTGCCGGGTGGTGGGGGATGGTGTTGAGGCGTTGGCGCAATTGGAGCGGTCGGGATATGGCTTGCTGTTGACCGGAGGCGAGATGCCGAGCCTGGACGGTTTTGGCCTAGCCGCTGCGATTCGCGCTGCCGAAGCCGGGGGAAGAGTTCGATTGCCGATCGTTGCCTTACTCCCGGAGGCTTGGGCTGAAGCCGAGGCTCGGTGTCGGGATGCTGGCATGGATGGCGTGCTGAATAAGCCGATTGAGCGTGAAGCGTTAGAGCGGGTTCTGGAGAGCCTATTACCCCAAGCTTTGGCGCTACGGCAGCCTCCCGAAGCCGCCGCCGAGCCGGAAGAGATCGAAATTGATCCCGAAACTTTGGACTTGGAACAGTTCAAGGAGTCTTTCGGCTCTTTCGATCCCGATGCCTGCGCTTTTTTAGTGTCGGTGGTCGATGGGGTTCCCGCTTTACTCGATGATATTCATCACGCTTTTGACCGGAATGATCGCTCGGTTGAGGCTCGGACTGTTCATGCCTTGATCGTGGCGGCGGCGTCCATCGGGGCGGTGCGTTTGGGGCGTTTAGCCATCGATATCCAGGGGTGCTTGGATGCGGAAGACGGTCACAAGGCCAGATTGATGGCAACCTTATTGCGTCCAACTTACGAAGAGTTGGCAAAAGCGGCGGTTGTGTTTCGCTAATACCCATCAAGGCCCAATGATATTAGTGGCCTATCGACCGTCGACTTTCACAAGTCGGTAAGATAGTATTAATTTTAAGAACGTAATTTTGGTGTTGATTTATGAGCCGGGTGTTTTGATGTCTCAGAAAGCCGCCGCCTACAACCGCATCCTGATCGATCAAGAGCATCGAGTTTTGAGGACCATGATCGATACGTTACAGGAGGCCATCAATCAGGAAATCTCTCGAGAAGAGATCGAGCTGCAGAAAGTCACGTTACTGGCGCGACTGGATGAGCATCAGGAGCGCGAACGACGGATCATGATGGACACCAATTTTCCTTTGGCCTTCACGCATCTTGAATCCCATGAGAGCTTTCGCGATCAGGTAAAGCTGATTTTGTCATCAATCGACAGTACCGTCATCGATAATGCCAATATCGCTAAACTCTTGATTCGGGTTCATGACCATCATATTAAATATTTTGATGATATCCTGACATTTTATTTGATAGACAAGTATAGTCTGGAAGCGGTTGATGATGGCTTGGGGATTTAAAAAGCGGGTGTCTTATACCATCGGGCCTTGATGGTGATTCATCAAGGCTGCCCTCAGACGCCGGGCGGGCGCATCCGCGCCCTTGGCTTCGCGCGCATGGGCGCGCGGGGCCGCCGTCGCGGCCCGATACCGGCAGTGTGTCATCGTTATAGCTCGCCGGTATCACATGGGCGCGCAGGGCCGCCGTCGCGGCCCGAGGATCGGCACTGTGTCCCCGAGGATCGGCACTGTGTCATGGTTAGGGCTTGATGGTCTACTTTCCCGGCGATAGCCCCGGTGTGACGGTCAATCCAACCAAGCACGGCATCCGTTCGGGTAGCACCGGACCGTGGGTGAAATCGGTGTGGTCGAGGCAGTCGGCCAGCTCTGGACTGGGATTGGCCACCAGGGTCGCGGCCAGCAACAGCAGCTTTTGGGCGCGCGGGTCCGCTTGACCCAAAATGATGGTTCCGGCGTCCCAGGGCGAATGGGCTCCGATGATGCGGGTGATGGCTTTGAGCCGCCAATCCATCGGTGCCATGCGGGCCAGGGTGAAAAACAGGATCGGCCCGAGCATCAAGGCCGCCAGCACTAGCGCGGTGGCGATCCAGACGGGACGTCGCAGACCAAACGAGCGTTCAGCGGTTACCGCCAGCGTGCTGGCGCGAAGGGCTGCTTGGTGTTCGGCTGTGGCCTCGGCGTCGTAGAAGGGCGAGGCCGGGTCTGTGACCCAACCCAACAAGCGGGCGGCGATGGCCATTTGGGACGCCACTGGATCCCAGACGGCAGTTCCCGCTTCGGGTCCGGTGGTATCAGGCGGACGGTTCTTGCTTCGACCGGCGGCTCGGGCGTCCTGATCCTGGAAACGCTGAACCAGTTCCACGGCCAAGGCAATAATCGCGCTGGCGGCTTCGGAACGCGGGCGATGCAGCAGCACCGGCTTGCCGAGGGCGGCAGCGGCGGCCACATCGTGGCACAGGGGAATTTCCGTGGTAAAAACCCGCTCGCCAAAATCTCGACGCACCGTTGCCGCCAGAGTTCGGCTGCCATGGGTGTCACCTTCGCTGCGGCGTCGGGTCAGTAGAATGTCAAGGGGCGGTTTGGTGCGGCGGGCGTTGACGGCCAGCGTGGTGAGGCTGTGATCCAGTTGGTGTAGGCTTTGGACGGCGTGAAGGTCGTAGGGGAGTGGAACCAGAACCCGATCAGCCGCCATCAAGGCATTGATGGTCAGCAGATTTAAAGACGACGGACAGTCGATGATCACATAATCGGCGGGGATCGGCAGGGTCCGCAGCCGTTTGAACAGCAGCAGGTCGCTGTGGGGCTGGGCGGCCAGCTCGTTTTCCAGCCCTGCCAGGCTCAGGCTGGCCGGGGCGACCATCAGATTGGGGATGAGGCTAGGCCGCCAAGCCTTGTTGCTATGATCGCCATCTTCATCGCGATCCCCGCTGTTCATGCCCTCCGCGCCATCCAGAAGCAGATGATAGGTTCCGCTCTTATCGGCATTCATCCCTCCGACGCCCAAGGCGGCACTGGCCGTGCCTTGAGGGTCGCAGTCGATCAACAGCACGGGCCGACCCGCCGCCGCCAAAGCCGTCGCCACATTGACGGCGGTTGTGGTCTTGCCGACGCCGCCCTTTTGGCTGGAGACGGTGACGATACGGGGCCGATTGGCCATAGCGCGAGTCCGTTGCTAACGAGTTGCTGACGATCCGTGGGTTCAGGTGCCCGGCGGTCGAAGATTGATTAAGGCTTCCAGTCCCACCCGCTTGCCGGGGGTGGTTTGGGAGTGGCCATCGGTTTCGGTCGGCTCAGGGGGCGGGGGGGAGGCCGGAGGGGCACCGAACAGCGCCGCCCGAAGGGCGGGGTTCGGGGCGGGGGGCGGGGGCGGCGGGGGTCTCCGGGGGGCGGCCTCGGTGGAAGGGCTCGCGCGTTGAAGCCGGGGGCGGCGCGGCGGCGTCAGGGCTGGGGGGGAGGCCTTGGGCGCCGTAGGCAGGGGCGAGCCGGGCACCACCGAGCCCAATGAAGGTCGGGGCCATGCCTCTTCGCCCGTAACACTCCTCAGGTCGTTGACATCAAAGCGGCGGGCAAAAATCAGCCGGCACTTTTTGGAGGCGACGACGTAGGGCACCGCCAAAATCACCGGAAGGCTGAGGATCGTGAATAAAGGCAAGTCGGTGGACAGGGTGCCGTTCAGAATTCGAATCGAAAGGGTAGAGGACGCCAGGACGGTCAAGCTTGCCGCGACCGCCAGGAACAGGGGGGGGAAGCGGGGGTGCTTGGCGAGCCCCAGACCGGCGGCGATCAAAGCCATAACCGATGTTGCAAGTTGAGCCAGAGAGCGGGTCCATTCACCGAGGCTTAAATCCGGGGCGAACAGGTCCAGGGATAGCACCGGGCCGATCAAGCCGGCCAACCCCACAGCCACCAGTGCCGCGACCACCGCCAGCAAAACGCCCGTGACCACGGCGTTTGGATGGGTGGCGGCGGTCAAACTGTCCAGAGTGACAGCGCCGGCAGTGATTGGACGGGATTTAGGGGTCGGTGGGGCGGCATTCAGTCGCGGCATGGCCGATCCCTATTGTTCCGGGGCGGCGATGGGAGTCGATAGCGCCAATTGCCGGACCTTGTCCAGGGCGGCATCGGCCTCCAGGCGAATCCTAGCCGCTGCCAGCCAGTGGTCGACGGTTTCGGTGGGGTAGGGGCGAAGATCTTGGAGTTGATGGACCGCTGCCGGCAGATCCCCCAGCCGCAGACTGGCCCCGATGCCAGCCAGGACACCATGAAAATGGCGGGTTTCGGCGTTTTCAACCAAACCAAACCCCGAGCCAAACCACCGAATCAGTTGGGTGGCGGCGCCAGGGTCGCCCTCGCTCTCACTGAGGTGCGGCACCATTTGCTCGTAACGGTCGCGCAAGGTGGCGAGGGCAGGCACTCCGGCGGCGGCATATCCAGCCAGTCGGGTGAGGGGCGTTGTCAGGTTGGGGTCACGGTTGGCCATCGCCGCGACCTGATCCAGTTCAACCGCAAACGGGAAGCCGTGATCAACCGCCCTTTGCAGGTGTTCCAGGGTTGCCGTCCATTTGACCGCCCGCAGGGTGGTTTCGTACTGCCTCTCCACCGTACCGCTCAGGCCGCCAAGCTGGGTGTCGAGTTCCGCCAGATGTTGGGTGATGTGCTCTTGGTTCTGCTCAAGCCCTTCAAGCCGGCTGGCCAAAGGGGCCGTTTCCAGGAGCTGGTTCGGGCTGGCGATGACCAATGGCGTGCCGGACTTGTCGGGTGAGGGACGGGTGGTGAGCAAAACGACGGTCGCCACCGTGGCTCCTAACAGCATCAGGGCGGTTGCTGCGACGATGGCCAGGGTCAGCCACCGGATGCCCCTGTGTGCGCGCCATCGGGACCGGACAACCGGCGGCATCGCAAGGGAATGACCGTTCGGATCGTCCTGGTCGTCATGCTCATGTCCATGCCCGTACTCGTATTCCTGGGTGTCACCATGGTCGTGATCGTGGTTGGGATTATGATTGAGATCATCATGCTCGTGACCGGGCTCGTGTTCCTGGTCATGCCCGTTGTGGCCGTGGTCGGTCTGGAGCGGGAAGCGCGGATCGGGTTCCATGAGAGTGCCGTGCGTGGCCTCCGACGGCGGAGCTTCAAAGGGCTGGACTTCGAAGGGAAGGGCGGTGGTCGCTTCCTCGGTAACCGGGGCGCCATGGTCGCGATCGGCGGCGGCGGCCATGAGGCTGTGGGCGTTCAAGCTGTGGAACAGCGTCAGGTAATCGGCATCCGCCAGAAACATCAGGCGAGGATCGCGACTCTGGAACAGCCCCCAGCGTTCGGCCAGGGACAATGCCAACAGACTATCCAGCATGGCCGCGCTTTCATCGCGGCTAGCCATCCAACTGTCGGTGATCAGACGATCGAGGGTATCGATCCAGGACATTAGGCGTTTGACCCAGTGTCAGAGGGGGGCGCGCCGGAGGTCTGGGTCAGGGGGGCTAGGGCTAGGGTCAGTTGTTTCAGCCAGGCGGCATAATCGCCGGCGGCGCGTCGGGCAGCCAGAATGCCGAGGCCGGTGAGCGAGGCCACGGTTTTCGCGTCCAGGGTAATGACTTTGGCAGGAGGCAGTTTCAGCCGCTCGAAATCGGTCCAGGCTTCACTGACGCAGCCGCTCATTTCGACGATATACAGGCCCCGGTTGCGCATGGCTTCGATCCGCCGGAATTCCGGGGTGCCGCCGTAGGCGTCAAAGGCTCCGGCCTTTTTGTTGAGAACCAGGATGCGCCGGCTGCTGGGGAAAATCCGTTCGACGGTCTCTAATACATCAAGCCCGGAGGCCACGGCCAACGGCTCGGCGGTGATGGGGACATAGACGTCCATGGTGACGCCCGAGTCGTCAAACAGGGCGCTGAGGTTGGATTTTTCCGCCCACGATAGAATCAGGCGATCCATATTGGCGCCCACGTCAACGCCAGTGTCTCGTTCGATGATCTCTTCGGCCAACTGATCCCAATAGCTGTAGGCCAGAGACGGATTGGCGCGGATTTCGTCGATGGAGGCGCCCAATTTGAGCGATAAAACCTGATCAGGCCCGATAAACTCCGCCAATTTGGCCTTGTCGTCAGCATCGATCAGGCGCAACGGTCGTCCCGAGGCTTCATAGATCGCGGCCAGCGCCATCATCAGAACGGATTTCCCGACTCCTCCCTTGCCGTTGGCGATCCAGACTGTATGCGGCATGGCGTTTTCCTCGTCACTGTTGCAGCGTCACCGCCCGTTCCGAACGTCGGGGCTCGGCGTTTCGAGATCAAGCCCCGCTTGAGTCCATCGCCATGGCGAGGGAAACAATATCGGGCCTGAAAGGCGGCGTAAGTCTGGACCTCGCACAACTCAAGGTCCGGGCTTTACGGTTTGCGGAGTCGAACAATCAGACGGGCTGGCGAAGCCTGCCCCATCATTGCCAGCCGGATCATAACCAAGGCCAGCGTCGGGAACAATTCGCTTCTTCGTGGCGTCTTCGTGACGGATGTCGGTCTTGTTGCCGTTGGAGGGCCGCTGGGGCAGCGTTTCGGCGAGGAACGCCAGAGTCCGACGCCAGGCTCGTTTGGTTTCGGCGTGGTGGTGGCGATCGCTGGTTGGGTTGGCGAAACCATGGCCGGCATCGTAGAGATGGTGCCGGAAGTCTCGGTTGGCCGTGTGCATCTCCGTGGCAAAGCGCGTGATCATGCTGGTGGGAACAAATCTGTCGTGTAAGCCGAAATGCCCCAGCACGGGCCCCTTGAGAGCGGTCAGATCATCGGCTCGGCCCATGGTTAAACCGGAATAGATGACCGTGGCTTCGACCGGGGTGGCCAAGGAGGCCATCAAGGCGAGGCCGCCGCCAAAGCACCAGCCCAGGACGCCCACACGACCATCACCTCCTTCGCAGGTTCGCCCCCACTCGATCCAGCCGACTAAAATATCCCGAGCGACGGCACCACGAACCTTGCCTGACAGGGCCACAGCTTCATCTTGGGTAGTGGCCACTTGACCGTTCATCAAATCTACGGCCAGAGTCAGATACCCGAGGCTGGCCATGTGGGCGGCCATCCCTTTGATCTGGTCGGTCAGTCCCCACCACTCATGAATCAGCACCACCAGCGGGGCTGGCCGGCGGGTGTCGGGGCGGGCAAGGACGGCGGCAGCCCGACCGACAGTGGGGACTGTTAGGTCAATCGGTGTCAAACCGGCGGCAATCCGCCGACAGTGGTCGGGATTGGCCAGGACGGTGGCCAAAGGCACGCCTGCCAAAAGCGCTTCGGTCATGGGAGGCCGCATCGGGACCGTAGGATCATGCCCTCGGTTATCGGCCAGCACCTGCGACCACGGCTCACGCCAAAACACTCTGCGAAACATCCGTTCTCTCACCATGGCCCCAGGAAATTCGACAGCGGTCTGGAGGATCAATGTCGACTGTTACGCTATATCGCATTTAAGTAAAATTAATGTGTCGAGATCAAGCCTCAATGGCATCGCAACGGAAATATCCATTTAGGCTCTTGTGTTCTTGTTGTCACTCTCCCACCTAGAAAGGGTATCTTTTTGTAACCGATGGGGGCGATGATGGCAGCCCTGGATCAAGGAGCTTGGTTAAGAAACGATGATCATTCCAATTCCGAAGATCTGTTTCTGGCCAATTGCATGATGGCGCGGGCGGTTGGGTTTTGGGCCGCCGACTTACTGGGGGTACAGGGTGATCAGGCCGAGACCTACGCTCATGCCCTGGTGATGGATTTTGTCAAGCCGGGCGTGTTTGACATCGTTCAGAAGCTTCAGACGGACTTTCGGGCTCAGGGGCTGGACGTGAGTGAGCACCGTATCATGGCGGTGCTGGAGCAGCAGCGGAAAGAGGCCCAGCGACGGGTCGCGCTGCGGATCTGGTCGAAAGCACCCGGAGACGGCGGTTGGGAGCGCCGCACGCATCCACGCGTTATCGTGCCGCCCATGGTCGTTCCTCCCACCTTGGAGCAATGGTTGGAACGGCACAGGGAAAGTGGCGGTGAATGATGTCGGCGAGCCCTAATGGTGACGCATCGCCGGTCCTTGGGTTGTAGCCGCAGCCGCGTGCGCGCGAAGCCGGACTGGCCTGGGGGGCCGCGTCGCTGGCTCGACAAAATTCATGCATAGGCGCATATTTCTCCGGGGTGGGCTTGTCGGTGGGCTCGGGCACGCGATCTTGTCCGCGAGGCGCTCGGGCCGAGGGCAGCCAGGAAACCACCAGGGAGAGTGTGACAGATGGCCGAAATTCTGGTGGTCGAAGACAATGCGGCAGTGCGCATGGCTTACCGGCTGCTGCTAAAGGCAGCGGGGCATGGTGTGAGCGAGGCGGCGGACGGTGACGAAGCCATCGCCAAGCTGGGGGTGGGGGTGTTCGATCTGGTCATCACCGACTTGTGGATGCCGGGCATCGATGGTTTTCAGGTGATTGCCGAGGCCAAGCGTCGCTCTCCGCAGACTCCGGTGTTGGCCGTGACCGGGGGGGCTTTGGGCGGTGCTACGTCTCGAGACCCGGCTCGTCGGGCTACCGAGGCTGGCGCCGACGCCGTGATCGAAAAGCCGATGCTGGGTGAAGGCATGCTGTCTGCGGTCAATGCGCTGATTGACCGGCCTTCGTCTGCGGGGCAGGGTGTCGGGGAAGGGGCTTGACGCTCTGGGAGCGGGGCCGCTAAAAACGAGTCCTTATGGTGATTTGAGCGATCATTCTGCGGATCACGACGTGGAATGAGTCCGCCGGGAAGCGGACGCTCAGGAGAAAGGACTGCGGCACCGATGCCCACCAAGAACTTTACTAAGGTCGACGCCCAATTTTCACGGTCTCGGCAGCGTTCGTTGCGTCCCCAGTCGCGTTTGGTTCACGGCGGTGCGTTGCGCACGGGGTTCAATGAAACCAGCGAGGCGATTTTTCAGACCTCGGGCTACGTCTACCGCAGTGCCGAAGAGGCTGAAGACGCGTTCACCAATGATGGAACCCGTTACGTCTATTCGCGCTTTCGCAATCCGACCGTTGCCATGTTCGAGCAGCGGATGGCCCTCTATGAGGGGGCGGAGATGGCTTTTGCCACCGCCAGCGGCATGGCGGCGGTGTTCGCTGCCTTGATGAGCCGGCTTAAGGCCGGGGATCGGTTGGTGGTGTCACGGGCGCTGTTTGGTTCGTGCCTCTACATTGCCAAGGATCTGGCGCCGAAATTCGGGATTGAAACCGTTATCGTCGATGGCACGGATCTGGACCAGTGGCGGGAGGCGTTGTCCCGGCCCACCGCCATGGTCTTCTTGGAGACCCCCTCCAATCCAACCCTGGAGATCATCGATCTTCCGGCGGTGTGTGATTTAGCCCATACCGCCGGCGCCCTGGTGGTGGTGGATAATGTGTTTGCGACGCCGGTCCTGCAACGGCCCTTGGAGCTTGGAGCCGATGTCGTGGTGTATTCGGCCACCAAGCATATTGATGGTCAGGGGCGGTGCTTGGGCGGGATTGTCTTGTGCGACAATGCCTTTGCCGAAATTGTCCACCCCTTTTTGCGCCACACCGGGCCGGCCTTGAGTCCGTTCAACGCCTGGGTGCTGTTGAAGGGATTGGAGACCATGGAGCTGCGGGTTCGCGCCCAAACGGCCAGTGCCGGGCGCTTGGCCCAAGTCCTGGAAGAGCAGGCTAAGATTGCTCGGGTGCTGTATCCCGGTTTGCCGAGCCATCCCCAGTATGATTTGGCTCAACGGCAAATGTCCGGGAGCGGGACGTTGTTGTCGATCGATTTGGCCGGTGGCAAGGCCGAAGCCTTCCGCCTGATGAATGCTCTGGAAGTGGTGACCATCTCCAACAATTTGGGCGACTCGAAGAGCCTGATCACGCATCCGGCCACCAGCACACACCAACGCTTGACCGATGAAGAGGGCTTGCGGGTTGGCATCACTCCGGGAACCGTGCGGTTGTCGGTGGGGTTGGAGGATGTTGAGGATTTGATTGAGGATTTCCTGGCTGCTTTGGGGCAGGTCTGATCTGATTTCGTGGGAGAGGGGGCTTCTCCGAGGCCCCGCCCACACCCACAAAGGGCCCGTCGGCCCTTTGAACTCTCGGTGTTTTGAGGGTTTGTCAGGACGCGGGGGTCGGGACCGGAAGAGCCTCCATCCGACGACGCAGGGACTCCGAGAAGCTCTTGATATCGTTTAAGAACTGCTTGATAAGGGTTGCAGCCTCGTCGGCCTTCTCTAAAAACAGCAGTTGAGTCAGGAAGGTTTCGTCGCCGGTGACCGTGTTGAGCTGCTCGATCAGCGCCTTGCGTGCCGCCGAGATTTCGGTGCCGGCGCGCTGGATGTCGTCGGCCCGTTCGGCCCAAGCTTTTTCTAGTAATGCCTTGCGCTCGCTGGATAGCAAGGGGTCCGTTCGCACCAGTCTTCGATTATGTTCGATCCAGCGGGTCAGGTCATATTGGGATTTCCCGAGCGGGCTGTTGTCACTCAGTTGATCCAGAAGCTGTTTGATCTGGTCCTTGATTTCGGCCACCTTAGCTTTGGCGGCCTCGACGTCGAAATCCGTAACGGCTTTGACCGATTGATTATAGGTATCAATGGTCTGGGAAAAGGCTTTGAGGGATGATTTAAGGTCGGCCATGTTTGCGGAAAAGCGCGTGGTCGGCGTGTCTTCCGCAGCGCCGACAGAGGTCGGCACCCAGAGCAGCCAGACAGCCATGAGCATTCCCAAGATGCGGAAGCTGACATCCTCCTCGCCTTGAAGGACGAGGGTTCCTGAGATAGCCATTAAGCTGCCCTCCGGCTAGGGCGATACCAATCCCGACGCTGTTCCAGCGCCAGAGTGTACACGAAGCGGCACGCGCCCGCGATCTGCGCCATCTGAGCGTACTGCTCGGGCGACGGATACAGGCGAAACATTGCGGCCTTGCGTTCGATCATGCATTGAGTATACATTGGTCTATGATCGATGACAATGCCTATCGTCGAGGCCGGCACTGCGTTTTCGCACTGCACGTCCATTTGGTCTTCGTGACAAAATACCGCCGCCGCGTGTTCACGGCGGCCATCCTGGACGACGCCAAACGCATATTCGCCTCGGTCTGCGCCGACTTCGACGCCGAACTGGTTGAGATGGATGGCGAGGATGATCACGTCCATCTGCTCGTAAACTACCCTCCAAAAGTGGCTGTATCGGCGTTAGTAAACAGCCTCAAGGGCGTGTCTAGTCGAAGGCTCCGACAGAATCATCCTGCTTTGGTGCGTCGATACTGGAAAGGCGTACTGTGGTCGCCATCGTATTTTGCGGCCTCATGCGGCGGAGCGCCAATCAGCATCATTCGCCAATACATTGAACAGCAACGAACGCCGGACTAACGAATCATGCGCCGATCTCCGACCTGAACGCCGGAGCTTGCGGCGCTAATAAAGTGGGTCACGGACGAAGGATACGAGCGTCACCACATGAGGCAAGGCATAACGGCGGCTGGACGAGGGGCGCCACTCCCGAGTAACGCCGCCAGTGCGTCAGAATCCGGCGCTTGCCCCCAACGGCCCCCCAAAGTCTGGCACAGGATTCCCCCCGTGACCAGCACCGAGTCGAGACCGGCGGACGCGGCTCCGGCACTGTCGGTATGCAAACTGTCGCCGATGGCCAGGATGCGCCGTCGGTCGTCGACCCCCAGCAATCCTAAGCACCGTTGATAAACCGTGGCGTGAGGTTTGCCGTGATAGCGGACTCGACCGCCAAGGTCTTCGTATCGTTTAGCCAGGGTTCCCGCGCACAGAACTCGGCGCGGGCCGATCATCACTTCAAGATCGGGGTTGGCGCAGAGCATTGGCAGGCTCCGTCGGGCGCAGGCATCCAGGATCGGGCCGTAGTCCTCGGGGGCTTCTTCGTAGGTCGATGGGCCGGTGTTGAGCACGAAGGTTGCCGCGCTAGGGGTGGTTACCAACTCCAGATCAGGAAGCCCCTCGAATAACTGACGGTCATGCTCTGGCCCTAGATGCAGGCAGCGCCGCCCCAGCCGGGCATGCCAGGAATCGGGGCGATGGGCCAGTGCCTCGAATGTCGCTTCGCCGGAGGTCACCAGATGGTGGTAATGATCGCCGGTAATTCCCATGGCAGCCAGAATGCCCGCGACCGGCCCGACTCGGCGCGGTGCGTTGGACAGCAGGCAAAGCCGCTTGCCGGCGGCCATCAACTGGTCAAGGCACTCTAAAACGCCGGGATAGGGGCGTTCCCCATCATGGAGAACTCCCCACAAATCGAGGATGAAGCCGTCGTAACGAGACGCTAACGGCGCAAGGCCGCTCAATAGGGGCGCAGAAGCGTCGTAGGACACGGGGGCTGTGCTCCTTGGTTTTTCGGGGGGTGGGGTTAGGCCCGGTCTGGCTCGGGTATCCGACGGCTGGGGCGTGGCTCTCCGACCAGAAAGCCCTGGCCATAGGGAATGCCCAATCCGACCGCGCAGGCAAGCTGCCGCTCATTTTCGATCCGCTCGGCGATCAGCTCAATGGGACACCCATTGAGGCGTGCCTGTAAGGCGACGGCCTGGGCTCGCGAGTCCGGGTCAACCAGCATGGCCGCATTGATCTTAATAAAATGGATTTCCTTGGATAGTATTAAATCCATATTAACGTCCAAATGTTGGACTTGTCCCAGCGAAAAACGATATCCTTGCCGTTTCATATCCTCCAACATGCTCATCACCGCCGGAACGCCGGCATCAATATCATGTTGGTCAATTTCGAACATCAATTTAGCACGCAAAGACTGGTGGTCGACACTTCGGAGAAAGCGGGCCGAAAAGCTGGGATCAAGCAGCGTCATGGGCGAGACATTGGCGAAAAAGCTGACGGCGTGCTGGCGCCGATCGGTCTCGCGGACCAGTTGGGCGATTCGCTCTAACAACAGTACATCAATGGCCGGCAGTAATCGCTCATATTGAGCGACCGCCAGATACCGTTCTGCCACCAGAAGTTGGCGGTTGGGGAGGCGGATCCGGGATAGCACTTCGTAAAAGCGATGCTTGCGTTGGGAGAGGCTAACAATGGGTTGGAGATGAAATTCGACCCGCTGCTCGGCCAAAGCCTCACGCACGATCGCCGCCATGTCGGTATCTTCGTCGGCTGGGGCGGGACTCTGAGTTCCAGCGCGGGGCGGAATTGGCGGCAGATGAGGCTGAGATTGGGGCTGGAACTGGGGTTGGGGCGGAACGATCGGTGATGGCGGCGCTGCGGGCACCGGGGTGGGGTGGGGTGGGGGCGATGAAGGCGATGTGAGGTCTTCGAGATCGTCGCGGTGGCGTGACAGCACATTCAGCAGGGTTTCGTAGCCCTGACGCATGCGGTTGAAGCGGTCAGTCTGTCGGGCTTGGGCCGCGCGGCGGGCAACAATTTCGTGGATTAATCCACCCGTCAGAAGGGTGACGACTCCGGCTAGGATGGTTGTTACGGTGTCTGTCTCGGGTCGAAACATCCACAGAGACAAAGACACCACTATTGCCGCCGCGAAAGTGGCGATTGTGAAAAATGTGTGCTTCCATCGGTGTAACCACATCGTATCGTCACGCTACTGGATCAGAAGAAGGTTAAGCCATAGCCTCGGCGGGCTGGGATGTCGATGATGTGTCCCATTCGGCTACCCATAGATCCGGGAGGATTGAGGCCATTTTAGGTTCGTTTACCTCGTTTTGGGGTGATACTTGAGAGACTAGCCTGTTGGTCTGGTTCTTTACCACGGATTTCTGGTTCTTAGGCCGCGACTGCGGCCCCGCGCGCCCATGCCCAAATGCCGATATGATTAGGCGATCACCGCCTGATGCGAGGTTTTGGCGATCACGCCTGGTTTGACCCAGCTCCGGGCGCCGGTCTGGAATCCGATGCCTCCAGCGTAGCCGACCGCTTCCAAGCTTTTGCCAAAGACTCCCAGCAACTCACGGCGCAGGGACTCGGGAAGCGGCTCCAGGCTTCGTAAGATCAAATCGAACCGCTTGGATTTCGACCGAACCAAGCCGTCAAGCTGAAGGGCTCCCAATCGGCTGAGAGTCAGGTCAAGCAGGAAACGTTGACCACGTTCGACGGAGCCGCCGTCCTGCTCCTCGCGCTCGTCGGTGCCGACGGCCCGGACATAGAGTTCGAGCTGTTGGAGCAGGCCGGCATCCAGCATCGGAATCATCAAGGACCGCCAGCCGCCGGGTTGAGTATCGTCGGCCTGGCGGGCCTGGGTTTTGAAGTCTTTGTCCAGGGCGCTCAACAGATCATGGCGGTCGGCTTTTTCCAGGGCTTCGGAGGCTTCAGCGCCCAGCCAGCCTCGGGCATCGCCTCGTCGCACCGAATCGATCGTGAAGGTGAGAGCCGCTGCCAATCGGCGGTTGGGTTGAGGGAGGGTTGCCATCAAGGCCGCTTGGGCCAATGCCCCTTCCTGTCCGGTCAGAACCGCCAAGGCGTCGCGAATCGGGGGCCAAGCTTGAGGGGCGGTGGCGGTCGGCGGAGAGCGATCGGCGAACAGTGGGCGAGGGTCACTGATCTGGACCGTCAAGCTTTTGCCTGGTGGCAAAGAGGCTGACGTGGTTAGGGCCAGAGTGCCCAAAGCCGTGGTCAGGATCGGTTGACCACTGGCCGTGGTGCCTGTGATCGTACCTGTGACGGTGACAAAGGCCGGCGATTTTTCGCTGAGGGTTGATGGGGCGGGTGAAGGGGGAACGGTTGACGGCGCTGTGGTTGACGGTGCCGTGGGTAGAGATAAACCCGCCCCCCGAAACATTTCCGAAGGCTCCGATGGTTCCAGAGGAGGAACGCCTTGAACCAGGGCCGGGGCGGGAGCCGTTGGGACAATCCGCACGGCCACGGTGGTTCCAGGAACCAGCGGTTGGGCTCCTCCGGTGGGGGCGTTTCCGGGAGGGGGCATCGTGCCGTTGCTTGCCCGTCCGCCCGGTGGCAGCACATGCCCCGGAATCAGGGTGTCCGGAGAAACGGATGAAAGCCCGTTTTCTGCTCCCGCAAGGGCGGCTTGGGCTAAGGCACCTAATGTTGTTGTCACCGCCGGGGCGGTCGAGGTTAAGGCCAGCGCAGGGAGCGGGCCGGCAGGAGGCGGTGCCGTGACGAAGGCGTTGGCGGTGGTGGGCGGTTGTCCGGCATTGATTTGAAGAGTGACCGGCGTTTCGGCAGGCAAGGGCACCGTGGTGTTGAATGCCACGGCGCCGGCCTGGGTTCTCAAAACCGTAGTGCCATCGTTGCCCTGGGTGGTGACGGTTCCTGACAGGAGCACGGGGCGGGTCAGGAGGCTCAATCGGTTGGGGATTTGACTCAGCGTGACCTGCCCCAATGCCACCGCGCGGGCTTCAGCGGCGACGGCAACCGGGCTGCCGGTCGTCAGGGGCGCCCCAATATCCGACATAACATCCTTCCCAAAAAATGCTTCGAGGCTCTTGCCTTCTATCCCTCCCGTTTGCGGACGCGGGGGATCAGGACGAAGCCAGGCTGTGCGCTACCGCCTCTACGTCCCGAGCTGCATCACAGGAGGGGGAACGGATCAGGAGTGGCATTTGGTGGCGAATCGCCTCGCGGACTTTGAGGTCACGGCGGACGATGCCCGCCAGGGGCGGGGTGAATTTGAGAAAGTTTTGGCATGCCTTAAGAATAATGCCGTAGGTTTTTTCTCCCTCGCGGGTGTTTTGGGCCAGATTAACCACGATCCGAATGTCGGCGCTGGGATTGGTGGCACGCGTAACCTTGATGAAGGCATAAGCATCGGTGATCGAGGTGGGTTCATCCGTTGTCACCACAAGGGTTACGCGAGCATGCCCGGCCAATTGGCGGACCACGCGGTCAATGCCGGCGCCCATGTCCATCACCACGCAGTCATAGCTCCGTGCCATGTCGAGCAGATCATTCCGCAGGCCATTGAGCTGCTGGCTTGCCAAGGTGGCGAGACTTCCTGAGCCCGAGCGGCCAGCAATGACATCAAAGCCGCCTTCGGTGAAATGTTCGGCGGCGCGGGCCAGGGTAATCGAGCCGGCAATGACTTCTCCTAGATCGTGGTTCGGAGTCAGGCCGAGCTGGATGTCGACGTTGGCCAAGCCAAGATCGCCGTCAAACAACAGGGTTCGACGGCCAAGCCGAGCCATGGCATGGCTTAACGTAATGGAAAACCACGTTTTACCCACGCCACCCTTGCCACTGGCCACCGCCACGACATTGTGGCCACGCAACGGTATCGGCTGTTCGGTCATATCGGTGTACTCGCGTTTGGTGCCCGTCCGATGGTGCCGTTTGGCGCCGGATGAGCGGTCGATTCCTGAGTGGTCGGTTCTGCGATCAGGAGCCCGGTCATGAATGGGATCCGGTTTTGCGGGGTGGTCGTTCCGGGCTTGGCATCATCAGCCGGGCGAGGGTGTCCGAATCGAGAGGCGTCAAGCCGTTAGCAACCCTGGGCGTGTTGCTCATGTCAGAGAAATCCAGGTGTGACTCATAGACCGCTGCCAGCATGCTGCCGAGTCGTCGGGTCAAGTCAAGCCGCGTAACCAGAATGCGCCGAACGCCCATTCCGCGAAAGAGGGTGCTCATTTCGGTGGCTTCGGCGGCGTCGATGCCAGCAGGCAGAACCAACACCGGCTCGACCGGATTGGCGGCCAGCAAGCGGCGTAGTTCCGCCATATCCTCGGTGTTGAACGGGTTGCGTCCGGCACTGTCGATGACGATTTGTTCGGCTCCCTGGTTGACGTCGATGGCGTCGGCGAGGGCCGCCGGGTCTTCGACCGTGAACAATCGTAGCTTCATCAGTCGGGTAAAGGCCGCGAGTTGCTCGACGCCTCCTGCCCGCACGGTATCGGTGGTGATGATGCCGATCGAGCGGTTGCCGAACACGGCCCGTGCCGCGAGCTTGGCCACTGCCAGAGTCTTTCCAACGCCCGGCGGTCCAACCAGCATCAAAGGCCGCTCAAACCGACCTTCACCCAACGGGTGAAAGCCAAATACCGAGTTTAACGCGGCGCCCAGCGCTTTCACCGGGTCATCAGTATCAAGTCCGACAATGGCGTTGACCATTTTTTCCGCGATGGCAGCCGGCGTGCCATGCCGATGAAGGGCGTCCGTGACTTCCTGGGCAACGTCGATCGTGTCTTCTGGCGGCGGGGGGGCTCGTGTTCGTCCGCCTCGAGCCGAGGGCGATCTGCCTGATTCTTCCTCCTCGATCGCTGCCGTGACGCGAACACCGCCATCCTCTTCACGGGTGGCCACGATGATCGCGTCGCCGCCTAACGACAGGCGGACCATCCGCATGGCTTCGGGAATGGACTTGGCGTAGAAAGACTTTAGGCGCACGGCAACCGATCCCCTGTCGGACCTGTGCCCGACGTTACCGCTGTTGCCATCGGTGCAGCCCGCCCTTTCGCTCTGCGACCGCCAACGCCGCCGTCACGGCCACGGCCACTGGGGGGCGAGGGCCGGGGGTCGGGCGCGGGCAGGGCGTAGGGTGAGGGGGGTGTCGTGCTCTCCATCAAAGCCGTCATATCTGACCCAAGGTCTTGATCTTGGCTTTGGGATGGATTTCGTTCTGGGACATGACTGTGGTGGTCGGGCGGAAGCGTTCGACGATCGAGCGGACATAGGGCCGGATGGCTGGACTGGTCAGAAGCACCGGCGCTTCTCCCATCATGGCGTGTCGTTCGAAGGTCTGACGGACCACTGTGATGAATTGTTGCAGTTGTGAAGGGGCCATGGCGAGCTGACGATCGTCGCCTTCGCCGATCAGCGACTCGGCGAAGGCGTGTTCCCAATCCGGCGAGAGGGTGACCAACGGGATGAAACCCAGTTCGTTGGTATTGGCATCGGATATCTGCCGTGCCAACCGTGCGCGAACATGCTCGGTAATTTGCGTAATGTTGCGGGTTTGCGAACAGGCTTCAGAGACCCCTTCCAAAATGCCAGCCATGTCACGCACCGAAACGCGCTCGCCCAGTAGATTTTGAATCACCCGTTGCAGCCCGCCCAAGGTGATCTGGGCCGGAATCACGTCGGCAATCAGCTTTTGGTGGCTGCGGTCCATTTCGTCGAGCAGTTTTTGAGTTTCGGTGTAAGACAAGAGTTCGGACATATTGTCTTTGATGACTTCGGTCAGGTGGGTGGTGATAACCGTTGACGGGTCCACCACGGTATAGCCACGGAACAGCGCCTCTTCCCGATAGGTGGGCTCGACCCAGATGGCGGGCAGACCAAAAGTCGGCTCTACGGTCTGTTCGCCGGGCAAGCTCATGGCATCGCCGCGTGGGTCCATCACCAACAGCATAGCCGGGCGGATGTCGCCGCGTCCGGCCTCGATTTCCTTGACCCGGATGACGTAGGTATTGGGAGCCAATTGGAGATTGTCCTGAATCCGCACCGCCGGCATGATGAAACCAATTTCATTGGCGATTTGGCGCCGTAGCCCGCGAATCTGGTCGGTTAAGCGGTGGCTGCCCGGTGGCGGCTGGTTGATTAGCACCAGCAGGCCGTATCCCAGCTCCAGCCGAATAAGGTCGAGGGCGAGCGCGGTTGCAATCGGTTCGTCGGCAACCGGCGCCGCTTGAGCCTCTTGCGCTTCGGTGGCGGCCCGTTCGGCTTCTTCGGCTTTGCGCTTGCGCGGCAGGGACCACGCTGCATAGCCAGCGGCGGCGGCCAGACACAGGAACGGGATGGGCGGCATGCCGGGCAACATAGCCATCGCGACCAACATGGTCGCGGTCAGGCCGAAGGCGGCGGGATAGGCGCCGAGCTGTTGCCCTAGGACTTTATCGGTCGAACCCGAAACGCCCGCTTTGGTAACCAGCAGGCCCGCCGAGATCGAAATGATCAAGGCTGGAACTTGAGATACCAGACCGTCGCCAATGGTCAGTCTGACGAAGGTATCAGCAGCATCCATAAACGGCATATCATGACGGACGGTCCCGATGATAATGCCGCCGATGATATTAATGGCAATGATGGCCATGCCGGCCACCGCATCTCCTTTGACGAATTTCGAAGCACCGTCCATTGATCCGAAAAATGCTGATTCGTCTTCCAGTTCTTTTCGTCGCTTTCTTGCCGTTGCTTCGTCAATCAGGCCCGATGACATATCGGCGTCAATAGCCATTTGTTTACCGGGCATCGCATCCAAGGTGAACCGTGCCGCGACTTCGGCAATACGGCCGGAACCGGCCAGAATCACCTTGAAGTTGACGAGGGTGATGATGCCGAAGACGATGATTCCGATTACGAAATCGCCACTCATGACGAAACTGGCGAAGGCTTCGATCACATGGCCAGCGGCATCGGTGCCCTCGTGGCCATGCGACAGAATCAGGCGAGTCGAGGCCAGATTCAGGGAAAGCCGAAGGAGCGTGGTGATCAGCAGAACGGTGGGATAGGAACTGAAATCGGTTGGCTTCTGCATGAACAGCACGACCATTAGGATCATGACCGCGCAGGTGATCGACAATGAAAGCGAAATATCCAGCATCCATGTCGGCATCGGCAGGATCAGGACGACAATAATCGTCACCACCCCCAGCGACAGGCCGATATCACCCCGCTTCAAGAGACCTTGGGCCGTTGCCATCAAGTCAGAGGCGAAACCCGGCCCCAGTTCGGAGTCGCCGCCTTTTGGTGTCTGTTCCGTCAACGCCATAGCCGCCGCTCGTCAAGTCAGGTTGGCGCCCGTCCTTACCACTCCGTTAGCCCCACAGTCGCCCTGTGGGCAAAGAGCGGTGGCTAGACGCCTCGAGTCACCCCATATCGCTAGCTTAGAACAGATGCCCGCCGAGCGGAATTGCTGTCTTGGGTGCCAGGGGATTGCCGGCCCCATGGGACGCGCGTGCTCGTCCCCGAGGACATAAAGCCAGTGTTCTGGTTGTGCCCGCCCGGCGTTTGAAGGCAGACTTGACGGGGTAACATTAAGGCTCGATGGTCTGATACCGGCGAGCTATAACAATGACACACTGCCGGTATCGGGCCGCGACGACGGCCCCGCGCGCCCATGCGCGCGAAGCCAAGGGCGCGGATGCGCCCGCCCGGCGTCTGAGGGCAGCCTTGATGAGTCAACATCAA
>CAIXKV010000267.1 GCA_903920145.1 uncultured Rhodospirillales bacterium
ACCGACTGGCCCTTTGCGCATGTGGGCAGAGTCCACGAAAACCTGATCTCAGACCATCGAGCCTTGATGCTGACTCATCAAGGCTGCCCTCAGACGCCGGGCGGGCGCATCCGCGCCCTAGGCTTCGCGTCCACGAGGACGCGGGGCCGCCGTCGCGGCCCGAGGACCGGCGATGTGTCAGTATCAGGGCTCGCCGGTATCAGACCATCGAGCCTTG
The DNA here is from genome assembly GCA_903920145.1 of uncultured Rhodospirillales bacterium. Taxonomy (GTDB): domain Bacteria; phylum Pseudomonadota; class Alphaproteobacteria; order Azospirillales; family Azospirillaceae; genus BOG-933. The sequence continues at coordinate 218 of CAIXKV010000267.1, forward strand.
ATGCTGAATCAAGGCTGCCCTCAGACGCCGGGCGGGCGCATCCGCGCCCTCCAGAGTCACATGGGGACTTCGCGCGCGTCCGCGCGCGGGGCCGCCGTCGCCGCCCAAGGACCGGCGATGGTATCATTATGAGGGCTCGCCGGTATCACCCCTCAACCCAGGCAATACGCAACATATTGGTGCTGCCTGGTGTGCCAAACGGAACGCCCGCCGTGATCACCAAACGCTGACCGGGCTCGGCGAAGCCATCCAGATAGGCGATTCGGCAGGCTTTGATCACCATTTCCGTGACGCTGGTAACGTCGGTGGTCAGAACCGTATGGGTGCCGTAGGCCAATACCAGCCGGCGTGCCGTTTCCATTCGCGAAGTTAGGCATAAAATCGGCACATCCGGGCGCTCCCGCGCTGCCCGCAAGGTGGTCGAGCCTGAAGTGGTGTAGGTGACAATGGCGGCGGCTCCGATGGTGTGTGCCACCTGACGGGCCGCCGCCGTGATGGCGTCGGCGGCGGTTTGGCGTGGGTCGGGATGCTGTGCCACCAGGATCGTCCGATAGGTCGGATCATGTTCGACCCGATGGGCGATGCGATCCATCATCGATACGGCTTCGAGAGGATATTGCCCCGAAGCGGTTTCTGCCGAAAGCATGACGGCATCGGCACCGTCATAAACGGCGGTGGCTACGTCCGACGCTTCGGCCCGAGTCGGTGTGGGCGCGCTGATCATGGATTCCAGCATCTGGGTGGCCACAATCACCGGCTTTCCGGCCTTGCGAGCCTGCCGGACGATATTCTTTTGCAGGCTCGGCACGTCTTCGGCGGGCATTTCGACGCCCAAATCTCCCCGAGCCACCATCAAGCCATCCGAAAGCTCGATGATTTGGTCCAAGTGCTCGATAGCTTGGGGTTTTTCCAGTTTCGAGAGCAGCGCCGCGCGGCCTGCAATCAAGCGTCTCGCCTCGGCGACGTCTTCGGCACGCTGGACAAAGGACAGCGCCACCCAATCGACGCCATGATTAAGCGCAAAAGCCAAGTCGGCCTGATCCTTGGCGGTCAAGGCCGACAGTGGCAACACCACGTTGGGAACATTCACGCCCTTGCGGTTGGACAGCCGACCGCCGACCACCACTTTGGTTTCAGCAAAGTCGGCGCCGCACGCCTCGACTCGCAACCGGACCTTGCCGTCATCCAACAGCAGATCCGTTCCCGAGACCAAAGCCGCGAAAATCTCCGGGTGGGGCAGGCCTACGCGGGTTACGTCGCCGGGCTCGGTGGACAAATCCAGCCGGAAAGGCCGTCCAGGGTGAAGCTCGATGGGGCCATGAGCGAAGGTGGCGATTCGCAGCTTTGGGCCTTGCAGATCGGCCATAATTGCCACGGGTCGGCTCACCTGATCCTCCAGCGCCCGAATCGCCTCGATCCGCGCGAGATGATCGTCGTGGCTGCCATGGCTGAAGTTGAGTCGGAAGACATCGACTCCGGCTCTGAACAGGGCTTCGATCATCTCAGGTGTCGAGCTGGACGGGCCCAGGGTGGCGACGATCTTGGTCTGGCGATAGCGGCGAAAAGGATGGTAATCGGGCTTCATGGCGTCTTACCTGCCGAATGGCGCGAAATTCGTTGATGATTGGAAAACAGGCGGCCCTTTTGCGTGGTGCTTTCGACGAGTGGCGAAGGCAGGGGGCAAACGGGTCGCTGCCGCTATTGTCCGCCAGACCGCCGGTTACGTCCAGTCCTTGCGTTTTCAGGACATCAAGACGTCATGATGGGCGCCGCCTTATACCATCGAGCCTTGATGTTGCCCCATCAAGGCCGCCCTCAGACGCCGGGCGGGCGCATCCGCGCCCTTGGCTTCGCGCGCATGGGCGCGCGGGGCCGTCGTCGCGGCCCGATACCGGCAGTGTGTCATCGTTATAGCTC
>CAIXKV010000268.1 GCA_903920145.1 uncultured Rhodospirillales bacterium
CCCGGTAAAGGCTGCCCTCAAACGCCGGGCGGGCGCATCCGCGCCCCCTAGAGTCCACACACTGGGGCTTCGCGTCCACGAGGACGCAGGGCCGCCGTCGCGGCCCGGTAAAGGCTGCCCTCAAACGCCGGGCGGGCGCATCCGCGCCCCCTAGAGTCCACACACTGGGGCTTCGCGTCCACGAGGACGCGGGGTCGCTGTCGCGGCCCGAGGACCGGCGATGTGTCAGTATCAGGGCTCGCCGGTATAAAAACCCCCCAACCGTCTGGCGTTGACCGACCGCAAGGCCAGAGGCAAGGCGGCGATGCCGAGTGCCACCGAGAACCACAGCGTCGTCACCCGGATGACCGCCGTGGCAGCCACCGCTGTTTCGAGCCCAACGCCGACGACGGTCAAAAGCGTGACCATGCCCACTTCGGTCCCGCCGAGCCCGCCCGGTAAAAGCGCCACGGCTCCGGCGATCATGGAAAACACAAAGATGAAAAGAGCTTGAGGCAGGCTAACGTCGGCGTTCATTACAGCCAGAACCCAGTAAAACGCCACGGCTTCGGCAAACCAGCCGAGCAGCGAGAGCGGCAGTGTCGCTCCGTAGGTCCGCCAAGAGCCGAGTCGTTCCAAATGGCGGAGAAAGGTTCGGATTCGGGCAAACAGGCGGGGGGCGCGACCGATTCGGGCGTACAGCCAGCCCACCAGACGAATCAACAGGCCGGGCCGCAAAAGACTGACGATCATCCCGATCATCAGGAGGGTGACGGCGGCAGCAGCCCAGGCATAGCCCGTGAACGCGGTCACGCCGATGAGGCATAAGATCAGCATGGCGCCGATATCGCTGAGGCGGTCAGCCACTTGCAGGCTGGCCGACCGTTCATATCGAATGCCATAGCCCCGCCGAATCAACCAAAGCCGTAACAGCTCTCCAATTTTTCCCGGTGTGATGGTCATAGCGAAGCCGGAAAGATAATAGAGCGCATTCAAATGCCAGGGTATCCGCAAACCAATATGTTGGCTGTAGATGTGCCAGCGAATCATACGGGCCCCATAATTAACCAGCGATAGCCCCAGCAATCCGATGACCTCGGCGAAGGTCAGGCGTGTGATCTGTGTTAAAAGAGCATGGCCCCCCAGGATGGCCGCCAGAATCGCCATCGCTGCGATGCTGACGGTTAAGCCGCTGATCAACCCGGACTCGGCCCGGCGGAGTAGGGGGCCCATATCATCGATTTCAGAGGGCTGAATTTTGGTCATAGAGGGCTTTCCTAGAGGAGCGGGCTTTTTTAAAGACTGGCAGCCACGCCAGCCAGGACCATGAGAACCCCCGAAATCAGGCTGATACGATCAGTGACGGCAAAGATAACTGGATCATCGTGCATTTCCCCCCGGTGGGTTAGGACCAGAATCCGGCTAATCCAATACAGCAGGATGGCACAAATCGGCCATAGCAATTCTGGCACGGTGTAAAGATGCCCAACCACCGGATTGTTAATGTAGAGCGCCAGGACAAGCACGCTGATATAGCCACTAGCAGTGGCCATCGACTCGAGAATTGGTAAATCCTCTTGCCGATAACCGCGACCGGGCGGGTCTCCGGCCCCTTTGCCGACGTGGTCGATCAGCTCTGTGCAGCGTTTGACTAGGGCTAGGCTAAAGAACAGGAACAGCGAAAACGCCACCAGCCACACCGAAAGCGGCACGGCTACCGCCACGCCGCCTGCCACCACCCGAATGCCATAGAGGCAGGCCAAGAGCACCACATCGACCATCACGCGGCGCTTCAGCCAAAGCGAATAGCCGAGGGTCAACAGGTAATAAGACGCCAGCACCACCAAAAACAGCCGGGGCAGGCCAAGAGCCAGCACAACCGAGATGACGATCAGGATCGGGATCAAGACCAGACCATGAGTCAAGGGGATTAGGCCGGCGGCAAAAGGGCGGCGGCATTTGGACGGATGGCGCCGGTCATTGGCAAGGTCGAGTAGGTCGTTCAGCAGGTAAACGCTCGAGGCACAAAAGCCGAAACTCAGGAACGCCAGAAGGCTGGCGGTCAAGGAGCCGGCGGCAATGGCGTGGGCCGCCAGGAGCGGCACGAAGATGAGTAAATTCTTAAGCCATTGATGCGGGCGAACGGCGCGGATCAGCTCTTTGAGCGGGATGCCGGCGTTGTCGATGATTTCGGCATGGGGAAAGCGGGCAGAGACCGCTCGCCTTAGGGACGGTGACGGCGACACCACCAGCACGCCAGCCGCTTGACCCCAAACGGCCATATCGACCAGCGAATCCCCGATGTAATCAAAACCTCCCGCCCCAAAGGCCACGCATAAGCGGTTCATTTTGGCAGTTCCGGCCAGATTATGGGTGCTATCCGAGGCAAAAACCCCGTCAAATAGGCCAAGATGAGCCGCCACTGCTTCTACATAGCGGATATTCGAGGCTGACGCGAGGTATAGAGCCCGGCCTGCCGCCTTTTCCGCTCGCAAACGCGCCAGCACGATCTGATTCAACGGCAAGCTTTGCGGATCAATCATCACCTGATCGGCAATTCGCGCCTTGAATGCCGCCTTGCTCTGGCCCAGCGTCGCAAGGTCGGCAAGCGCCCGGAACGGATGAGCCCCTAAAAGCAGCAGGAAGGACTCGATCAATAAGTCAGTTTTGATCAAAGTTCCATCAAGGTCTACGACCAAAGGTCGCAAAGAGCCGGTTGGTCCGGTTTCAGAGGCAGACGAGTGCGTCATTACAGTTTCCAAAGCACCGCTCCTGCCATTGTTGCTCCTGCTATTGTTATGGACCGCAATGGGTAGGCCCGGTTGTGATTTTGTGGTTTTAGACTCCAGAGTCGATCCGGGGCGCCGTCCGTGGGCACGGGCGCAGGACGGCACCATATCACAGCGACATGCCCGGTGAATGAGCCATGCGCCCTTGTGTTGCTCTGTCCGATGGCCTTGATGGCGCGAGGACACTGGACTTTGCGGTTCGGGCGCCTTATCCCGGCGGAACTGCGGTCGGCACGGGGGGCGTGCCGGCGGCGTGAATCGGCAGGAGCCCATTAAATGAGCGTCCAGAGCGACATCAAACGATTGACGATACCCCGGATACGCGCCCGCAAAGGTGAGGCGCCGATCGTCAGTCTGACCGCCTACACTACGCCCATGGCGCGGCTGCTTGACCCTCACGTCGATATTCTGTTGGTCGGTGATTCGCTGGGGATGGTGGTCTATGGTCTGGAGAGCACCCTGGGGGTGACGCTGGAGATGATGATCGCTCATGGCCAAGCGGTCATGCGCGGGTCACAGCGGGCATGCGTGGTGGTGGATATGCCGTTCGGAACTTATCAGGAATCGCCCCAAGTGGCTTTCCGGGCGGCGGCGCGATTGCTGGCCGAGACCGGCGCCCAAGCGGTCAAGCTGGAAGGTGGCGCGGAGATGGCCGAAACCATCGCGTTCCTGACCGTGCGGGGCGTGCCGGTGATGGGGCATGTGGGCCTGACGCCCCAGGCCGTCAATGTGTTGGGTGGATTTCGGACTCAGGGCCGTGACGAAGGGACCGCGCGGCGCGTCCTGACCGACGCTGAAGTGGTGGCGGCGGCAGGGGCGTTTGCCGTGGTGGTCGAGGGCACCGTCGAGTCGTTGGCACGGGAGATTACCACTCGCATTCCCGTTCCGACCATCGGCATCGGGGCTTCGCCCCATTGCGATGGGCAGGTGTTGGTGGTGGATGATCTGCTGGGGATTTTCAGCGATTTTACCCCCAAATTTGTTCGGCGTTATGCCGAGTTGGGGCCGCAGATCGGAGACGCCGTGGCGGCTTATGCTTCCGACGTTCGTCAGCGCCGCTTCCCCGGTCCCGAACATTGTGTGGGTGGGGGGCCAACGCCGCGATCACGGCCAGCGAACGAGCGGACTCGGGGGGACGAACCATGACCGGCGGTGGCGGGACTGTGGGACAATTGAATGTGATTCGAACCGTTGATGGCGTTCGGGCGGCCATTGCCGGTTGGCGGCGCGCCGGGGAGACAGTGGCGTTGATCCCCACCATGGGCTATCTCCACGAAGGGCATTTGGCGCTGGTGGATCATGGGCGGCGGTTGTGCCAGCGGACGGTGGCGTCGCTGTTCGTCAACCCGATCCAGTTTGGCCCAACCGAAGACCTGGATCGCTATCCTCGTGACGAAGCGGGAGACCGGAACAAGCTTCAGGCCGCAGGGTGCGATCTGCTGTATGCTCCCACAGTCGCCGAAATGTATCCGCCAGGATTCGCCACTGGAATTAGCGTCACCGGAGTCAGCGGGGGGCTCTGCGGCGCCGCCCGGCCTCAAATGTTCGGCGGTGTCGCGACGGTGGTCACCAAGCTGTTGCTTCAGACTTTGCCCGACGTGGCGGTATTCGGGGAAAAAGACTATCAGCAAGTGTTGGTGATCCGTCGGTTTGTGCGGGATCTCGATATTCCGGTGCGGATTGAGGGGGCGCCGACGGTGCGCGAGGCCGACGGTTTGGCGTTGTCGTCCCGAAATAGCTATTTGACCGCCGCCGAGCGCGGGCAAGCGCCGGTTCTGTTCCAGACCTTGACCGAAGCAGTTGGTCGATTGCAGGAGGGCGGCGAGGTTGGGCCGGTTTTGGCCGAGGCTCGCGCACGGATTTTGGCCGCCGGTTTTTCCAAGCTCGACTATCTTGAGCTTCGGGATGCCGAGACGCTGGAGCCGTTAGAGCGGACGGATCGGCCTGGGCGTTTGTTGGTGGCGGCTTGGTTGGGGCGGGCTCGGCTGATCGATAATGTTGCGGTTCCGGAGGGCAAGGCCCAATAGGCGCTGGGATCAATCTTTACAAGCGTTGCGCCGCAGACCTGCGAGCGGTATGGTTCCGGTCTCGGCGGACCAGCGGCGGCGACGGGTAGGCCGGTCGCTCGTGGAACGTATCGCGTGGCACCGGGCGACCCGACACCAGGCTGAAGCGAGAAGTCTCTTGATCGTCGTTCGCAACCTTATCTTTGATTATCCGACCAAGCGCGCCTTGTGCGGGGTGTCGTTCGAGATCAAGGCGGGAACCATTACCGGCTTGGTTGGGCCCAACGGCGCTGGCAAGACCACCCTGTTGCGGTGTCTAGCCGGTCTTGACGTGGTCTCTTCGGGAACGGTCTCGGTGGACCGAATCGATGTGACCGAGGCGCCGCGCGAGGTTCACCGTCGGTTGGGCCTGTTGCAAGACGATTTGGGGCTTTATGACGCCTTGTCGGTGCGTCAGAGCCTGAATTATCAGGCCGCCGCCTATGGAATTCCTTCCCGCGATCGTCAGCGGCGTATCCAGGACTCAATCAACCGCCTAGGGATTGCCGATCGCCTTGATGATAAGGTTGGCGCCTTGTCCCGTGGCTTGCGTCAACGCTTGGCGATTGCTCAAGCCATGCTGCACCGCCCCAAAGTGTTGCTGCTGGATGAGCCGGCCTCGGGACTCGACCCGGAGGCTCGCGCCAATCTATCGGAGTTGCTGCGGGCGTTAGGGACCGAAGGGATGACGCTGATGGTGTCGTCTCATATCCTAGCCGAGCTTGAAGACTACACCACTCACATGATGATCCTGCGCAACGGTCGGGTGGTCGAGCACTGCCCGACGCGGGCGCCGGTCGGTCGGCCTCGTCGGCTGCGGGTGGCTTTGGTTCAGCCGTCGTCTGGGTTGCGCCAGTGCTTGGCCGCCGATCCCCAGGTTAGCGGCTTGGATGTGGAAGGCGCTGCGGCTCGTTTCGATTTTACCGGGGATACCTTCGCCCAGGCGCAGCTCTTGCGCTCTCTTATTCAATCCGGGTTGCAGGTGGCTACGCTGCAAGAAGAGCAAAAGTCGATGCAGTCGGTTTATAGCGAAAAAATGCGGGGAATGAAGCGATGAATCCCGAATTCCAGCGCAACCTTTGGCTGGAGTTGCCACCCCACCGAATGGTGGCGATGCCGGCGGTGCTGGTGCTGGTATTTTTCGCCGCTTGGTTGGCCGGTGGCAGTATCTCCTTTGCCGGTGCTGCACAGTTATTGATCGGCCTGTTGTTGATTATTTGGGGAAGCCGGTTGGCTGCCGAAGCGGTATTGGCCGAAGTGATTGGCCGGACCTGGGACACCCAGCGCATGTCGGCGCTGGGCCCCTGGGAGATGACCTGGGGCAAGTTGATCGGCAGTACTGCTTTCATGTGGTACGGCTCGATCTGGTGCGTGATCGGATTTTTGCTCAGTCCCCATGGCAATTTTGTGCTGTTGATTCGCCTGCTGTTGGCTGGGCTGGAGGCGCAGGCCCTGGCACTATTATTGAGCATGGTTTTAATTCGAGGCGAGTCCGATAGTTTGCGCTTTCAAGTGACCATTGCTCAGACTGTGACGCTTCTCGTGATGGCGCCATTCTTGTTCTTTACGATGTTTAACCGCCCAGACTCAGTTTATTGGTATGGGTTCATCATTCCGTTTGATGCTTTTGTAACTCTTTTCCAATTAGTCTTTGTGGGTTGGACGGTACTTGGCACTTATCAGATGTTAAGAACCGCGTTGCAGTACTCGAAAGGATCACCAACTTGGTTGATGTTTCTGATTTTTTCATCTGCCTTTATTGCTGGTTTTGATCACCTTCAGTCTTTTGTTGCGAGTGCCGGAATGCCAACGCCGGCTGTGACCCGTTTGTTTATTGCCTTCTGTGCGGCAATTATTCTAACCTATGCCTGCGCTGTGGTGGAGCCTAAAAGCTTGGTTCGGTTGCGGCAGTGGTTGGCTCTGTTTTTCGCAGGGCACATGCGTCAAGGAGAACATCTGTCGCCAGCATGGTTTGCAGCTCTGGTGGTGGCTGTGGTGCTGGGGGTGCTGACCGTCGTCAATATCGTTGGTCTTAGAGCACCGGGGGCACCGTTGCCGGTTGGCCCTCTGGCTTTGGTCGCGGCGGTGCTGTTGTTCACGGTGCGCGATCTCGCCCTGTTCTATTATCTCGTGCTTTACAGCCGATTCGGGGGCGGGAATTTAGTGATCGGGGTCTATCTGATCGCGGCCTATTTCCTGTTGCCGGTGATTTTGAGTTCGGCCCGGCTTGGCAGTCTGATGCCAATTTTGGTGCCGTCGCCGTCGGGCCCTCCAGAGCTGGTGGTGTTGCCGGTCCTGATCGAAGCCCTGGCTGCCGTCGGTTTGGTGATACGGCGGTGGCGGGCGGCGAGTGCGGAAAGCCCAAGTCGGATGCCTGGCGGTTTGTAGCCCGCGTGACTCTAGGGGGCGCAGACGCGCCCGCCCGGCGTCTGGGGGCCGGCTCGATGGTGTGATACCGGCGAGCTATAACGATGACACATCGCCGGTATCGGGCCGCGACGGCGGCCCCGCGCGCCCATGCGCGCGAAGCCAAGGGCGCGGATGCACCCGCCCGGCGTCTGAGGGCAGCCTTGATGAGTCACCATCAAGGCTCGATGGTGTGATCTCCGGCGAAAACCCGCTCAAGGGCTAGCGGGCGGTGTCGGAGAGCTGACGGGATCGCCATTGCCAGGGGGTTTCAACTTTGCCGCCCCATATGCCGAGGCGGTGGCTTTCGGCAAACGCTTCAGCTCCGGCGTAGACCGGGGTGAGCCGACGGTAGGCAAAGGCCCAGCCACGGGACACCATCGCCGAAGCAATATCCATGCCGTGGGCTCGGCAAACGCCGATTCGCTGGCCGGTGTGATCGGTGGCGGTGATCGAGCATGTCACCGAAGCATCTCCGATCAACGCCTGGAGACTGTCTGTGGAGCGGCGGTAACAGTCGTAGGTTTGGCCATACCGCGTTTCGCAGGTTTCACCAGGAATCGGCGCCGCGATCCCAAACAATCGAACGGAAGACCCGCCAACGGTGATGAGGTCGCCGGTCATGGCTACTCCTGTCCCGTCGACGGTTGGGGGCGAGTCCGTTGGAGCGGGCTTTTGCTGGGCGCTTTGGGCGGCGGCAGAGTCGGGGAGTGTCACCGCAAACAGCATGATCACGAGGCCGTTCATGGTCGGAAGACGAAGCCAAGCGGGGATGAGGTGAGGTTTCATGCCGGGCGACCAATCGGGAAAGGGGGGCGGCGTTTCTTTGTGGGGCCCGCCCACACCACGAGGACACCTCTATCCTAGCGCCTATGGGATAGGGCCCATAGAGGCACGTCAACGTGGATCGGCGATGGGCGCCAGAAAAGATTGAACAAACAGTGGATCGCCGCCATGTCATAGGGGTGAGGCTTATACCGGCGGCTCATGACGGCGACACGTCATCGGTATCGGGCCGCGAAGCCTCGGGTGTGACTTTCGGGGAGGGCGCCCGGCGTCTGAGGGGGGTCTCGATGAATAAACTGCCGTCTTTGATCAGCGCTGTGATTGGCTCCGCGCTTGATCGTGCCGCGAGAGACGCCGGGCCGAGCGACCTCGTATGGGGATTGCTGGCTGCGTTGCGGCGGATTCGCATGGTGGTGAGCGTTCAAGCAGGATATGGGGCGGCTTCTGGTGTGGATGATGCCATTCATGCGGTTTTTGTCGAGCGCGCTTTGGCTTTGTTCGGAACCCCAGAGGCGTTGCACACGTCATTGCCCGTCAAGGGTCCGGCGGTTGGGCGGGTTTCGGCGATCCTGGAAGATGTGGCCATGTCGTGCTTGACGTTAAATGCCTATTTTCCCGGCAATAGCGCCATGATGTTGGCGGTGTCGACCTTGACCGAAAGAATGTTGGATGTGTTGGGCGCTGTTCCCGATTGGGCGCTTGTCGTTCGGGAGTTGCGAATCACCGATAGCGATGAAGAAGAGGTTGCTGCCAGTGACAGTCGTTGGAGCGCGCCGGCCCTTCATTAGTATCGGCTATTTGTATGCAATGAAATCTTTCCTTGACCTTCTGCGGCGCAAAGGATACCCGTGCTGTGTGCTTTTCGCGACAGTGGGGGTGGAATTATGGCGAATTCAGAGGCAGGCATTACAAAATTAAGCAGTTTGACCAAATCGCTTTGGTTCCTCCTGCCGGTAGTGGTGGCGTTGTGCATTCTGCTGGTTGGGATATTGGCGAGAATCACACCTCTATCTCATCTGGGGGAAATGGGGGCCGCTTCGGTTGCTTTTGCCGTTTACGTTGTCATTAGCTTGGCGTTGGCCTGTGTGCCGATTTTGATCAGTCATGTCCAAACCACCACCAGAGATCGCGAGAAAGCAAAGCTAGAAAGCCTAGAAGGCCATAGTGTCGCTAATACCATGTATTACCAAAAAGCATTGGCATCATTATGGGCGATACGTCCGGCCCAGATCAATAATTCTGATTATACGGTGCCCATTATAACGTTTTGGATGACGTTATTTTTCGGCTGGATGTTCGTTATGGCCGGAGTTTTTTGGGACTTCACCGTCAAGAATGTTATTTTAGGAGGAATTTCACTGCAACAAGGGGCGGCCTCAGAGGTTGCATCTTATCAGATTGGCACCTATATTTGCATGTCGGCTGGATTTATAAGTTGTTATATTTATGTAATTGTTCGGCTTTTGGATAGAATTAATAACAATGATATTTATCCGATCACTTTTTACTATTATACAGTCAGATTAATATCGGTCCTGATTATTGCTGCGGTGCTCCGGCATACATTGAAAGTGACGGATGTTAATGTTCTTGATACTTCGAACGCCTTGGTGATCTTTGGATTTGCTGTCGGCTATGCTCCGGATCTGTTCTTTGCCTATATCGTTGGGAAAGCTTTGGAATTGATAAAGCAATCCGGGACGTCCCGTGTCCCGGATCGCTCTACGGTTCCGACAGAGATGCCGTTATTGATGATTGAGGGGTTATCAAAGGGTAAAATTGATCGTCTGAACGAGTTGTCCATCGACAGCGCGCAGGTTTTAGGCTGTCAGAACCCCTTTTCGATATGGCCTCGTTTGCCCTACGATTTGGGCCTAGTCGTGGATTGGATCGCACAAGCGATGCTATACGCACTTGTTAAAGAAACAATATTGAAAAACTTGCGAGAAAAGCTAGTCACTGATATTTTTGATTTCTATGAACGATTATTAGACAAAGAAACTCGTCCTCAGATTTGCGCTGTTATTGGAATTGATGCGAACAGTGCCTGTGGTTTAATTCATCAATTGGAAAATGATCAATCTTTCCTGGCTTTGTTGGAGGTTCGAACGGCCTTGCAGCCGTCGGCCAAGCCCGCTAGGCCCGCTCATACCGACGAGCCATGACGAATAGTACCATCGAGCCTGGATGGGATTCCTCGGCGCTGTCGCCGTGAGCCCCTGCGGTTTGGCTTTGCAGGAGCAGATCGCTCCGGTATGGTGGGGGCCTTGCTGGTTGAAAATAGGATCAAACGCATGTCGCGCTTGCTGCGTTTAGTGATGGCGACCCTGCTGGGTATCCTTTTGTGCGGGGGGGAGGCCCTGGCGTTGGAACCGGAAAACACACTGTATCTTGACCTGAAAGATGGTCGAGTGGTCATCGAGATGCGCCCTGATTTGGCGCCGAATCATGTGGCCCGGATCAAGGAGCTGGTGCGGCAGGGCTTTTATGACGGCCTGTTGTTCCATCGCGTGATTCCTGGCTTTATGGCTCAGACCGGCGACCCGCGCGGCGATGGCACGGGGGGTTCGGGCAAGAAGCTTAAGGCCGAGTTTTCCTCGGAGCCGCATGTTCGCGGCACCTTGTCCATGGCGCGGGCTCAGAATCCGGACAGCGCCGACAGCCAATTCTTTATCTGCTTCGAAGCCGCTCCCTTCTTGGATCGTCAGTACACGGTGTGGGGTAAGGTGGTGTCGGGCATGGAATTTGTTGACGCCATCAAGAAGGGCTCGGCGAGCAACAATGGTGCGGTCTCCAATCCTGACCGGATCATCAAAATGCAGGTCGCGGCTGACGTAAAAGAGTAAGGCCGGGACCATTGCTGCTGTGAGAACAAGGCCCGCCGATGGGAAGCCGTCGGCGGGCCTTGGTGTGTGTCAGACCATCGGACCTTGATGGTGACTCATCAAGGCTGCCCTCAGACGCCGGGCCGTTTTAATGGGTCAACATTAAAGCTTGATTATGATACGTCGCCGGTTCGGGCTGCGACGGCTCGGCGCCTGAGAAGGGCTTCTCCCCAAAAAACAACCGCCGCCGTCCCAGGCGACTGGAACGGCGGCGGCTGCATCTCAAACTATGACCCGATCAATGGCGACGAAGCGTCAGCCATCAACCGTGATCGAAACGGCTTCGCGTCCCTTTGGGGTATCAACGATGCGCATCGACACCCGCTGGCCTTCGGCCAGACGAGTCAGCCCTGCCGTGCCCAGAACCGAAGCATGGATGAACACATCCTTGCCGCCGTCCTCGCCCGCGATGAAGCCGAAGCCCTTGCTTTCGTTGAACCACTTGACGGTTCCAGCCATCTCCGTCGCACTTCCGGTATCGGTCGGGCGACGGGGTGGCCGGGCAACGCCCCGGCTGGCGCTCCGGTCAGGCGCGGCCCCGGCTCCACTGTCGTCAACCTCCAGGACGCGCGTGACCTGGCGGCCTTTGGCGCCCTGGCCAACCACGACCGAAAGCTTTGCCCCGGCGGCCACCGAGTCGTGACCTGCGGACTGCAAAGCCCCAACATGGAGGAAGGCGTCTCCGGTGCCGTCAGCCAGCTCGACGAAGCCAAAGCCCTTATCGGACTTGAACCACTTCACCGTGGCGTCAACTGCCGGCCCATCTGCCGGTGCCGGATCTCTCGAAAACCCACTCGTAGGACGGGGCGCCGGACGGCTGCTGCTGCTATTGCTGCTGCCACTGTCTGGAACAAAGCCCCAATCGTCATCAAACCCGCGTCGTCTCGGGCCGCGGAAGCCCTTATCCTTGCGTATCATGCCTGCTCGTTTCCGCCCGTCGCCGCCGAATCCACTGTTTGCACCCCATCGCCAGAATGTCCCGCTTTGCCGCACCCCCGGCCTCGATTCCAGACCGTCGGTTCGGTGCGGTCGCGACCCAGGGTCGGGACATGACGACCCGCTCCCGCCGGCGCCCATCGCCGAACCCCAGAAATAACACCTTATCACGTTCCGGGCACGTGGGGAGTGTTCGTTGTGAAAAAAAGTGTGATCGGGGTCGAAAAAGGGGGCCGGGTGAGGGTCTCCAGGCTTGATCGCGGACTGTGGAAGGGGCTCTATGAAGGATGACGGCAGCCTTCGGTTGGCGCGGGGGCGCCGCGCTCGGTCGAATCGGGGCCGCAGCCACGGGGGCACCGTAACGGATCGAGACGATCTGCGATTGGGGAGCTGTCCAGAAGAGACAGGCAGGAGAGAAAAGAATGAAGACATTGGCCCTTGTTGCTCACCCCCGGATTTCGGAATCACGACTCCATCGGGCGTGGGCGAATGCTCTGGATGATACCAGTCAGGTGACGGTGCGCAAGCTCTATACGTGCTATCCCTATTGGAAGATTGATGTCGTTGTTGAGCAGGCTTTGTTGGCTGAACACGATCGAGTGGTTCTTCAGTTCCCGTTTTATCTCTATGGCTGCCCGCCCCTGATGAAAAAGTGGTTGGATGACGTTTTGACCTTCCGGTGGGCCTACGGTCCCGGCGGGACAGCATTGCATGGGAAACAGCTTTTAATTGCAATATCTACGGGTGGGCCGTCCGATTCTTATGTGGCAGGGGGGTATCACAATTTCACTATTGATGAGCTTCTGGTTCCTTACCGTCAGATCGCCAATCTGACTGGATTTGGCTATTTGCGCCCTTACGTGTTTCATCGGGCGCGAACCGTTACCGATGCCGATATCGCTTCCGCTGCAACCGACTATGCCCATCATGTGTTGCGGCCCGATCTGGAGGTGTTGCCGGTTCGCCCCTGAGTTTGGGCCAGAGCTTTGGACCCAAGGTGGGGCCGGGGCACTGGGCTTGGACGTGATCACAGGGGAGGCGGAAGATGGCGGGGGCTGGACGGCGTCTCCGGGTTGATATCGAGGCTCTCTGCGACGAGGCGCTTCGTCATCACGCCGAAGGTGAGCTTCAGGAGGCCGAACGGCTATGCCGGCGGATATTGGCGCTTGATCCAGATCAGGTGGAGATGCTCCATCTGCTCGGTATGATCGCCGCCGAGACTGGGCGCAGCGCCGAAGCGGTCGAGTGGATTGATCGCGCCATCGCCTTAAACGGCGAAATTCCAGCCTTTCACTATACCCTTGGCCGTGCTTTCGAGTTGGAAGGCAAACCGGCAGAGGCTCTTTTGAATTGGGGCAATGGGCTGCGCGCCGAAGGACGTTGGGCGGAAGCCGCAGATTGTTATTGGCGGGCGTTGGCGCTGGTGCCTGGATTGGCCGCAGGTTATGCCAATCTTGGGCACGTGGCGCTGGCCGAAGGAGATGCCGAAGGGGCGGTGGCCTATTATCGGCAAGCTTTGACCTTGCGGCCCGGTTATGCCGCTGCCGAGGCCGGGTTGGGCTATGGTTTGGCGGCGCTGGGGTTGTCGGGCGACGCGATCGAGCATATTCAACGGGCTTTCACCCTGGATCCGGCTAACGCTGAAGCCGCATCACGGCTGGGGGATATCTACCATCAGTTGGGGGATTTTGACGAGGCCGTCGTCTGGTACAATCAGGCGTTGGCTCTGCGCCCCGCTCTGCCCATGGCTCATGATGGCCTTGGTCATGTCCTAGCGGATCGGGGTTGGTGCGGTGCCGCTTCCGAGCATTTCAGGCAGGCCGTAATCGCTCGCCCTCAATGGGCCGAAGCCCACGCGGCGCTGGGGGCGAGCTTGCGGGACCAGGGGTTGGCCGAAGCGGCGGTGAAGTCGTTTCGGCGAGCCCTCGATCTTAGGCCAAATTTTGCCGAAGCCCATTCCCGGTTGTTGGAAGCTTTGCGGTTGGACGATCATGTCGACGCCACCGAACGGGCCGCCGAGGCGCGGCGGTTCGGGGCGCTGCTGGACGCCAGGAAAGCGGACAGCCCATCGCCCATCGATTACCCCAATCAACGGGATCCCGAACGCCGTTTGCGGATTGGCTATCTGTCTCCTGACTTCCGTCGGTGTCTGACCGCCAGTTTTTTGGAACCACCGCTGGCCAACCGGGATCGTCGCCAAGTCGAGGTGGTGTGTTACGCCGAAATCGCTCGACCGGACGTGATCACCAGTCATTTCAAAAAGATGGCCGATCACTGGGTCGATACGGTGGGGTTGGATGACGATGCTTTGGCCGAACAGATTCGGGCGGATGGGGTTGATATTCTGGTGGATTGGGCCGGTCACCGACCGGGAAATCGTCTGCCGGTTTTCGTCCGGCGGCCTGCACCGATTCAATTGGCCTGGCCAGCGGACGGCGATACCACGGGGCTGACGGTCATGGATTGGCGGTTGACCGATGCCGTGATCGAGCCCGAAGGGGCCGCCGACCTGCTGTCCACCGAGCGGCTGGTCCGTCTGCCTCACGGATGCCGATGCTGGCAACCGCCAATCGATGATCCGGTATCGACCACGATGGACCTCGTGGGGCCGGTGACTTTTGGGTCTTTTGCGCCCCTGGCGGGATTGTCGCCCAATGTGATTGCTGTTTGGGCCGAAGTTCTGCGACGTTTGCCGGTTGCCCGGTTACGGCTGGGGAACCGGGCGTTGGGCGACCCTTTGGTCGCGACAGCGGTGCGGGAGCGTTTTGGAAGTCATGGCATCGCCTCAGGACGGCTTGATCTGGTCCGTTCGTCCTCCGATTCGGGCGCTCGGCGGACGCTCCTCAGTCGGGTTGACGTGGTCCTGGACATGTTTCCATGTTCGGCACCGGCAGCGCTCTGCGAGGCACTCTGGATGGGGGTGCCAGTGGTAACGCTGGTGGGAGAAGGGCCGGCGGGTCGCGCAGGCGCCAGCCTGCTGGCTCGAGCCGGATTCAAGGCCCTGATCGCGGAAACGCAAGCCCGCTATGTGGAATTGGCTCTTTCTTTGGCCACCAACCCAACAGCCAGAGACAACTTCCGACGGGCTGCACGCGCCCGCCTCGTCACCTCACCCCTGTGTGACGGTCTCGGTTTAGCCCGCCTCGTCGAGACCGCCTATCGGGCGTTATGGCGCCAGTGGTGCCTTGGAGGGTGATAGGACTGCTCTGACGGCCGCCTCAGGCCCGCGCGGGGCGAGGCCGTGGCCAGGCTCGGCAATATGCTTGAGGATCTGGTCGGACAATTGCTCGATACGCCCCATGAGTCGGAAATGGTTGGTGCTGGTGACCCGTCGGATATCATCCTGGCCCGACTGAAGCGCCGCGACATCGGCCCGAAGAGACTCTTGCCCGATCTGAAGCGCCGCGACATCGGCCCGAATCTCATCTTGCCCGGCTCGGAGCGACTCTTGCCCGGCTCGGAGTGATTCTTGTCCGATCTGAAGCGCCGTGACATCGGCTCGGAGCGACTCTTGCCCGGCTCGGAGTGATTCTTGTCCGATCTGAAGCGCTGTGATATCGGCCCGAATCTCATCTTGCCCAGCCTGAAGGGCGTCCTGTCCGGTCTGAAGGATCCTTTGGCCGACACGAAGTTCGCTAACGTCGGTTTGGATCGTATTGATTTTATTCAGGAGTTGCGCCAGCAGCGCCTTCAAATCTTCGTCCATGCGATCCCTCCTTCGGACTCTCGTATGATTGGCCCGCCCCTTTACGAAGTCAATAGGAGCATATCAGGGGCGGGCAGCGAGGAGGGCGCTATGCTTGCAAGAATGTCCGAACCAGAGCGATCTGGTCGTCAAGCATGAGGCTGGGGGCGTGGGCGGTATCGGGGATTTCTATGACTTGGGCTTTAGGGCCGCGTTCGGCCATGGCCTGGGCGGTTTCGGGCAACAGCAGGTCCGAGTTTGCGCCGTGCAGGACCAACACGGGGCATTTTATTGAGTCCCATGCTGACCAAAGATCAACACCGCCAACCGGCGCGCTCTTGAAGGATTCACCAATGGCCGGATCAAAAGCCAGCCCCAGACGGCCATCGGCCCGGATGCGGGTGCTGTGTTGGGCGATTTGCTGCCAGCAGGCATCGGGCAAAGTGCCATATCCGGCGTAGAGTTGGCGGACATGGGCTTCCAGGGCGGCTTGGTCTTCGAAGATCGGATCATTGCCGACATACTCGCCGATTCGTTCCAGGGCCGCCTGGGCGACGAATGGGCCGATATCATTGATCACGAGGCGCCGGATCGGAGATTGGGGTTGGGCCGCTAAGATCAGGCCGATCAAACCACCCATGGAGGTTCCAACCCAGTCCACTTCGGCCACGCCCAACCGGGCGATGAGGGCCGTCATGTCGGCCAGATATTGGGGGTAGCCGTAAACTGTGGATTGGTTGGCCCAATCGCTTTGACCGCGTCCCACTACGTCTGGGCAAATGACCCGATAGCCGACACTGACCAGATCTCTGGCCAGCCAATCAAAGTCCCGGCCATTGCGGGTTAGGCCGTGAACGCAGACAACAACCCGGTCAGACGCCGCGTCGCCCCAATCGGTGTAGGCGACACGATGGAACCCGGCGGCGCTCAGGCCCAAAAAGCTGTCTTTGATCATCTGGTTGGCTCCTTTTTCCACACCACATGGTTTTGGCGTAGCATGAAACAAGCCGCAATAACAGTTTTAGACCGAAGGACTGGCGCTAGGTCATCATCATAGCGCGTCGGGATTCAGGTGCGTTGCCAGCAATGGGGGGGCTCAACCGATACCGACACCATGGCTTGCCAGGGTGGCGCCCCATCGCCATAATGCCGGCCATGAGCGACCTATTCAACGACACCCCGTCTTCCCCGAACCGCTACTCGGCCCACGACATCGAAGTGTTGGAAGGGTTGGAGCCCGTGCGTCGACGCCCCGGCATGTATATCGGCGGCACCGACGAACGCGCCCTTCACCATCTGGTGGCGGAGATTCTGGACAACGCCATGGACGAGGCGGTGGCCGGATATGCCAACCGAATCGACCTGGAGCTTGGCGCCGACGGCATCGTCACTGTCCGCGACAATGGGCGCGGTATCCCGGTGGACGAACACCCCAAATATCCCGGAACCTCCGCTCTTGAAGTGATCCTGACCACCCTGCATTCCGGTGGCAAGTTTGGTGGCAAGGTCTATGCGACCTCGGGTGGATTGCACGGCGTCGGCCTGTCGGTGGTCAACGCCCTTTCGGATATGCTGTCGGTGGAAGTGGCGCGGGATCGCCAACTCTGGGTCCAAGACTACAGCCGGGGCCGGCCGCAGGGGCCCTTGGCGCTGCGGGGCAGCACCCCCAACCGCCGGGGCACCACCATCCGTTTTCATCCTGATCCCGAGATTTTCGGCGCCGAGGCCCGCTTCATTCCGTCCCGACTCTACCGATTGGCGCGATCCAAGGCTTATCTGTTTCGCGGAGTCGAAATCCGTTGGCGATGCGACGCAGACCTGCTCGGAGAGGGTAGCGACGTCCCGGCAACCGCCAGCCTCCGCTTTCCCGGCGGCCTGCTTGACTATCTGACCGCAGCCCTAGCCACGCGCACCACCGTCACCCCAACCGCTTTTTCTGGCGAAGCGACTTTTGCCGCCGATGCGGGCCGGGTTGAATGGGCGGTCGCTTGGCCTCAGGACGATGACGGATTCACCCACTCCTATTGCAACACCATTCCGACGCCCCAGGGTGGTAGCCACGAACAGGGGTTGCGTTCGGCCTTGACTCGTGCGCTTAAGGATCATGGAGAACGGATCGGAAACCGCCGAGCCAGCCAAATCACCGCCGACGACGTCTTCGGCGAAGCTGCGGTGCTCTTATCGGTGTTCATCCGGGAACCCCAGTTCCAGGGCCAAACCAAAGAAAAGCTGGCCTCGCCCGAAGCCACCCGGTTGGTGGAACAGGCGGTGAAGGATCGCTGCGACCACTGGTTGTCAGGGGATCGCGCTGCCAGCGCCGCTTTGCTCGATCGGCTGATTGAAAAGGCCGAAGAACGCGTCCGTCGCCGCCAGTCCAAAGACCAAGCCCGGAAAACCGCCACCCGCAAGCTGCGGTTGCCCGGAAAGCTGGCCGATTGCGCTCGCACCGCCAGCGACGGCACCGAGCTATTCCTGGTGGAGGGCGACTCGGCGGGAGGTTCGGCCAAGCAGGCGCGGAACCGTGAAACTCAGGCGATTCTGCCGTTGCGCGGTAAAATTCTCAACGTCGCCTCGGCCAGCTTGGACAAACTTCGAAGCAACCAGGAGATCAACGATCTGATCCAGGCGTTGGGGTGTGGCACAGGGCGAGAGTTTTCCAGCGACCGTCTGCGCTACGAAAAAGTGGTGATCATGACCGATGCCGATGTGGACGGCGCTCACATTGCTTCGCTGCTGATGACTTTTTTCTACCGAGAAATGCCGGGTCTGATCCAGCATGGGCACTTGTTCCTGGCCATGCCGCCGCTGTACCGCCTATCAGCCGGGGGGAAAAGCGTTTACGCCCGAGACGACGCCCACAAAGACGAACTCATGCGTAAGATGTTTGCCGGCAAAGGAAAAGTCGAAATCAGCCGGTTCAAGGGGTTGGGGGAAATGCAGCCGGCCCAGCTCAAGGATACCACCATGGATCCTGCCAAGCGGCAAATGTTGCGGGTGGTGGTCCCGGACCCTCGAGATCCCGAAGCGGGAGAAGATGCCGAAGCCACCAAGACCTTGGTTGAAAAATTGATGGGGCGGAAACCGGAATTACGATTCCGCTTTATCCAGGATAACGCTAAATTCGTCCAGGACATTGACGTTTAAAGAAATGGTCGCTAGAGGTTCCTGGGAGTGCGGAGGCCGCCCGCTCTTTTCTTCGAGGCGGGCGAGGCTCTCGCTTTTTGATTTGGTTAACGCGAACCAGATTTAGCTAACGCGAACCATGAGGAAGTGCAATTCAAAGACCTGATAGGCTATTTCAATTCGCCTTGAGGCCTCGTCCCTCTCCCTGAAACGGCTGAACGTAAACCGAGCGCAAAAATAGCCACAGGGCATCGGCGAAATCGGCTTCAGGAAACTCAAGCCGGGCAAAACGATAAAGTGCGGCGCTGGTGGTTTGGCAGTCCCTGGCCAAATCATCAAGTCCCCGCCACAAATTAGCCGCCATTTCGACCGCGCAAAGAGTGCCGGTTCGTGGGTCGGTGATATGACGAACGCAGGGCTCCAGTCCCTCTTCGTCAAGACTAGCAAGAGCGTGCTCAAGGGCGTTAGACATCAACGACTCCTTCATGCGCACACCCGAGAGTCACAAGCGCAACAAAGCTGAAAGGTCAGCCTTAGCCTCCCTCGTCTGCTGAAATTACGACCGCGTGAGGAACCGGGAGAGCACGACGCGAATACGGCACGATCCAAATTGCTCATAGGACGGATAGCCCTTTCATCGTCATTCCAAATCAGGCCCGCAGAGAGGAGGAGGACAAAGCAATCACCTACTAACGGACGATGCCCGGATTGGCTCTTCCAGTCAACAGCGAAAATAGAAAAAACGCTCCCCCTCGCTTAGGAAGGGCGCCATTAAGAGTTGCAATTAAAGCCAACAACAAAGCGAAAATCCCACCATGCCTGGGCATTCCTACAATATCATAACCATCTGAATGCAAACAAAAGCCGCTCCGAACCAACACAGATTGATCCGATTTTTATAATTTACGGTCGACAACGACACCCGATCCCGAGAGTAATTCGAGTGGTCAAACCGACAAGGGGATCGTGGCAATAATTTCCTATGATACCGGCGAGCCACAACACTCATAACCATCGGGCCTTGATGGTGACTCATCAAGGCTGCCCTCAGACGCCGGGCGGGCGCCTCCGCGCCCCCTAGAGTCCACACACTGGGGCTTCGCGTCCACGAGGACGCGGAACCGTCGTCGCGGCCCGAGGGCCGGCGACGTGTCTCGTTGTCATGGGCCGCCGGCATCACAAATCAATGGGTTTGTCCGGGATCAGTTGGCCACGGCTTCGTCGGCGGTCACAGGGCCTGCCGCCCGCCGAGGCCGCCCGCTGGTCTTGTCCTCGCCCGACGACGCATTCCGGGTTCGACGCCGCCGGGGCGCCTGAGGTGCTGACATTTCGGTGGAAGGCACCGGATCAAAGGGGGTTCCGGCCAAAGGATAACCGCACCCATGGCCAGCCAAGCGATGTCCTTCGTCGGTGGCAGCACTTTGAAAGTACGACATAATGTGGATGCGAATCGCAGCGGTCAAGGTATAGCCCCGCAATCGCCCGCGCTCCTGGATCAGGGTGCATAACTCGTTAACCGAAATCCGCTCCCGCTCGGCGGCATCGTAAAGTGCCCGGAGATGAAAAGCGTCTAGCCTCACGCTGGTCCGCTTGCCATCGACCACAATATTGCGCGACGGCAGGCTACGACTGGCACTTTTGGCGCCGACCCTTCGGCCCGACTGGGAAGCCTCTGCCGCTTCGCCTTCTGCGACAGCATTGGCGCACGACTCGGCCTCTTCGCCCGTCGGGTGAGAGATATTGACCTCGGCGGCGGCGCCCGCCCGTAGCGGCAACAACGACCGCTTTGCTTCAAGGCCGCCAGCCGGCGGTTTTTCCTGATGAATGGTCCGGTCTTTCGACATGCGACGCGCTTCCCTGGCACCGTTGGCGTTGATGGACGGCTTACCGGCTCACCGGTCACGACCATCGTTGTTATGAAGTCTAATCAGTGCGCAAAGAATTTCAATCATTCGCCGCCATTCTCAAGCGAACAAAACAAAAGAATGCAATAGCATGCGATAAAGCTTGGATGACACCACCCTAAAGACCATCTCGATTAGACATCCTCCGCCGGAGTCAGGGTGCGCAAACCAATGGCGTGAACCCGCCCAGCCAACTCTTCAGCGAGTATATCGTAGACCATCCGGTGTCGTTCCACTCGGGACTGCCCCTCGAATAGGGCCGACACCACGGTCAGATGAAAATGGCTTTCGCCTTCGGGATGATGCCCGCCGTGCCCCTGATGGCGGGCCGAGTCGTCGTTGATCACCAAGCGACTCGGAGTCAACGCTGCGGTCAGTTTTTGTTCAATTCGGGCGGAAATGGTCATTGATCTGCCTCTGTCTCGGGATTATGCCGCTGGTTGTGCCAACCAGCCTTCATGACTTGAGGGCGGGCCGGCCTTTTCGTCAAGACGGCCTTTCCGGCAGCCTGCGCTTGTCAGAGGCGCAAACGCGGGCGATAATCGGGGCCATGCGAAAACCGGATGTTCAGGTCTCGTCTCACCCCGCTGCTGGCAACGCACCGTCGACTCGCCTGTGCGACTGTCCGGGGTGCCTTGCCGTTGGTGACTATCCGGCCCCCAAGGCTCGCGACCGATTAAGAGACTATTTTTGGTTCTGCCTCGGCCATGTGCGCGAATACAACCGCGCCTGGGACTTCTACGCTGGCATGTCCCCGGCTGAAATTGAAGTCGAGCTGCGATCCGACACCACTTGGCAACGCCCTACTTGGCCATTGGGCGCTTGGCGCCTGTACGAGCAAAGAATGCGAAGCCGGGCGCGCGGCGAGGATGAGGCTCCGTTCGGACGCGGTGACAGTGGTCGGGACGAAGACGCCAGCACGGGCGACGGCGAAGGCCGGAGGAGGCGCCCTCCATCCAGTCCCGAAGACGCAGCCCGGCGCGTGCTTAATCTGGAGCCAACCGCCAGCTTCACCGAAATCAAGACACGCTACCGCGAACTGGTCAAAAAACACCACCCCGATGCCAACGGCGGCGATAAGCACGCCGAGGAACGGTTGAAGCAAATCAACCAAGCCTATACCACCCTTAAGACCCACAACGGCCTTCAGTCCGGTCGGTAATTACCGACCTTCCCCGATCAGCGACGAAAGAACGGCGTTTCCGATGGCTAACCCAAGCAACACAGCCAAATCCGATCACATGCCGGACACCAAAGTTTCGGTGCGCCAGCATTTCGGTATCGATAGTGATATGGAGGTTCCGGCGTTCAGCCAGGCATCCGAGCATGTCCCCACAATCGACTCAGCCTATCGCTTTGATCGCGACACCACTATGGCCATCTTGGCTGGGTTTGCCTACAACCGTCGCGTGATGATTCAGGGCTATCATGGGACCGGGAAATCGACTCATATTGAACAGGTCGCGGCACGGCTCAATTGGCCCTGCATTCGGATCAACCTGGACAGCCATATCAGCCGGATCGACCTGATCGGCAAGGATGCCATCGTGCTGCGTGATGGTAAGCAGGTGACCGAGTACCGAGAGGGACTGTTACCGTGGGCGCTCCAGCACCCTTGCGCGTTGGTCTTTGACGAATACGACGCAGGCCGCCCCGACGTCATGTTTGTGATCCAGCGGGTACTGGAGGTCGAAGGCAAGTTGACATTGCTCGATCAGAATCGCGTGATCCACCCGCATCCAGCCTTTCGGCTGTTTTCCACCTCGAACACCATCGGCCTTGGCGACACGACCGGCCTTTATCACGGCACCCAGCAGATCAACCAAGGACAGATGGACCGCTGGAACATTGTGGCCACTCTGAACTACCTGCCCCACAAAGAAGAAGTCGGCATTGTGCTGGCCAAGGTTCCACACTATGACCAGCCGAAGGGCCGCGAACAGGTCGCCGCCATGGTCCGTCTCGCCGACCTCACTCGCGCCGGTTTTATCAATGGCGACATCTCTACCGTAATGTCCCCCCGAACGGTGATTACGTGGGCAGAAAATACCAATATTTTCAATGATATAGCCTTCGCTTTCCGAGTCACTTTTCTCAATAAGTGCGACGAGGTCGAGCGGCCAATCATTGCTGAATATTATCAACGTTGCTTTGGTGTGGATTTGCCCGAGACCGGGATCAAGGCAACCCTGGTGTAGCGGGATACAGGGCGTAATCGGCTGACGGCTGCCCTCCTTCTGGCAACGGGGGCGAGTTTATGCCATCGAGCCTTGATGGGGCAGCCTCGGAAGCTCAACATCAAGGCCCGGTAAGCCATGATGATTCCAGAGTGACGGATCTGCGGCTATATCATGGGTGATGATCCCCCATTCAGCCCATTTGTCAGATGAGACCTGATCGTTCCCGCTGCGTTATCGTTGGATGGGGCATTGGGGCGTTGGGTTGCGGCCAAGGCAGAGGGAGGATAACGATGATCACGTTGCGGGACTGCGTCGATTTATCCGGCGTTGAGCCTGGCGAAATTGACGCTGTGGCGGAACATGAAGGGCTTTCGTTCATTGTCGCCATGGAAAAAGGGGCGTGGATGTTGGATCAAAGTTGGGGGGCGGCAGCTCTTCGACAGATCATTAGGGACGATGTGGCGGTGGCTGCTGCGCGCGGTGCCTCTCAGCATGTTCAGGAACTCAGAGTGACTTACCAAGTCACCGATCACCGCTTGCCCCCCGGCCAGGATCGACGTCGAGATTTTCGTCATTGATGTCGGGCTGCGCCCTTGGCTTCGCGCGCAGGGGCGCGTGGGGCCGCCGTCACGGTTCGAGGACCGGCGACGTGTCATTGTCATGGGCCCGTCGGTACGAGGGGCGCTTTGATTGTGTCAACCTCAAAGCACCTTGGTATAAGGAGCCCGCGCGGCGCCGGGTCAGGCGCTTGCCACGGCGAAGGGGCGGAGAGTTAATGATGGTTAAGGGTGTGAGCCCGTCCAGCGGGACTTGGAGCGGGAAGGCGTGGGGTTCGGCGGTGGTTGGGGGGCTGGCGCTGGCGGCAGGGCTCCTGCCGACGCCCGCTGTCTGTGCCGACCACAATATCATCGGTGCGGTCAGCACCTATGTTGTCGAGCATGATGATACATTGCTGGACGTTGCTCGGCGGTTTGACGTGGGATTCGTCGCGCTGGTGGCGGCCAATCCCGGTGTGGACCCTTGGCTGCCGGGGGAAGGGCTGACCGTGCTGTTGCCGACGGCTCATATTCTGCCCGACGCACCGCGTCGCGGCCTCGTGATCAATCTGACCGAGATGCGGCTGTATTACTACCGCCAGCCCGGTATGGACCCGGAGACGCATCCGGTCGGAATCGGCAGCGAAGGCAAGGATACTCCGTTGGGGACCACCAACATTGTCCGCAAGCAGGCGAATCCGACATGGTACGTTCCGGCCTCGATTCGGGCCGAAAAGCCCGAGCTGCCGGCGGTGATGCCGCCTGGCCCGGATAATCCGATGGGGCTTTATGCTCTCTATCTTGGTTTTACCGGGGGGAGCTTTCGGATTCACGGCACGAATCAGCCATTCGCAGTTGGCCGCCGGGTGACCCACGGCTGCATGCGGCTTTATCCCGAAGATATTGAAGACTTGTTCCGAAAGGTGGAGCCAGGAACGTCAGCCACCTTTGTTGACCAGCCGGTCAAGGTCGCATGGCAGGACGGCGAGCTTTACATGGAGGCTCACCCCTCCAAGGCCCAGGCCGATCAATTAGAGCAAGAGCACCACATGTCCGACGAACCGGCGGAAGGGGCTCTGGAGCTTGCCATCAAAGCCGCAGGCGACGCCAAGGACCGCCTGGATATTCCGACCATCGAACGGGTCAGCATTGAACGGCGGGGATACCCGATCCGCATCACCCAGTGACGGGAAAGGGTATCCCCAGCCGGTACTATCTTACTTGTGCATGGAGTGGTTGAACATCCGCTCCACGCGCTCGGCCGCAGCCTGAGCCGCCTGAGCCGACGCCGCAGCCTGAGCCGCCTGGGCCTGAGCCGCCTGAGCCGCCTGAAGCGCGGCGGCAGCTTGCTGACGGGCCTGCTCGTCGGTGGTGTTGCAGGCGCTGGCGCCGAGGGTCACGACGGCCAGAACGGCGAGAGTGGCGAAGGACTTCGCGAACTTCTTCATCTGAATAGTGCCTCCAAAGTGCAACGGATCACTAACGGTCACTGTGCGACCCCGTTCCGTTGCGGGTTACAAAGACTGACGGACTGAACGATCAACAATCGCACAACGTCAGGTCCGGGACGTTGCTGACAAGCCCGGAGTTTGGTCTGTGTCAGCAACCTCCGCACCCGACTTCCCGATTCGCGAAATCAATAAACGAAACCGCAGGGGATGGGGAAGCCCGTTGTGCGTTGCGGAGAGTATACAAGCCCAAAGGTCGAGTGGCGAGACTCCATTCGTTAAACTGCCCGAGAACGGTCAATGAGAAGCGGGCTGTGTTCTGACGGTCGCGCTTTTGGGACCGTGTCGGCTGTTTAGCCCGGTGGGCAGGTATGCGCGGCTGAGGCTGGCGCCTATTCATAAGCATGCTTATAATAGCCGAGCTTGTTATCTCACCGCTCCGTTTCCGCCGTTGATCGGCTTCTTGTCACAGGCGTCTTGATGCCTCCGTTGCCGCCGCCTCCCGAAGATTTGGATCGTACCCTTGGCTTTGTTCTCCACGATGTAGCTCGCTTGTTGCGCAAGCGTTTCGAGCAGCGGGCGCGGGGCTTGGGGTTGACGCGGTCCCAATGGTCGGTGTTGGCGCATCTGGCTCGTCATGAGGGGATCAATCAGACGTCTTTGGCTGAAATCCTGGATGTTGAGCCCATTACCTTGGCGCGACTCCTGGATCGGATGGAAGCGGCGGGATGGGTGGAGCGGCGCAGAGATCCTCGAGACCGGCGGGCGCGCCTGCTGTTCCTGACTGAAAAGGCCCATCCGGTCTTGGCTCAGATGTGGGTGTTAGGGCGAGCCAATCGGGAAGACGCGATGGCGGGGCTGAGTCCGGCCTGTCGTGACCAATTGATTGAGAGTTTATTGCGAATTAAAGCCAATTTATCAGATCGGCACATCGAGCTGTCTGATTTAGAGGCTTCTGATCACTGACCAATACTATCAGTGTTGGGCGGCGTTGCCGCCAATGATCTTATAATATCTTGCAATAAGAGATTGATCGGGAGTCAATGCCCTTGTTGTGAGGGTTCTTTGGCCCTTGATTCTTTGGCGTTGTGGTTTGGTGTAGCGGTTTTAAGAGGTGGTCTGGTGTCGGAGGGGAGGCGTATGAGCGTGAATCGGGGGGGCCGGTGGCGGCGCTGGGGACTGTTGATTTTAGGGCCATTGGTGGTTGCGGTGGGCGTGGGGGCTTTTTGGTTGGTGGGGGGGCGGTATGTCTCCACCGACGACGCCTCTATCGAAGCGGACAAGATCACCATCAGCAGTGACGTTCCGGGCATCGTCGCCGAAGTTCTGGTTCACGAAAACGAGCGGGTCGCGGCGGGGCAACTGCTGTTTCGTCTGGACGAAGAGCCGTTCCGAATCGCGCAGGCTGGTGCCGAGGCGCGTCTGGGGATGGTTGCCAATGACCTGGCGGCGCTCGAGGCCAACGCGCATGTCACCGAAGAGCAGCTCAAGGCCGCTGAGGATGATCTTCACTTTTACGACCGGGAATATCGCCGCCAAGCCGATCTGGTTCAGCGCAAGGTGGTGGCCGAATCGCAGTTTGACGTGGCCGGTCATAACCTGGATTCGGCTCGGCGCAAGCTGGAGGCGTTGAAGCAACAGGTGGTGGCGGTCCGGGCGCAATTGGGAGGTGATCCCGATCTGCCGGTGGAACAGCATGCCCAATATCGCCAAGCCAAGGCTGACTTGGACAAGGCCCGGCGCGATTTGGCTCATGCTCGGATTTCATCGCCGACGGATGCCATCGTGACGCATGTGGATAGTCTTCAGCCTGGCCAATATTTGCTGGCGGCAGCGCCCGCCTTGAGTTTGGTCTCGGTGAGTCAGGTTTGGGTCGAAGCCAATTTCAAAGAAACCGACTTGACCCATGTTATCTCGGGGCAACCCGCCACCGTGACCATCGACAGTTACCCTGGCCGTCATTGGAGTGCGGTTGTCACCAGTGTCAGCCCGGCGACCGGAGCCGAGTTCGCTTTGCTGCCGGCTCAGAATGTGAGCGGCAATTGGATTAAGGTGGTTCAGCGCATTCCGGTGCGCCTGCATTTGGAGACTCTATCTCGTGATCCGCCGCTGCGGGCAGGCGTGAGCGCCACCGTGACCATCGACACAGGCCGCCAACGCTCGCTGGCCGGCTTGTTTCAGGCCAGCTTTGTTCGGGCCGGAGAAATCGAGTAATGCCGACACACGGAACCGAGCCCTCCGCCGATGACAAAGCATCCAACGGGAGCAAGGCATTTCAGCGGGCCGCTCTGACCGTTTGCGTGATGTTGGCCACCATCATGCAGGCGTTGGATACCACCATCGCCAATGTCGCGTTGCCTTATATGCAGGGCAGTCTGTCTGCAACCTTAGATCAGATCAACTGGGTTTTAACATCCTATATGATCGCAGCGGCGATTGCCACGCCGCCGACAGGTTGGTTGACCAATCGGTTTGGACGCAAGCGACTATTCTTGATCTCGGTGGCGGGCTTTACTGTGGTGTCGGTTCTGTGCGGTCTGGCTCAGAATATCGAGCAAATGGTGGCATTTCGGCTCTTGCAAGGTGTGTTTGGGGCGCCTCTGGTGCCCTTGTCCCAAGTGGTGCTGCTGGACGCTTACCCGCGCGAGCGTCATGGCTCGGCTATGGCCATCTGGGGCATTGGGGTGATGGTCGGGCCGATTTTGGGGCCGCTGTTGGGAGGCTATCTGACCGAGTATTATGATTGGCGTTGGGTTTTTTACGTCAATCTTCCGGTTGGTCTGTTAGCTTTGCTGGGGCTTTGGACCTTTTTGGCCGAGACCCGCCTGGATCAGGAGCTACGTTTTGATTGGTTTGGCTTCACAATGTTAAGTGTCTCTATCGGTGCTTTACAAATGATGCTGGATCGTGGCGAGCAATTTGATTGGTTTAGTTCCGATGAAATCATCATCGAGGCGATCTTAACTGGGCTAGCCTCTTACCTATTTATCGTTCATACCTTCACGGCTCGCCAACCTTTCATTGATCCTCACTTGTTTTTGGACCGTAATTTTAGTGCCGGGTTGGTTCTGATCACGTCGATTGGGGTGATCCTGTTCGCGACTTTGGCCCTTCTGACGCCGTTTCTTGAGAATGTTCTGAGTTATCCGGTCATGACCACGGGTGTGGTGTTGGCTCCGCGTGGTATCGGAACCATGATCGCCATGATCGTCGTCGGACGAATCATCAATCATACCGATTCCCGGCTGATTATTCTGATCGGCTTGTGCCTGAATGCCCTGTCTTTGTATCAGATGACGGGCTTTAGCGGCGATGTTTCCGAGGAAACTTTGATCATAACCGGCGTGATTCAGGGATTCGGATTGGGCTTTGTCTTTGTGCCACTATCGGCGGTGACGTTTGCCACATTAGAGCCGATCTTCCGGCCCCAAGCGACCGGGTTATTCAGCCTTATGCGTAATATTGGCAGCAGTATTGGGATTTCTTATGTGATTTTTCTTCTGTCTCATAACACTCGGTTGCTTCATGCTCAAATCACCGAGGCCGTCACCCCCTTTGGCTTGGAGGCGCGTTTACCGGCGGCATCCGCCCTGTCCGATGTCTGGAATCCCAGTGTCACCGCAGGTCGGGCGGCCTTGGATGCCGAGATTACCCGTCAGGCGTCTATCGTCGCCTATCTGGATGACTTCAAACTGCTCATGATGATTGCGCTGCTGAGTTTGCCGATGGTGTTGCTGTTGCAGCGGGCCCGCCCGGTTCGGGCCAAGGCTTAATTTTGCCTTCTGAACGGTTTGCAGCGGCGGCTATCGCAGTGTATCTTCCAGCCGTTGTCTATTTTATGCCATGCCTCGGGGTGCCGGTGATCGCAGTCGGACCCGATTCGGACCGGGGGCATGCCGAGGCCACCGACATTAGCTGGAAGATCACTTGAATGAGCAATCCCCAGGCCGATCAATTGAAGCCGCTGTTGCAGCGGTTACTGACCATGGCGGAAAGTCATGACGAGCGTCTGGCTCGCCTCGAGGCGGCGCATTCCCGGTTGGGGACGCAGATCGCTCGGGTTGGGGAGCAACTGAGTCGTCAGGGCGATCAACTGAGTCGGCTGGAGGACGCGCCAACGGCTACGCCGGTGCTCGCGCCGGTGCCTGTCCCTGCACCGTTACCGGCTCGCGCGGGCGGTGCCGAGGCTAACTCTCGTTTTGGCGAGCAGTTCGGGCGGTTGAATGAGCAGATCACGCGGGTTCGCGAACAGTTCGGGCGGATGACCGAGCAGTTGGGTCGGATCGAGCGGGCGCAGACCGAACTGCGCGAGGATTCCCTTCATCACGGCAGCGAGCAGCAGCGGTTGTTGGAGCGGCTGGAGGTCGCGCTGATCCGGCGCCAGGACGAACTCGCAGCAGACCTGCCCGAGCGTATTCAAGACCGGATGGAACAGGTTCTCGGCTTCGTGGTGGCAGAAGGCGGTGAGGAGGAGCTGGGCTCGGCTCCGACTCACGAACCGCCAACGGTCGAGGCCAAGGCTGCGTCGGTTCCGGTGCAGACTCCGGCTTCGGCCCAAACTCCGGCCCCAGTCCAAACTCCGGCTCCAGTCCAGACTCCGGCCCCGAGCCAGGTTCCGCCCCCGGCACACTTGGCTTCGGTCCAGGACGAAGTTCGCCAGCTTGGCGAGCGCCTTGCCGAGTTGATGGCTCATGTCGGTAAGCTCGGGGGGGCCCAATCGACCCCGGCCCCTGTTGCCGCTCCGGCTCAACCGGCCCCGACTTCGGTTCCGGCTTCAGCGGCCGCCCCGGCTCCGGTTGTCGACGCTGAACCGGCTCCGGTTGCCGCTCCGCCGGCAGTGCCGCCGGTCGCCAAGCCGGTCGTGGCCCGGCCTGTGGTGGTTCGGGTCATGCCGGGGAGTCGACTGGCATCGCGCTAGTCGGTCGCGGTCAACGGCGGAACGGGCCGGGTGGTGGCGGACATCGAGTCTGATCGGGTTCGGCGCTGGGGATTGACGGCGGTCTTGACGAGCGCCGTCGTCACTGGCCTAACCATCGGGATGACCATTCCCTTAATTGCCCTTACCATGACCGCTGCCGGAACCGGAGCTGCGGTGGTTGGGCTGAATGCTGCCATGGCGGCACTGGGTGTTCTGGTGGTGGCGCCGTTGGCCCCTTGGCTGATCGCCCGGCTGGGGTTGGTGGAGACCCTGGTGTTGGGGGCTTTGGCCTCTGCTATCTCTCTGGTTTTATTTCCTGTTTTTGATTCGGTGGTGGTCTGGTTCGGGCTGCGCTTCGGTGCCGGCCTGGGCTTGGCTTTGTTGTGGGTGGTGAGTGAGACGTGGCTGGGCGTATTGGCCACCGACCAAAGTCGGGGCCGGGTGGTCGGTCTGTACTCCACCTTGTGGTGTGCGGGGATGGCCGGGGGGCCGCTGCTTCTGCAACTGACGACTCTGTGCGGATGGCCTCCCTTTGTTGTCAGTGCGGCTCTGGTTTTGCTGGCGACGGTGCCGCCGATTTTGGGACGCGCGGCGGCGCGCAGGCGATTCGGTGATGGCGAGACCCATCGATGGTCCTGGCCGTTGTTGAGAAAAGCGCGCGGCATGATTCTGGCGGGTTTCGTCGCCGGATTCGTGGAGACGGCGCTGTTCACCCTGTTGCCGTTGTACGGTGTGGCGGTGGGGTTGGGTCAGGCTCAAGCGGTTTTGATGCTATCGGTGTTTGCGGTGGGCAGCCTTGCCTTGCAATTGCCGTTGGGGTGGCTAGCGGATCGGTTGGGGTTGGTTTGGGTGCTGATGGGAGCCGCCTTGACCGGGGTGGCGGTGGCATTGGCCCTGCCTTCGGCCGTTCTGGCCGGCTGGCCGCTTTGGCCGCTGCTGTTCGTGTGGGGCGGCGTGGTTTCAGGCTTCTACACCTTGGGCTTGACCCAGCTTGGTCAGCGATTCGCCGCCGTTGGGTTGGCTCAGGCCAATGTGGTCTTCATCATGGCCTATACGGTCGGCACCATCGGCGGCCCACCGATGGTTGGTGCAGCCCTGGATTTATGGGCATTTTACGGCTTGCCTCTGGTGGTTGTCGGAGTCTATGGCGCTTTTTTGTTGTCCATGGTTCCGGCGTGCTGGCGGTTGCGTCGTGGAGTGGGATGACCAAGCCGTGGTGCTTTCGGCGCGGGCCATGGGCGAAGCTTCGGCTGTGGTGACGCTGTTGACCGAGGCGCGTGGGCGTTGGGCTGGCTTGGTTCGTGGTGGTCGCGGGGCTCGCCAGCGCGGCCTATTGGAGCCGGGCACTTTGGTGCGGGCCCGTTGGCGTGCCCGGTTGCCCGAGCATCTGGGAACGCTGACCTTAGAACCGATTCGCAGTTTTGGGGCGGCGCTGTTCGAGCAGCCGGGACCATTGGCGGCGCTGGTTTCGGCTTGTGCCCTGCTTGAGGTCGGGTTGGCTGAACACGAGCCCTGTCCAAGAGTCTATCAGGGTGCGTTGGCATTGTTTGCCGCTCTGGTTCTGCCGGTTTGGGCCGAAGCCTATATCCGGTGGGAGGTCGGGTTCTTGGCCGCGTTGGGCTTTGGCCTGGATTTGACCGCCTGTGCGGTGACGGGCGAGACCGATGACCTCAGTCATGTCAGTCCGCGCACAGGCCGCGCGGTGTCTCGAGCCGCCGCCGCGCCTTGGGGTGATCGTTTGCTGGTGCTGCCGGGGTTTTTGCAAGGGCGAGGCGGCGGAGGGCCGGCGGAGGTCTTGGCGGGCTTGGCCTTGACCGGCCATTTTCTGGAGCGGTTTTTGCCGAATGGCTTGCCGGCAGCCCGGCGGCGCCTGCCCGACGTTACAGCGTCCAACGCCTCCCGGCCTTTGGAGGGGGCAGGGTAAAGCCTTGGTGGAGAGAGTGGCCCGCGAAAACGCGGGTTTCCCCCGGCGACGGTGCCAGCTATGATGACCGCATGGAAGCGCGGCCAGGCTTGAGCGGGACGAGATGGGACGGTCAAGGACAGTCTGAAGCCGCCGCTTTCCGAGATCAGGGAACGATCCGATCGAATGCCGCCTGGCTTTTGGAAACGAAGAGGGGCATCGGTTTGTCGATTGCCTGGGGCAAGCGCGCAACCTTCTGAATTGAAATAAAAAATCGTGAAAGCATCGACTCCCGATTTCGAAATACAGGACAAGCCGTTGGCCGAGGCTCTGAGTGAGCGTTACTTGGCCTATGCCCTGTCGACCATCATGGCCCGTTCGCTGCCCGACGTGCGCGACGGGTTAAAGCCGGTGCATCGGCGGCGGTTGTTCGCCATGAGCCAGCTTAAATTGGAACCAGACCTGCCGCCCAAGAAGTCGGCTCGGGTGGTGGGCGACGTCATTGGCAAGTTCCACCCGCACGGCGATATTGCGGTTTATGACGCGTTGGTTCGGTTGGCTCAGGACTTTGCCGTTCGGTACCGGCTGATCGATGGCCAGGGCAATTTCGGCAATATCGACGGCGATAACGCCGCTGCGATGCGATACACCGAAGCCCGCTTGACCGAAGTGGCCCGAGCGTTGCTGGATGGAATCGATCAGGATGCCGTGGATTTCCGCGCCACCTATGACGGCGACGGCGAAGAGCCCGTGGTTCTGCCAGCTAATTTCCCCAATCTGTTGGCCAATGGTGCGACTGGAATCGCTGTGGGTATGGCCACGTCCATTCCGCCCCATAATGTGGGCGAATTGTGCGACGCCCTGCGCCACCTGATCAAACAGCCGGAGGCTTCCATCGAGTCCCTGGTGGCGCTGATTCCGGGACCGGACTTTCCGACCGGCGGCGTGCTGGTCGAATCTCGGGCCTCGGTGATCGAAAGCTATCGTACCGGGCGAGGGGCGTTCCGGTTGCGAGCACGCTGGCAGGTGGAAAAACTGACCCAGGGAACTTGGCAGATTATCGTGACCGAGATTCCCTATCAGGTCCAAAAGTCCCGGCTGATTGAAAAGATCGCAGAGCTGCTGACCAACCGTAAATTGGTGCTGTTGGAGGATATCCGCGATGAATCCGCCGAAGATATTCGGCTGGTTCTGGTGCCTAAGAGCCGCAATGTTGATCCCGAGGTGTTGATGGCTTCGCTCTTCCAGGCTACCGACCTGGAAGTGCGGTTTAGCCTGAACATGAATGTTTTGGACGCGGACAATGTGCCGCGCGTCATGGACTTACGGCAGGTCTTGCGGGCCTTTTTGGCCCATCGTCACGAGGTGTTACAGCGGCGCTCACGCTATCGGCTGGCCAAAATTGAGCATCGTCTGGAAGTGCTGGAAGGCTTGTTGAAAGCCTTCCTGAATCTTGACGAGGTGATTCGGATCATCCGATTCGAAGACCAGCCCAAGGCCGAGCTGATCCGGCGTTTCTCGTTGACCGAAATTCAGACCGAAGCGATCCTCAATATGCGGCTGCGGACGCTGCATAAGCTCGAGGAGCTGGAAATTCGGCGCGAGCATGCGGGATTGGCCGAGGAGCGGGCCGGTCTTCAGAAGCTGTTGGCCGAGGAGCCGCTCCGCTGGCAAGCCATTGCCGCCGAAATTGCCGAGACCAAGAAAAGATTTGGGAAAACCACCGCACTTGGCAAGCGCCGGACGGATGTGGCCGATGCACCTAAAGAAATCGATGTGCCGCTAGAAGCCACGGTCGAGCGCGAGCAGGTCACGGTTCTATGTTCAGATAAAGGATGGATTCGTGCCGTCAAAGGGCATCTGCCGGAGACGGAAGCGGCCGAGATCAAATACAAAGAAGGCGATAGCCAGCGATTTATCCTACATGTCGAAACCACCGATAAGCTGATTCTGTTTGGCACCAATGGCCGCTTCCATACCATTGCCGTCGATAAGCTGCCGCGTGGTCGTGGATTCGGCGAGCCGGTGCGGTTGATGGTGGATTTTGGCAACGATACCGAGATCGTCGCGTTGTTCAAGCATCAGCCTAACCGGCGCCTAGTGGTTATGGCCGAAGACGGTCGGGGCTTTCAGGTCGAGGAAGGTGAGGTGGTGGCCCAGACCCGCGCTGGCAAGCAGGTGCTCAATCTTGAAGAGGGCGGTTCGGCGCGAATTTGCCAGCCGGTGGACGCTGGCTGCGACGCTCTAGCGGTGATCGGCAATAACCGCCGAATGCTGGTGGTCATGCTGGAGGAACTGCCTGTCATGACGCGCGGTCGCGGTGTGATCATCCAGAAGTATAAAGATGCCCGTTTGGCCGATCTGAAACTCATCGCCTTTGCCGCCGGTTTATCGTGGGCAAGCGGAGATCGGATGCGGGTTGAGGCGGATTTGCGTCCGTGGCTTGGCCCGCGTGGTTCGGTGGGGCGCTTGCCGCCCAATGGTTTCCCCAAAGACAACAAGTTCCGCTGACATGAATAAAATCATCAGCGTGCGCGGGGCGCGCGAGCATAATCTCAAGAATATCGACGTTGACTTGCCCCGCGACCGGCTGATCGTGATTACCGGACTGAGCGGTTCGGGCAAGTCGTCGCTGGCCTTCGATACAATCTATGCCGAGGGTCAGCGCCGATATGTGGAAAGCCTGTCGGCTTATGCCCGTCAGTTCTTGGAGCTGATGCAAAAGCCCGACATGGACAGTATCGAAGGCTTGTCTCCCGCAATTTCCATTGAGCAGAAGACAACCTCCCGGAATCCCCGGTCGACGGTCGGCACCGTGACCGAGATTTACGACTATATGCGGTTGTTGTATGCCCGGATCGGGATTCCCTATTCGCCGGCCACCGGCCTTCCCATCGAGAGCCAGACCGTCAGTCAGATGGCGGATCGGATTGCGGAGCTGCCCGAGGGCACTCGGCTGTATCTTCTGGCCCCGGTGGTGCGCGGGCGGAAGGGTGAATACCGGAAGGAACTTCAGGAGCTTCGCAAGAGCGGATTTCAGCGGGTCAAGGTTGACGGCAAAATCTACGAAATTGACGAGGTGCCGGCTCTTAATAAGAAACTTAAGCACGATATCGAAGTGGTGGTTGATCGGCTGGTGGTGCGGCCTGATTTAGGAAATCGTTTGGCGGATTCGCTGGAAACGGCGGTTCGTCTGGGTGACGGTCTGGTGTTCGCCGAAATTGCGGATCGTGATGAACGCCTAACCTTCTCTACCAAATTCGCCTGTCCCGTCAGCGGGTTTACCATCACCGAAATTGAGCCCCGGCTGTTTTCCTTCAACAACCCATTTGGTGCTTGTCCGGTCTGCGATGGTCTGGGAAATCGGCACTATTTCGATCCGTTGTTGGTGGTTCCCGATGAACGGCAGAGCCTTAAAGAAGGAGCCATCGCCTCCTGGGTGGGACCGCAGGCCCATTATTATCTTCAGACCTTGGAGTCGTTAAGCGATCACTACCATTTTAGCATGGATGCGCCTTGGCAGAGCCTTTCGGAAGAGGCCAAGCACGTCATTCTCAATGGCACGGGGGACACACCGATCACTCTGCGTTTCGAAGACGGCAGCCGGCGTTTTGAAACCACCAAGCCGTTTGAAGGGGTGATCAAGAATCTGGAGCGGCGGTGGCGGGAGACCGAAAGCGCCTGGATGCGCGAGGAGTTGAGTAAGTATCAATCCTCTCAGCCCTGCGAGACATGCGGTGGACAACGGCTGAAGACTGAAGCTCTGGCGGTGAAGATTCGCGGTCTGCATATTTCTCAGGTCACAGACCTATCGATCCGTGATGCGGCCCAGTGGTTTGGGGAGCTGAATGACCACTTGCGTCCCAAACAGCGCGAGATTGCGTATCGTATTTTGAAGGAGATCAATGAGCGCCTCGGGTTCTTGAATAATGTCGGCTTGGAGTATTTGACACTCAGCCGGTCTTCGGGGTCGCTTTCGGGTGGCGAGAGCCAGCGTATTCGTTTGGCATCTCAAATTGGTTCAGGACTGACCGGCGTTCTCTATGTGCTGGATGAG
Source organism: uncultured Rhodospirillales bacterium (assembly GCA_903920145.1). Lineage (GTDB taxonomy): Bacteria > Pseudomonadota > Alphaproteobacteria > Azospirillales > Azospirillaceae > BOG-933. The sequence goes on from CAIXKV010000268.1 coordinate 35,581, forward strand.
CCTTCCATCGGCTTGCACCAACGGGATAATGACCGGCTGCTGATCACCCTGAAAAGGCTGCGGGACATCGGCAATACCGTCATCGTGGTCGAACATGATGAAGATGCCATTCGAAACGCCGACTGGCTGGTGGATATGGGGCCGGGGGCCGGGGTTCATGGAGGCCGGGTGGTGGCCGCCGGGCCGCCGGACGTGGTTCAGGCCAATCCCGAGAGTGTCACCGCCGGGTATTTGACGGGGCGCTTGGGCATTCCGCTGCCGGCAGAGCGGCGGCCCGGTCGGGCCGGTCAGTTTTTGGAAGTGGTGGGGGCATCCGGGAATAACCTCAAGAACCTGACGGTCAAAATTCCGTTGGGCACATTTACCTGTGTGACCGGGGTTTCGGGTGGCGGTAAGTCGACCCTGGTGGTCGAAACTTTATACAAGGCGCTGGCCCGGCGATTGATGGGCGCGCGCGAACATCCCGCCGACCACCAAGCGATTCATGGGCTGGCCTTTTTGGATAAGATCGTCGACATTGATCAATCCCCCATCGGACGCACGCCGCGCAGCAACCCTGCCACCTATACCGGCACATTCACGCCGATCCGCGACTGGTACGCAGGATTGCCCGAAGCCAAGGCGCGGGGATACGGGCCGGGGCGGTTCTCCTTTAATGTCAAAGGGGGGCGCTGTGAAGCGTGTCAGGGCGATGGGGTGATCAAGATTGAAATGCACTTTTTGCCCGATGTCTATGTCACTTGTGATGCCTGTAAAGGCCGGCGTTACAACCGCGAAACCTTGGAAATCACGTTTAAAGACAAGAGCATTGCTGACGTGCTCGATATGACGGTGGAAGAAGGCGTTCTGTTCTTTCAGGCGGTGCCGGCGATCCGTGACAAGCTGGAAACCCTGGATCGAGTGGGGCTTGGCTATATCCGTGTTGGCCAAGCCGCAACCACCCTGTCAGGGGGTGAAGCCCAGCGGGTTAAGTTGGCCAAGGAACTGAGCCGTCGCGCCACGGGTAAAACTCTGTATATTCTTGACGAGCCAACCACGGGCTTGCATTTTGCTGATGTACACCAGCTTTTGCGGGTTCTTCATGCCCTGGTTGATCAGGGTAATAGCATGCTGGTGATCGAGCATAATTTGGAAGTGATTAAAACCGCCGATTGGATCATTGACCTTGGCCCCGAAGGCGGTAATGGCGGCGGTCTGCTGGTCGCCGAAGGAACCCCGGAAGACGTTGCAGAGGTTCCAGGCAGCTACACCGGGCGCTATTTGGCGCCAATACTGGCACGCGACAGGCAGCGGCAGGTGTAGAAGGCCGGTATCCTGCCATCGAGCTTTAATGTTGTTATGGCTTGCCGGTCACGGGTGCGGCATCGGAAGGGCGTGCATCAGGAACGCAACGGCACCGGCCAGCATGCCGCCGGTGGCCATCACGGCTCCCACGCCGGTCGTGACCACCCACCGGACCATGCGGGCATCCGACTCGGCGCCCCGGCGATCAATTCGTTCCTCCAGGCGAGCCGCAGTCAGGTCAATCTTGGTATCCAGTGCATCCACCTTGGCATCCAAGGCGGTCGTTCTGGCATCCAGGGCGGCGACCTGATCTTTGGTGGCCAAGCGCGAAACATCTACCGCCGCCGCGTCCTGAACGGCGGTGGTTAGGGCTTCGGCCTGCTCTTCGGTGAAGCCGGCCATCTGAAGGCGTTTAACGGTTCGGTGCGTGTCGAAAGCGAGTGCAGACATCGAAGCCTCCTCGGTTCAGGATAATGCAGCCCAGTGCGCCTGTCGACTCTTGGATTCCTTGTTTCCTTCTCGATGCCGATGTGCCATGCAGCCTCAATGCCCTGTTTGATGGGGGTAGGCGATGATGGGTTGTTTCTGATGCTTGACCATCCCCTGAAGCTGGCTTTGTTTGACTGTGATGGCACGCTGATTGATAGTCAGCATGCGATTGTTTCAGCGATGGCGGCCGCTTGGGCCTGCGAGGGGCTGACCGCACCGGACCCGCTGCGGGTGCGGCGGGTGGTCGGTTTGTCGTTGGTGGAAGCCGTGGCACGACTGCGGCCCGAAGGCGATCCGGTGCAGCATGCTCGGTTGGCCGAGCACTATAAGAGGGCGTTTCAGCGCGAGCGGTTGGCTGGCGTCCATCTTGAGCCGCTATTCCCCGGTTTGCGGCAGACGCTGGAGGCTTTGAAACGCGAGGGAGTGTTGATGGGGGTGGCCACCGGCAAATCCATGCGCGGACTGACGGCAACATTGGCCCGTCACGATTTAGCCCGGTTCTTTGTCACCTTGCAGACGGCGGATATTGGGCCGGGAAAGCCAGATCCAGCCATGGTCCGGCGGGCCTTGGCCGAAAGCGGGGTGACTGCCGCCGATACCGTGATGATTGGCGACACGGTGTTTGACATCGAAATGGCGCGGCGGGCCGGCGTCGGCGCCCTTGGCGTCACATGGGGATACCACGAGGAAGCGGAGCTTCAGGCGGCAGGGGCGCACCGGATCGTTCGAACCGGCGACGCGCTGGCTTCGGCGATCCTGGAGCAGCTTTTTCGTTCTGCGCCCGGCCGTTGAAGGCAAGCCTTGATGCGCCAACATCAAGGCTTGCCGGTCTTTAAGACCCTGAGGGCAAAGCCCGCCGCAGCAGCTTGCCGTTAGGTGTGCGTGGCAGGCGATCGAGGAAGATGACTCGGCGGGGTTGTTTATAGGAGGCCAGATGCTCCTTGGCCCAATCCAGGATCGCCGCCTCGCGGGTGGGGTGATGAGGCACCACAAAGGCTGAAAGCACGGTTAGATCCGCAGCCACCGAAACTTCACCCACCGCAACGTCAGCAATGTCGGGATGCTGGGCCAGCACCCGTTCGATCTCCAGAGGGGATAGGCGGTAGCCGTGGGTGTTGAGCAGGTCATCGTTTCGGCCATGGAACCATAGGTAGCCATCTTCGTCCAAATGGGCGAGGTCGCCGCCGGTAAACCAGGGGCCGCGCATGACCAACAGCTCTTCTTCGGGGCGGTTCCAATAGCCGAGCATCAATCCGGGATCGGAGCGGTGAACCGCCAGCAGGCCGACCTGACCCGCCGGCAGCAAGCGCGGTTCGGTGGCGGGGGCGTCGGGATCCAGGATCGCCACGCGCCGTCCAGCCTGGGGCTTGCCGGGACTCCCTGGTTTGATGGCCATGCCGGGGCCGGTGGAAATGTAGGTGGAAATCTCGCTCATCCCCAGGGCTTCGTAAAGCGCGGTGCCAGTGCGAGCCTGCCACGCCTCGAGGAGGGCCGGCGCCAGGGCCTCCCCGGCACTAAGGCCGTGGCGCAGGGTGGCCAGTTTTTCCGGCGAGGCATCGCCATATTTGAGAATCCGTCGGTACAGGCTGGGGACCGTGGCAAACAGGGTGACGCCGAACCGAGCAATCAGTTCCGGCCAGAGAGCCGGGTCCGGGGTGCCGTTGTACAAGACGGCGGTGGCGCCATGAGCCCAGGGGTCGAGCAAACCGACTCCCAGGGTGTAGGTCCAGTTAAAGGCGCCAGCATGCAGCACCACATCGTCGGAAGTCAGGCCATACCAGCCCGTGACCATGGGCCGTCGGCCCCAAATCACCCGATGGCCATGCAGAACCCCCTTGGGCCGTCCGGTGGTGCCGGAGGTGTAAATCAAGAAGGCGGGATCATCGGCGGCGGTGTCGCGTGGGTCGAGGAGGGGGCCGGCTTCGGCCAAATGCCCAATCTCGGCCTCGGTCAGGACTCGCACCGAAGCCGGCGGCGCATGGGCAAGGGCCAGATCATCGGACAGCGCCAGCAGGGTTGCCCCGGAGTCTGTCAGTAAAAATTCCGCTTCCTCGGCGGTGAGGGACGCCGAGGAGGGAAACGAAACCAATCCCGCCGCAAAACCGGCAAAGAAGGTTAAGAGATAGGGCAGGTCGTTATCCATTCGGATCATCAACCGATCGCCCGGTTGGGCGCCAGCGGCCAGCAATCCGCCGGCCAGTCGTCGAACCTGCTCGTCTAGTTGGGCATAGCTCCAGCGCCTCTCGCCGCCGCCGTCACCGACGATGATCAGCGCGGTTTTGTCGGGGCGGAGTTGGGCCTGTTCGGTCAGGCAGTGGCGGGCAATGTTAAGGCGGTCGGGGAGGCGGTGGGGCATGGTGTGCGGGCTGGCGAAGGAATGGGAACGGGAAGCCCGACCATAGAGCATTGTCCCGCTTCTGTCGCCCTTCAGGGCCTTGGTTGAAGGCTCTTATGGCGGGAGTGTTTGCATCTGGGGTGTTCGGGAGGAGAAAAGAGGCTCTAATTTTTTGGGGATTATTATTGGAAAAATACACGTAATAAGTTTTGTGCGGCGCACAAAAAATTATTGACAACTCCTTAAAATCGGCTATCTTTGGCTCATGTTGCAGCGCAGCAAAAGCAAGCGAGCCGATCACATTCCCAGCGGATTGAAGGAGCACGATCATGAACGAGCACGTCGCCACGGCCACTCAGTTTGTCGAAGAAATCGTCGGTCGGACTCAGGAAAGCTTCGCCGAGCTGGTCAAGGTGAGCCAGCAGCAGGCCGATAAGGCCAACCAGGCGCTCAAGGACAATGCGGATCGGATCAGCGGCCTCAGCCGGGACAATCTGGATGCGATCGTGGCCTCCAGCAAGATTACCGCCCGTGCCGCCGAAGACGCCAATGCGGCGACTGCCGCTTTCATTCGCAAAAGTTCGGAAGATGCGCTGGCGGCTCTGCGGAAGCTGGCTTCGGCCAGCAGCATTGCCGAGGCCACCGAGATTCAGCAGACCTTCGCGCGGGACAGCGTTGCGGCCATGGTTGCCGAGACCGAGCGGTTGTCGGCTGTTGCCGCCGCTACCGCGCGTGAAGCTTTGGCCCCGATCAACGAGCGTTTGAATGCCACCGTCGCCGTGTTGTCACGCCCGCTGACGGCATAACCGTCCAAGCTCCACAGAGTTTGAGCCTTAGTACCGGCGGTTCATGACAATGACACGTCGCCGGTATTGGGCCGCGCCCGCCCGGCCCCTCGTGCAGAGGGGCCGGGCGGCCTTGTTTTTAGGGACATTCGCGCCCATCTCCCCAACGGGGCCTCGAGGGGCATGTCAGGCGGAGCCTGAGAGAAACGCTTGACGAGATGAGCCCTTCCAACGGTGCCCTTTCTTCTCATATCATTGGTGTTATCGCTTTCCCGGAATAGGCCCCCGACCGACCATGACCGACTTTGATCACAACGGCGACGAGGGTGTGAATACCGGCGTGGTGGTTAAAGCCAAGCCGAAGACTAAAAAGCCCTCTATGTACAAAGTGCTTATGTTGAATGATGACTACACACCCATGGAGTTCGTCGTTCATGTGCTGGAGCGATTTTTTAATAAAAATCGAGAAGATGCGACACAGATCATGCTCCATGTTCATCGTCGTGGGGTTGGACTGTGCGGTGTCTATACTTACGAGGTTGCCGAAACGAAGGTCACTCAAGTGATGGATTTCGCTCGGCAACACCAGCATCCGTTGCAGTGTACCCTAGAGAAGGACTAAATGGCCATCATGCTGTCCCCTCATCTTGAGCAGACGCTCCGCCGCGCCCTTGGTTTTGCGAATCAGCGTCGTCATGAGTATGCGACGCTGGAGCATTTGTTGTTGTCACTGTGTGACGACACCGATGCGATTGCGGTTTTGAGGGCGTGCGGCGTCGATCTGGAGCGGCTGCGGCGGCAATTGATCGAGTATCTGGATAACGAACTGGCAAATCTGGTCGCCCCTCGGCCCGATGATGCCAAGCCGACCGCCGCTTTTCAGCGGGTTTTGCAACGGGCGGCGATTCATGTCCAATCTTCTGGGCGGGAAGAGGTTACGGGGGCGAATATCCTGGTGGCAATGTTCTCTGAACGTGATAGCCACGCTGTTTATTACCTACAAGAACAGGAGATGACCCGCTTTGATGCGGTCAATTACATTTCTCACGGTATTGCCAAGGTTGCCGGTCACTCCCAATCCCGGCGGGTCACTGGAGCTGACGAAGAGCCGGCTGCCGAAAAGGCGCCAAAAAAGGGTGGCGAGGCTCTGGAGTCCTATTGCGTCAACCTGAATAAGAAGGCGGCTAACGGTAAAATCGATCCGCTGATTGGTCGCGAGCAAGAAGTTGAGCGGACCATTCAGATTCTATGCCGTCGAACCAAGAATAATCCGCTCTATGTTGGCGATCCCGGCGTCGGCAAGACCGCCATCGCCGAAGGTTTGGCCCGGCGTATTGTTCTGGGAGACGTACCGGAGGTGTTGCTGAATGCCACCATCTTTTCCCTGGACATGGGGGCATTGCTGGCAGGAACCCGGTATCGTGGGGATTTTGAGGAGCGGCTGAAGGCGGTCTTGACCGAATTGGAAGCCCACGAAGGGGCGATTCTGTTTATTGACGAAATCCACACCGTGATCGGGGCTGGGGCAACCTCCGGCGGGGCTATGGATGCTTCCAATCTGCTAAAGCCGGCGCTGGCTTCGGGTACGATTCGCTGTGTGGGGTCCACCACTTACAAAGAATACCGTAATTATTTCGAAAAAGATCGGGCCTTGGTGCGACGGTTTCAGAAGATCGACGTCAATGAACCTTCGATTGAGGATGCGATCAAGATTCTCCGGGGTCTCAAGCCCTGTTATGAGGAGTATCATCGGGTTCGCTACACCAATGATGCCATCCGTTCGGCGGTAGAGCTGTCGGCACGCTACATCAATGACCGGAAATTGCCGGATAAGGCCATCGACATCATCGACGAGGTGGGAGCCGCGCAGATGCTGCTGCCCGAAGGGCGGCGCAAAAAGGTCATTTCGGTGCGGGATATTGAAATGATCGTGGCCAAGATCGCCAGAATCCCTCCGAAGAGCGTTAGCAAGGACGACCGCACGATTCTGCTGAACCTGGAGCGGGATTTAAAGACCGTGGTTTATGGCCAGGATAAGGCCATCACCGCTTTAACCACGGCGATCAAATTAGCTCGGGCCGGGCTGCGCGAGCCGGAAAAACCCATTGGCTGCTATCTGTTCGCTGGGCCGACCGGTGTCGGCAAGACCGAAGTGGCGCGCCAGATGGCCAAGGCGTTGGCGATCGAATTGATCCGCTTCGATATGTCCGAGTACATGGAACGTCATACCGTGTCGCGCCTGCTGGGGGCGCCGCCGGGCTACGTGGGTTTTGACCAGGGGGGCTTACTGACCGACGCCATCGATCAGCATCCCCACGCGGTGTTGCTACTCGATGAGATCGAAAAGGCCCATCCCGACCTGTTCAATGTTCTTCTCCAGGTCATGGATCACGGCAAGCTGACCGACCACAACGGAAAATCGGTGGATTTTCGCAATGTGATTCTGGTCATGACCACCAATGCTGGCGCTGCCGATATGGCTCGGCCCGTCATCGGCTTCGAGCGCAGCGTTCGGGTGGGAGACGACATGGAAGCCATCGAAAAACTGTTCACCCCGGAGTTCCGCAATCGTCTGGATGCGATTATTCCGTTCTCGGCGCTTTCTGCCGATGTTATCGCCATGGTTGTCGACAAATTCGTCATCCAGTTGGAAGCCCAATTGACCGATCGGGGCGTGACCATCGAACTGGATGCCGAGGCGCGGGCTTGGCTGGCCCGGAAAGGCTATGACCCATTGTTCGGTGCTCGCCCCTTAGGCCGGGTGATCCAGGACTACATCAAGAAGCCGTTGGCGGAGGAACTGCTCTTTGGTCGTCTGGCGCGCGGTGGCGCCGTGGTGGTGACGATTCAAGACGGAAAGCCCGGCTTCACCTATCCTCATCCGCCGTCTCGTCACCCAGAAGAAGAGAAGGTTTCAGAGTTGGTGGAGTGATACCATCGGGCCTTGATGGTGACTCATCAAGGCTGCCCTCAGACGCCGGACCGCACGCCGGGCCGCAGCCAAGGGCGCGGACGTGCCCGCCCGGCGTCCGAGGTCTGCGCTTTAAGGCGTTAACCTTAAAGCTTCACGCTGTGATGTGCCCCGTGTTTACTGACTTTGCAGGGTGATTCGAACCGCCTGGGCGCGGTTGACGGCGCCAATCCGCCGGTACAGGCTACGCAAATGCGCTTTGATCGTAACCTCTTGCAGGCCGATGCGTCGCCCAATCTCCTTGTTGGTCAGTCCCTCAACCACCAAGGCTAGAATTTCCCGCTCGCGTCCGTTTAGGCCTTCCAGACGGGAAGGGGGCTGGGCATTGTCGGCGTCGGTGTCTTCTTCCCTGTCATCATTGAGGCTCAGGTCTGTCGGTGGGCAGGTTTTCCCCGACAGTACCAGACGCAGGGCGTTGACCATGGCCGCGCCGCTGGTGGTTTTGGCGATGAAACCGACGGCACCGGCATGGAGCGCGCTCAACACCGTCTCCCGTCGGGAATCGCCGGATAAGATAACAACCGGCACGGTCGGATACTGGGCACGTAAGGTCTCGATTCCGACCATTCCGTTCATGCCCGGCATGGATAAATCCAATAACACCAGACTCAGGGCAGAGACTTCGGCGGCGATCGCCAGCGCTTCCCGGAAGTTGGCGGCTTCCCAAATGACCACGTCGTCCGCGAGTTCCTGCAAGAACGGCTTCAGGCCCTCCCGCAAGAGTTTATGATCGTCCGCGATCAGGATTTCCAACATCTGATCCGACTCGGCTCCCTGGCTTGGTGGTTTTTGACTGGGTGGTTTCGCCGTCTCCGGCTCCATCAATACTGTCCAGATTTTCGACACAAAGCACTCGTGGACGAAGCCCCAAGCTCGCCGCCCCCTAAGCCAGTGCGCCGGTCTGTAATCACGCTGGGAAGTAAACGGGAAACTTAGTGTTTTGTCAAGACGGTGTTTTTGGTGAGGCTGTGAAATATTCGAATAATTTTACGAATTTCCGATAGAAACAAAGAATAGAAATATCTATTAACCTTAAAATAAGCGGCAAGAAAAAATAGATAGTATTATAATTATTAATTTAATCACAGATCATATTATTTTATTCAGCGTCACAAAGATTGCATTATTCCATGGGCTCTTTCAAACGCTTATTGACCTATGATCGACTTAAGTTGGTTACCCATCGGTGGCCAGTACACCGGGTAGCTGACGCTCCAGTCCATAGAGGGCCTCGGCAATCACGCCGTCGAGACGGTCAACCAAGCCGGCGACGGCAGCATCATCGCCTTGCTGACAGGACCGTTCGATGGCTTGGGTTAGGGCCTCCAGAGCCGTGAATCCCAAATTTGCGGCCATCCCCTTGATGGCATGGGCTAAACCCGCCATTTCGCGCAAACGGCCTCGCGCGCGGGACTCGAGGATGCCATCTCGGCGTTCGGCGAGCTGGGTTGCGAATAATCGATAAATTTCCCGGGTGGTGTCGCTGCCCAGTTGCCGTTCCAGCCCCGTGATGACCGCAGCATCAAGATGATGGGTTGAAAGCTGTGCTGAGGGGGATGCAGCAACAACGGGGGTGGCAGCAGCATCGGCGTCCGATACGTCGGAAACCGCCACCGCTTGGGTGTGGCGGGCCAGGGCAGCAGCGAGGGCCTCGGGACTGACCGGCTTGGTCACGAAATCATTCATGCCTGCGGCGAGACATCGTTCCAATTCGCCTTGAACGGCCGTCGCGGTCAGGGCGATGATCGGGATGGTAGATTGGGGGCTAGGCAGAGCCCGGATGGCCTGTGTGGCTTCGATGCCATCCATTTTGGGCATCTGCATATCCATCAGGACCACGTCAAAACGCCCGTTGCTCACGGCTGCCACGGCTTCCAGGCCATCGGCGACGGCGGTCACCCGGTGCCCGTCCCGTTCCAACAGCCCGACCGCGACCATCTGATTGACAACATTGTCTTCGGCGACCAGCACCGTCAGGGGGCGTTGGCTGCCCGGAAGCACAGGGGCCGTTCGGGACGGGGCCGCCTGGGCTTGGCCAAAGCGCAGTGTAAACCAAAAGCGGCTTCCGGCGCCCGGCGTGCTGTCGACGCCGATGGACCCACCCTGTTGTTCCAGGAGTTGGCGGCAAATGGCCAGACCCAGGCCGCTGCCACCGTAACGGCGGGCGATGGAGCTATCAGCCTGGGCAAAGGATTGGAACAGGCGGGCCCGTGCCGATTCGGAAATACCGATGCCGGTGTCGGTGACTTCGAAGCGCAGCGTCACTCCTTCCGGGTCATCTTCCACGGCCACAACCGAGACGTTGACGCCGCCGCGCTCGGTGAATTTGAGGGCGTTGCCGACCAGATTGAGCAAAATCTGGCGCAATCGATTGGCGTCGCCGACCAGCCAGGGCGGCACATTCGGCGCGATGACACTGTCGAGGCTCAATCCTTTTTCGCCAGCGCGACCAGCCAGCAATTGAGTAGTCGCATCCAAGACCTGGGCCAAATCGAACGCGACGGCCTCGAACGCCATGCGCCCGGCTTCCAATTTGGAGAAGTCAAGGATGTCATTCAGGATGGTCAGCAGTGCGTCACCGGATTGATAGATGGTTTCAACGCGGCTGCGTACCGCCGGCAGTAACGGTTCATGTAGCAACAACCCCGCCATGCCCAAAATCCCGTTCATGGGTGTGCGGATTTCGTGGCTCATCACGGCCAGAAATTCGGACTTGGCTTGATTGGCGGTTTCGGCGGCGTTCTTGGCCTGTCGGAGTTCCTCTTGGGCGCGTTTGTGTTCGGTGACGTCACGTCCCGCACCGCGATAACCGATCACTTGACCGGCGGCCTCTAAGATCGGCACACCGCTAATTCGCTCCCAGACCAACCGGCCTTCGCGGTGTAGGGTCGAATGTTCAATATCTTTGAAACGGGCTCCCTGGTCCGTGATATCAAATAACGTTTTGCTAAGATTGGCCTTTTCATTGTCAGGAATAAAATCAAATAGCAGTCGCCCGATCAGATCAGACGAGCGATATCCTTTGATGGCTTCAACTCGATCCGATAAATAAGTGTATCGTCCATCCATATCAACTTCAAAAATATATTCGCCGGCGGCATCTGCGACGTCACGAAAGCGCCTTTCGCTTTCCCGCAATCGGGCTTCGGCTCGAACTCGGTCGGTGATGTCGTTGGCGACGGCGAAATAAATCGGTTTGCGGTGGGCGCCGAAAATGGGCGACACCCGCACCTCCATATCCCGGCTTTCCCCCGAAGCCAACCGATGCCGGGTCGTGAAAATCGCAGTCCCTGACGTCAGCGCATCAGAGATTTCCTGGCGCACCGTGGCTTCACCGGCAATATTGACGTCCGCCACCCGCTTGGTCAGGAACTCTTCGTGGGAGTAGCCGTAAAAGCGTTGAGCCGCGCGGTTGGCATCCAGATAGCGCAGGGTTTCGGGATCGATCAGATACATGATTGCGCTATGGGCGGTGAACATATCCCGGAATTTGCGCTCGCTGGCCCGCAGCACTTCGTCGGCGGCCCGGTGTTCGAGGGCAACCGCCGCTAACCGTGCCGCTCGGTCGACGATCTTGAGGTCTGAAGGTTCGGCGGTGCGGGGCGTCTCGAACATGACCACCAGACAGCCATAAACCGACTCGGTGGCGGAGATGATGGGGAAGGCCCAACAGGCACCGTGCTTGCTATCGATGGCCATGGCCGAAAAGGCCGGCCAGCGGGAATCGGCGGCTAAATCGGGAATTTCGATAGCTTCGCGTTGGACGATAACGGCAGCGCACGGCCCCCCGGCGGGCTCCGCCGGTCCAGCGGTTTCCAGGTCGGTGGTGAGGCGTGCGGGAAGGGCTGGAGCGGCGGCAATTCGCCAACCGGGCCTTTCATTTTCGTCATTGATCAGCAGGACACCGCTGCGCGCCTCTGGCACCAATTGGTCGACGCCCCGGCACAAGGTCTCCAGCACCGCCGGCATTGAGTCCCCACCCGTCACCTGCTGGAGCACGGTTTTTTCCAGTGCCAGAAGCTGCCCATGGCGGCGGCGTTCGGTAATGTCGGAAAAAGCGAGCAGAACAGCCGCTTCACCATCATAGCTGATTTTGGTGGCTGACAGCGCCACCCAAAAGGACCGCCCGGTTCGGGGGTGGAGCGGCGTTTCGAAATCCTCGACCTGGCCCGAACTGGCCAGCGCGGCCAACAGGCGGACCTGTTCGGGCCGTTCCAGGTAATGGTCAAAGCCAAAGCGCCCAGTATTGCCGCCCTTGGTCAGGCCCAGCAACCGGCTGGCTTTGGCGTTGATGAACATGATGCGTCCGTTGCTGTAGGACGCCACCAGAATCGGCAGCGGAGCCGAACCCAACACCGCCCGCAACCGACTTTCGCTCTCATGAAGTTCACGGGTTCGCTGTTCAACTCGTGCTTCCAAGCTTTGGGTTAGACCGGAAAGTTGGTGGTAAAGCCGGGCATTTTCCAGAGAAACAGCAATTTGGCCGGTCAGGAGTGACAGCAATTGGACGCGACTGCGGGTGAAGGCTCCCGATAACAGGTTGTTTTCCAGATACAGCACGTCATTGACCGTGCCTTTGAACGGAATCGGCAGGCATAGGACAGAGCGTGGAGGGTTGCGGTCCCCGACAAAAGCCGGGTCGATTCGGGCGTCGGCCAGAATGATCGGTTGACCGGAGAGTGCCGTGCGTTCAACCAGGGCGGTTGGGACATCGACCATGGCTGCCATCGCATCGGCTAGGCCCCCATCGCTGCGGGTGATGACTTGGCCACTGGCGGCGTCCCCGGCAGCATCAATACGCCAGCTTTCACCCTGGGAGTGCTTCTCGCGATGGAGCAGGGCGCCACGTTGGGCTCCGGCGCTTTCCAGGGCAATCCCCAGCAAGCGGACCAGGAGAGCCGGCAGTCGGATTTCTCCTGAAATGGCTTGAGTCGCTTTCAGGACCGAAGCCAAATCAACGTCGGCGGTGCCCGAGGATGGGATCGCGGTTTCGCCGACGCCGGGGGCGTTTTCAGAGAGGGCCGGATAGAGGCTGCGAAGTTGGGCGGCTTTAGCGTCTCCACCCCAGCGCAGATACAGCGCGTGAGCTTGCCGGGCGTGTCCTTCGGCGGCGGCTTCGCGACCGGCGGCGGCCAATGCCCGCGCGGCAATCTCGTAAGCCAGGGCTTCTTCGGGCAGACATCCGCTTTGGTGGGCAGCAATGATGGCCGCCTCAAAACCGGCGAGGGCGCTTTCGATCCGGTCTTCTGTACGATCCAGCTCGGCAGTCAACAGCAGCAATCGGTGGCGGATATTGGCGGGGGCCGTTTCCGCCCACAGGCCAAAGCGGTCAATGGCGGCGTGAATCCGCGCCAGGGCAATGACCCGCTCGGTGGCGGGCAGGCGATCCAAAAGGGCCAATCGGGCTAGCGTCGCGTGGAACAGCACGGTCGGAACCACCGCTAGGCCGCGCACTGCGGGCAAATCCTCTTCCGTTCGCTCGGCTTCACGCACGGCGGCCCCATGGCGGCCAAGATAGGCCAGCAGCACCGCGCGCGCGGCGTGAGCCAGGAATCGACTGGTCCGATCGCCAGTCAGGGCGGCACCGGCCAGCATAATCTCGCTGTCGGCGTACTCGCCGGAAAAACGCTCGGGTTCGGCACACCCGCTGCGTAGGCAGGTCGCCAACTGCCGTAAGTTGTTTAAATAATTCAAAACAACCGGCTGGCGCATCCGGCCCAGGGCCTCGGCGAAACCGGCAAACTCCCGCTCCAGAGGGGCCAGCGGCTTGCCGGTCAAAAAGGCGTGGCTGCAATAGGCATAGGCGGCGAGGGCGGATTGGCGCAAAGCCCCCACATTTTGAGCCCGGCGGTGAACGTCCAGGAGGGCCGGCAGGGTTGCGGCCAGCGGGTCTTTGAGTGGGCGGATCAGTTGATTCAGCATCAAGGCTGGGCCGGGTTGCCAGCCCCAGCGTGCCATGAGATCCGTGGTCAGTCGGCCCAAGTCCGAGGCCAGCCGGTAATCCTCCAGGCCCTCGGCCATCAGCACGCCAAGCAGTGGATAGGCCACCAATCCTTCTGGAACCTGCCCCAGATGCATCATCGCCGAGACCATCGGCAACACCAGATGAGGCACCAGTTCGGGGCGGACGATGGCGGCGGGGCCGCAGAGCATGGCGCCGATACGGATCGCGCTTTTCAACCGGCCTGGCTTCATTTCCGGTCGGCGAACCAGAGTCGGGAGGGTGAGGTCGTTCAGTTCGGTTCTGAGGGCCACCAGCAACCGCCGGACGTCCTCGTCATCGTCCTGGTTGGCCACCGAAAATCCCAGGGATCCGAGGGTATCGAGTCCCAAGGTGATGGCTTCGTTAAGACGGTTTTCGGCGAACAGGGCTTCGATGTGAATCTCAAGCAGGGCCGCCCGTTCTTCGCGACGGCGGGCGTGACGCAAGGCCGCTTCAATGATCCGATTGCGCTCTTCGCTCCGCCCGCACAGGGCCGCCATCCGGGCCGCCAGGAGATGGAGCGTCATCGTTTCGTCGGGATCGCGGGTCCAGGCGTCATCCTCGAGAAGCTGAATGGCCTTGGCCGCGAATTGAGCGGCACTGTCAAAGGCCGCTGACGCCCGAGCCCGCTCGGCGGCGGTGCGGTTGAGGGCAATCAGGGCTTGCCGCTCATCGGGATCGATGATCAGGCCGGCGCCCAGATTGAGGTGGCCGAGCCGTTCGAACAGCCGGGCGTCGGCGTTGGGGGCTGTTGCCAGGCGCCGCCCGATTTCCAGGTGCAGAACGGGCCGTTCGGCGGGGGGGGTCAGAGAATAGGCGGCTTCTCGGACTCGATCGTGGGCAAAGGCGTAGCGACTGCTGTCGTAGCCGTTGCTGGTGTTACCATCCAGGGGGATGACCAGACCGGCCCGGATGGGTTCCGAAAGAACTTTGGCGGTGTCCTCGGGGCGCGTGCCCACCGCCAACGCCAGAAGCGCCAAGTCGAACACATCACCCAAACAGGCCGCCTGACGCAAGACCAAGCGCGCCGAGTGGGTCAACTGGCCGATCCGGTGGATCATCAGTCCCAGCACGTTATCGGCGATGCTGGCTTGTCGGATGCGGACAGTGTCCCAACACCATCCACCGGCCTGGTGGTCAAAAGCGATCAGGCCGTCGGCGTGTAGTTTGGTCAGGAACTGGAGCAAGAAGAACGGGTTGCCGCCGGTTTTGTCCAGGCAGAGATCCGCCAGCGCGTGGGCTCGTGCTTCCGGCGGGTGCAGCAGGTCGCTGATCACTTCAACCAGGGCCGAAGGGGGCATCGGTCCCAGGGCGATCCGGGTTAGGCGCTGGCCGGCCTCTTGGGCGGCTTCTGCCGTGCGCTCCAGGGGATGGCTGAGGTCAACCTCGGTGTCACGATAGGCGCCGATGAGCAGCAGCGGCACAGTCTCGGTGTCGAGCATGATGCGCTGTACGGCCTGGATCGACGCCATATCGACCCATTGAAGATCATCCAGAAACAGTAAAAGCGGCTGTTCCGACCCGGCCAACGCCCGAATGAGGCGTTGGAAGGTGGTGAGAATGCGGTTTTCTGCTTCCCGCGCAGAGACCTCCGGGGGCGTTGGCCGCGCGCCTAACAGGCGCGACATCTCCGGGACCAAATCCGTCAGCAGGCGGGCGTCGCCGCCGAGATGGTCCAACAAGCGGTCCCGCCATCGATTCTGGACCGACGCGGGCTCCTCCAACACCTGATCCAGCCACTGGCGCAGAGCCATGACAAAAGCGGCATAGGGATGGTGGCGGTGGGCGGCATCGCATTTGCCGGTGATCACCAAGCCCCAACGCCCCAGATTCCGCTGAATCAGCTCACGGATCAGTGCCGTTTTGCCGACACCCGGAGCGCCGCCCACCAACACCAGTTGAGGCTGGCCGCTAGCGGCGCGCTCCAGGGCTCGAGTCAGAGCCGCCAATTCGGGTTCGCGGCCATAGACCCGAACCGGCATCCGAAAATCATCGCCCTTATCGTGGGTGGCGATGGTGAAGGCCGGCATCACGCCGCGTTGCCCCAATCTTACCCGCACCTGCTCTAGGTCAGCGGTGAGGGCGTCGTGGCTCTGGTAGCGGTCCTCGGGAGACTTGGCGAGCAGCTTCGAGACGATGGCCGATAGCGACTCGGGAACCGAGGTCGCGCGCCGATGGACGGGGTCCGGCAGCCGGGCCAGATGGGCGTGGACCGCTTCGGCGGCGTCGGTGAAGCTGAATGGGGGGGAGCCGGTGAGCAATTGATAGAGCGTGGCGCCTAGGGCGTAAAAGTCCGCCCGGTAATCCACCGCTCGATTCATGCGTCCCGTTTGCTCGGGAGCAAGATAGCCAAGCGTGCCTTCCAGGGCCTGGGGTGTGGTCAGGATCGCCGCTTCGCGGGTGGCTGGGGCCGCGATGCCAAAATCAATCAGGCGAACCGCGCCGCTGGCTCGATTCCAGACGACGTTGTCGGGATTAACATCTTTATGAATAAATCCAGCATGGTGAATAATTCGCAGAATTCGAACCAAAGCCAGCGCAATTCCGATGGTATCGGCCACCGGAAACTGCAATCCTTGAAGAACATCGCGCAGCGCCACCGATTCATCATCGGTCATGACCAGGCACCAGCGACCATTAATGCGCCCGAACTCCCGCACCTCGACCACACCAGGATCTCGAAACCTGCGAATGATCTCGTATTCCCGTTGGAATCGGGCCAATTCTTCGGGGGTCGGTTCGTCCCGGTTCAGCGCCTTGAGAATCACTCGGGCGCCATCATCGGCCACCGCCCGCAAGACCACCGTGTTGCGGCTGCGATGAAGAGCGTGAAGCTCACGGTAGCCGGTGAGCACTGTCATGCACGCCCGCCCGATTGTTGGTTCTGTCCGACTCGAGGCGCCAATCTTATCTCCAAAACCCCTATTTCCGACGCCTTCTAACTAACCAAAGTCCTCCTCTTTTTTTCGTTAACAGCGCCTTTATTTTTGAAGAAAGTCGCTTGGGTTGGTTTGGTCTCAGGCTTGCAGGCGTTCGATCAGGTCGCCCCGCCGGAAGGTTGCGGAGAGTTGCTGCATGGAGGGCGGTTCAACATAGAAGCTGTCCAGGGCTCTTTCAATATCTTTGGTTGCCGTTAAGAAATACTGTTCGCCATTTTGATCGATCAGAGCCTTCGCCTGAGAAAAGGTCTGGTGGTTGAGGCCGGCTAGCGAAACCTTCAAGTCCTGTAATAAATGATGCCCCATGCGCATGGCGATGAAACAGGAAGCGTAAGGAACACAGTAGGAATCATTGGGTTCTGGCCGGCGGCGGTGGTTTTCGGCGATACGATATAGCAAGACAGCAATGATGAGCTGGGCGGCATTGAGGGTCTCTGTAAATATTTTACTATATAATTTTCCGAAATGTTCCCGTGTGTAGAATTTAGCCTGGTGTGGGGCCTCTCTCCAAACCGCCAAAACCGCTTCAGCCGCCGTTCCCGAGGTGATGTCGGTTGATTTCAGGGGACCATCGGCGCGTTTACGGCGATAGGTATAGCCAAAATGCTGGAGGCTCATCTCCAGGCTTCGCTGTT
This sequence comes from uncultured Rhodospirillales bacterium, assembly GCA_903920145.1. Classification (GTDB taxonomy): domain Bacteria; phylum Pseudomonadota; class Alphaproteobacteria; order Azospirillales; family Azospirillaceae; genus BOG-933. Next base: position 53,002 of record CAIXKV010000268.1, read on the forward strand.
TTTCATCATTGGAAAGGAGGTCTTTTAAATCGACTGGATTTTGGCTGTTGGTCGCATGGGTAATTTGCCAGACAATATTTTCATTATCTTTCGGTAATTTATAAATTCGGACCAGGACGCTGGCGTCAATGAGTGGTACGAGTTCGAATGGGCTGTGCATATCTTGCGTTGTCCGTTCCCATTCCTCAAAAGTCCTGAGAATGGTCATGCAGGTTTGGCCACCATTGACGATCTGTAGGTTTTCCACTCGAACCTGATAATCGCTATTTTGTAGCCCATTATATGAAAAATCGTTGCAGATAAAAGTGATGCCATTGTTGAAAAAATAAAAATTAGCAGAATTTGAAACCAATGTGTTGCGGATACCCTCATTGACTCGATTGTTATGAAGGCCAAGGTAGCGGCGGATATTTCGCTCCAGCAATCGATCGCCGTTCTTTTTCATGAGGGCCGCAATTTCCGTTACGGCCATTCGGCCAACGCAAATGCGGCTGTAATTCATATCCTCGACGATGGCCTTCCCGGTGAATCTCAGCATTTCATCGATCGGCTTAAATCGTTGCAGAATATGAATCAACACATCATGATTGACATGCTGCCATGTCACCCGATCCCCAAATTGGGCTCTGCTGATGACCTCTTCGCCTGATTTGTTCCATTTCAGGCCGTTATTGCAAGCGATAACGCGGACGCGAGGAAACACTCCGTCGCGAATCATGGAGCGGGCGGCTTCCACTTTGATCTTCAGACGTTTGTTGATGTCTTCCAGGGCGGATGAAGGATCAAAAATATGACGAACAGCATTGACCATTGCCTCAAGGGCGGTGGCTTCAAATTCAGAACGGCCTTCGAGGGCCTTTTTATATTTTCCTTGAAACAGAGTGACGGTGAATTCACCATCGACCTCTTCGGTCATATGCATGGCGTCCACGCCAAAGTCACCACCCCCTTCGGTCAGGCAATCGAAGGCTTCATCAATGTCCAGGTCCAGCATGACCTTGACGCACAGATAGAGGAAGGACAGGGATTTCAGGCGATCTGCGTCCCGAATATGCAGTTCGTGATCAGCCCGTGCGCGGATTTCGTCCTGAATGCCTTCAAGGCGCTGGTCGATAATCGAGGCGTTGATATTCATATCGATGCATCCCGAATCTGTGCCGCGTTGAGAGGCCGTCGGACATTATCCGGCTCTACAGTGTTGTCATGCCAGCACGGACAGAAAACGGTTGGTGATGGGGTAGCGACGGTCTTTGCCAAAGCCGCGCCGGGTGATCTTGACGCCGGGGGGGGCTTGGCGGCGTTTGTATTCGGCACGGTCGAGCATATGCCAAACGCGATTCACAATGTCCGAATCATGACCGCGCGCAACGATTTCGGCTGATCCCATCTCGTGCTCGATCAGGCATTCCAGAATATCATCAAGGATATCGTAGGGGGGCAGCGTGTCTTGATCGGTTTGGTCATGCTTGAGTTCGGCGGTCGGCGGTTTGGTTAACACCCGTTCCGGGACCACGCGACCGGCGGGGCCTTCGGCGCCATCCGGCAGGTTCAGGTTGCGCCAGCGGGCCAGCTTGAACACTGTGGTTTTGTAAACATCCTTCAGAACCGAATATCCACCGCACATGTCGCCATACAAGGTGGCGTAGCCCACGGACATTTCCGATTTATTGCCAGTGGATAGAACCATGGCGCCGAATTTATTGGACAGCGCCATCAACAGCATGCCGCGCAGGCGCGATTGGATATTCTCTTCGGTGATATCGGCGTCGGTTCCAGCGAACACCGGAGCCAGCACGCTGCCAAAGGCGGTCATGACGGGTTCGATAGACAGGGTGTCGAGCTTGCACCCCAGCAGGTTCGAGGCTTCGATGGCGTCTTCGGTGCTTTCACTCGAGGTGTAGGGCGAGGGCATGAGAACGGCGTGGACGCGATCCGCACCCAGAGCATCCACCGCCACGGCGGCCGTCAAGGCGCTGTCGATGCCTCCTGACATGCCGAGCAAGATGCCTGGAAAGCGATTCTTGTTCACATAATCACGGAGACCAACCATCATGGCCTGATAGATCGCGGCAAGGTCGGTGATCGGAGAGGCCTGTTCGCTGTCCAAGCATAGCCAGTGCCGATTCGCCCCGCGTTGCCAGCGGGTAACCAGCAAATATTCGCAGAACGCGGGCGCTTGGGCCACCTTCTCCCGGTCGGCGCCGACAACGAACGAAGCGCCGTCGAACACCAGTTCATCTTGGCCGCCAACCTGATTGACATAGAGCAAGGGCAGGCCGGTTTCGGCGACCCGCTGGCCGGCCAGATCGACCCGAACGCCGGCCTTATCCACTTCGAACGGGCTGCCGTTGATCACCACCAAAAGCTCGGCGCCGCCCTCGGCCAAAGTCTGGGTAGCCGTGGGGGTCCACATATCCTCGCAGATCATCACACCCAGCCGCATACCGCGAAAGGGGATCGGCTCGGGGGGAGGGCCAGCGACAAAAACACGCTTTTCATCGAAGACACCGTAATTCGGCAGGTCAGATTTCAGCCGAATGGCAGCGATTCGCCCCATGTCCAACAACAGAACCGCATTGTAAAGCTGCCCAGCCAGCCGCCACGGTGTGCCCAGCAGCATCGCCGGCCCACCATCGGCGGTTTCTGCCGCCAGAGCCGTGACCGACTGTTCCACAAGGTCCAGCACCAGCGGCTTCAAGACCAGATCTTCGGGCGGGTACCCGGTTGATACCAATTCGGGGAATACCACCAAATCCGCGCCGCGTTGCGCCGCCCCGGCTCGAGCGTCACGCACGCGGTCGAGATTGGCGCGGATGGCGCCAACGGTGGGATTGATTTGGGCAAGCGCGATGGTCAGATGATCGGTCATGGCACGACTAAAAGATCGGGGTTTACGGAAGAGCACCGACAGCTTACCGCAACATCCCTCGGGTCCGGCAATATTATCGGTGATGTGTTGGCGGGGGGCCTTTACGCCCGCAGCAGGTCAAAAAACAGCCGGGCCGCTTTCAGATCGGCTTTCAGCGCCGAGCGGCGGCGGACGGACTCTGGGTCTTCGCCCCACCGCTCGATTTGGTAGGTTTCATGGAGTTCCGACGCCTCGAATGCCCGTTCGAAGTCCAACCGCCCCTCCATCAATGCCAGCCCAATCACCAGAGATCCGGCTGCCGTGGTGGCCAATTGCAGTGCCGTCAATCGCCAGTCGTCATAAGCCGCCACCGCTGCTCGCAGAGCGGCGCAAGCGTCGTCGGGCTGAGAACGAGGCATGACGCCACGACCGACCTCAAGCGCAGCCCCAAACCGCGCTGCTGTCCACTCTAGCAGAGGGTGCCAGGTTGCGGCTTCGCGAGCGATCAGTTCTTCGGGGCGTTCTACCCGGTAACAGAGCAGATCCGTTCCAGCATAGGCCGCCACCTGATGGATTACGGCGTCCCGTTGCCGGGTCGTCAAATCCAAGGTGGTGCTGGCCAGTTGCATCAAAGGCATGGTCGCCGGTCGGATGATGTCTTCCTGTGCGTGCCACTCGGCGGCAATGGCTTCGGCCAGAGCGCGTGTCGGCAGGATCAAGAGCATTTTGGCCGGAGTTCGCACGGGGCGGGCATCGAGATGCACCGCGAATCCCGATTCGACCTCAGAGGCCGTCGCGCTCTGATAGACTTTTTTCATTGACGTTACAGCCTGCTGTCGGTTGATGGCGGATCAATGGGGGAGCCCGTGGTTGAGGGCATGGCCAACCCCGCTCAAGAGGTCGCTCAATCCCCCCAACGGTCCCAGCATGTTGGTCCCCACGGGAGAGGGGCGGTCGGCCAGTTCAGCTTGGCATGGATTAGCCACCCCTGTTCCGATACTGACGAAGGGAATGACAAAAGCCAGGGGGTTCAGTTCACCCACGGCCAGTAACAGGCCCGTGGCGGCGTCTTTAGCCAGATCAATGGCATCGGGGGCGGCGCTGTGTTCCGCGAGGGTGCCGGTCACGCGCATTCGCGTGGCCAAACTGATCAAAGCGGGGTCTTTGGGGCGGGGGTCCAATTTAAGATCGATGCCTTCGGTGGCGAGATTGATTTGGCCAGAGCCCGTCACCGTGATCTTGCCGGTGTCGATCAACAGGCGGTCAGCGTCGGCCACACCATTTTTGATTCGGAACCCGGTGATCAGGCAGTTAAGGCTGGTGCGGTCGCCGCTGCGATCGGCCCAGGGCATGATTGCGGCCACAAGATCGCTGGCGATCAGATCAAAATGGCGAACAGGTAAGGTGCCAGGTCCGATGGCCAGCCACACTCGCCCGTTGGCGTGAGCCAGAAAAGCCCGCAGACTCGCGCCAGCACCACTGAGATCGAAATTGGCTGAAAGAGGCCCGGTCGGGCCCAGGATGGCGCCCTGACTGGGAAACAACTGTTCCGATGCCAGACTGTCACTGCGGCCTGTGATGTGGCTGGTGGGCGGTTCGCGTCCGGCATTGATCATGATCGCCAGATCAATCCGACCGCCAGCCATTCTGGCCCGAAAAGGCCGGACCACCAGCGCACCGTCGTTCAGGTCAATGGTGGTATCCAGATCAAATAAATCTGCGGGTGCCATGACAAACCGCCGCACCGCCAAATCGACTCGGCCATTGATCACTTGCAGCAAGGGAAAGGGCAAGGGCTGAGGATCAAACAGGCGATCATCCCTGAGACGAGGCTCGGGGGGCGTGTCTTTATCGCTGCCAAACAGATCGCGCCGGTCTAGAAGTTCCGAATGAAGCTGGCCATCCAGGCGCAACCGCTTGCCGCTGGTGTCAAAGGTCAATTGTCCGGCAAAGTCACTGAGACCGAGGAAGCCCTTGAGGGTATTAACCCGGTAGTGCGCTCCGCTGCCGGTGACGTGGCCACTGCCGCCAAGGGGCCCTAATTCGGGCAAGGAGGACGATCCCAGCACCGGCCCCAACGCGGCCAACTGTCGCAGACTTGCCGACAGTTGAAGGTCAAGGGCCAGTCGACTCATCGGTCGGTCCAGGGTGCCTTGAGCTTCCATGGTGGTTTCGGCGCCCTTCAAGGTCCAGGACACCGGCCATAACGGCTGATCGTTGATCAGATCGACAAAGCGCCCGCCGGTTAAAGAGGCGGTGAAGGGCGTGCCAAAATAGGCGCCGGTGGCGGCAATCGTTAGGGGGCCTTCCACAGGCAAGCCGATGACGGCCTGCTCGATGCTCAGTTCGACGCCGCGCTTCAGCGAATCGTCGCGATAGCTGATGGCCGCGTGAATCAGTTCTAGGCGAGTCAAATCAAGAGGAGCCGGCGGCGGATCGGGAGTGGTTTCGGTGTCACGGGTTTGCCACCAATTGACTCGGGCGTGGCCATCATATTCCAGGTGAATATCAGCACCGATCAAGGTCATGTGGGGCAGGTGGCTGCGCTGCCACAATAAATCCAGGGGCGACAGCTCGATGTCGACCTGATCGATGCGCATCATTTCAGGGCGTTCCGACCAGGGCGGATTGGCGATATGCACGTCGGTCGCGATCACTGTTGGAAACGGCATCAAGGCGAACCGCACCGTGCCGTTAATGGCAACCTTAAACCCGGTCGATTGCTCAAAAATCGTCGCAACTTCTTGGCGGTAGTCGCTGTTATTGACGTGCCACAGAAAAATAAATCCCGCGACCACCGCACCGGCAGCCGTCGCCGTCACCATTTCCACCACAACCAAAGTTCGGCGGGCCAACCGTTTCATCGATGGCCGCCCATGACATCCAGCACCGCCTGCGGCAGCTCGTCCCAACGATGGGCAATACGGCGCGCTCCGGCGGCCTCCAGATCATGAACTGTGTGGTAGCCCCAAGCGACGCCGATGGCACTGACTCCGGCTCGGCAGGCCATTTCCATATCAAATGTGGCATCCCCGACCACCACCGTTTGGGCCGGAGCCGAGCCAGTTTCCTCTTGGGCTCGGAACACCATATCGGGGTTGGGTTTGCCAAGGCCGCGATCGGCGGTTTGAAGCGTGACAAAGGTGTCCATCAAGCCGTGCCGTTCCAGCACGGTGATCAGCCCTTTGAAGGATTTTCCGGTGGCGATGCCAAGATCTAACCCCGAAGCCTGCATGGTGGCCAGAGCTTCTCGGACTCCCGGAAACAGCGGCTCCGATTCGTAGGCCGTGTGGTGACGTTCCCGGTAGAAGGCATCGCGATACAGGCCGGCGAGACGCTTGATGAACCAATCTTCGCCATTGGGCAGAAGCTGGGCGATGGCGTCGGTCAGTGGGAGGCTGACAAGGCGGCGTACCTCCAACGGATCTGGCGGCGGGAGACCCGCTGCCAACCACGCCGCCGACATCGCCGAGACGATGGCTTGCTGGCTGTCCACCAGCGTCCCGTCGCAGTCGAGTAACACCAATCTCATGGACTGAGCACACATGGGGGCGGATCAGAATCTCACGGTAAGGAGGCTAAAGACTATCCCGGCCTCCCTAATCCTGACAACACGGCAACATGCCGCGCCCCCCGGTGGACACCCCGCAGGGGTTGAGGACTCCCAGGGGCGGTTCCCCCTGGGAGTCTCAGGCTCAGTTATGGATAGCGCGCCCATCAACCGCCAGTGCGGCCTCTTTGATGGTCTCACTGAGCGTCGGGTGGGCATGGCAGGTGCGGGCGATATCTTCAGCCGAAGCCCCGAACTCTAAGGCCAAGCCGATTTCCGCGATCAAGTGACCGGCATCGGGGCCGAGGATGTGAACACCGAGCACTCGGTCGGTTTTGGCGTCGGCCAGAACCTTGACGAAGCCTTCGGTGCTGGCCATGGCGCGGGCGCGGCCATTGGCCGAGAACGGGAATTTGCCGACCTTGTAGGCAACGCCTGCGTCCTTCAACTGCTCTTCGGTCTTGCCCACCGAAGCCACTTCCGGCCATGTGTAAATAATACCAGGAATGGCATCGTAGTTAATGTGACCAGACTGGCCAGCAATGATCTCCGCGACCACGACACCTTCATCTTCGGCCTTGTGCGCCAGCATGGGGCCTTCGATCACGTCTCCGATGGCGTAGATATGCGGAACGCTGGTGCGGAAGTGGCTGTCGGTTTTGATCCGGCCGCGTCCATCGGTTTCGATTCCAACGGTTTCCAGCCCTAGGCCGCCGGTGAAGGGGCGGCGACCGATCGCCACCAGCACCACATCCGAAACCACCGTTTCGGCGGCACCGCCGGCTGCGGGCTCCACGGTCAGGGTGATGCCAGCTTCGCCCGGAACCGCCGCCGTGACCTTGGTGGATAGCCGGAAGGTCAAGCCCTGCTTGGCCAGCAGGCGCTGGGTCTGTTTGGACAGTTCGCCGTCCATGCCGGGCAGGATACGGTCAAGATATTCGATGACCGTCACTTCGGCGCCAAGGCGGCTCCACACCGACCCCAGTTCCAGGCCGATCACGCCGCCGCCGATTACCGTCAGGCGCTTAGGCACCTCGGACAATGCCAGAGCGCCGGTGGATGAAACGATGCGCTTTTCGTCAATCTCAACGCCCGGCAGCGGCATGACTTCCGACCCGGTGGCGATGATAATGCTTTTGGCGCTAACCACCTGGGTTTCGCCGGTCTTGGCCGTGACTTCGATCAAATCCGGAGCGGTGAGGCGACCATGGCCCTTCAGCCACGTGATCTTGTTCTTCTTGAACAGGAATTCGATACCGCCGGTCAGATCCTTGACCACTTTGGTCTTGTGGGCCATCAGGGCCGCCAAGTCCAACGATACGGAACCGACCACGACGCCATGCCCGGCCAAATGATGCTTGGCTTCGTCGTATTTCTCGGAGCTGGTCAGGAGCGCCTTGGACGGGATGCAACCGACATTGAGGCAGGTTCCGCCCAGAGTGTCCCACTTTTCGACGACGGCGGTCTTCAGGCCCAATTGGGCGGCGCGAATGGCGGCCACGTAACCGCCCGGCCCGGCTCCGATCACGACCACATCGAACGCTTGTTCAGCCATAGTGAATCCCTCGATAAATAGGCGAAGGGGCGACTGCCGCTGGCCGTCGCCCCTGGTCTTCGACGATCAGACTTCCAGTAGCAGGCGCTGTGGGTCTTCGATCGCCTCCTTGACCCGAACCAGGAAGGTCACGGCTTCGCGGCCATCAATGATCCGATGGTCATAGCTCAAGGCCAGATACATCATGGGCCGGATTTCGATCTTGCCGTTGACGACCATGGGTCGATCCTGGGTCTTGTGCATTCCCAGGATGCCGGACTGTGGCGGGTTGAGGATCGGCGTCGACATCAACGAGCCGTACACGCCGCCATTGGAAATGGTGAAGGTGCCGCCGGTCAGCTCCTCCATCGATAGCTTCCCATCGCGGGCCTTTTTACCCAGGCCGTTGATGGCTTTTTCGATGCCGGCCAAGCTCAGTTGATCGGCGTCGCGCACCACCGGAACCACGAGGCCCTGGGGCGTGCCCACGGCAACACCAATATCATAATAATTCTTGTAGACCAGATCCGAGCCGTCAATCTCGCCATTGACCGCCGGCAGTTCTTTTAGGGCGGCGATAGAAGCCTTGACGAAGAACGACATGAAACCAAGCTTCACACCGTGCTTCTTCTCGAAGACATCCTTATAGCCATTGCGGAGCGCGAGCAAATTGGTCATGTCCACTTCGTTGAAAGTGGTCAGCATGGCCGCTGTGTTCTGAGCATCCTTCAGGCGTTCGGCAACCCGTTGACGCAAACGGGTCATCCGCACCCGCTCTTCGCGGTCGGCGCGCAGGCGCGGCCCCGACGGCACCACCGGCTTGGGAGCCGGCGGAGGCGTGACGGGGCGGGGCGGAGCCACCGGGGCCGGCGCCGGAGTTGGCGCCGTGCGGCTTGCCAAATAGGACTGAACGTCCTCCTTGGTCAGGCGACCATCTTTGCCGCTGGCGGGAATGACCGCCGGATTGAGCTTATTGTCGTCCACCAGCTTGCGAACCGCTGGCGAAAGAACGTCTGCTGCTGCTGCCGAGGGGGCCGCCGGGGCGGGGGCCGGGGCCGGGGCCGCTGGAGCCGGAGCCGCTGCGACGGCGGCTCCGGCTTCGCCGATCACGCCCAACACCGCGCCAACCGCGACATTGGCGCCTTCGGCTGCCGTGATTGCGGTCAACGTGCCAGCAACGGTGGCGTTGACTTCGAGAGTAACTTTGTCCGTTTCGAGTTCGACCAGCGGGTCATCAACCGCGACCGTCGCCCCCAACGGCTTCAGCCACCGCGCGACCGTAGCTTCGGTTACCGATTCGCCCAGCGTGGGTACCTTGATTTCCGTCGCCATTACGACATTCCTTTGATTTCGGCCTTTGATTTCGGCCTGTCACGTCAGACCTTTAATACCGGACTTCCATGTTCAGGCATGCCACTTGCGTCACGACACACCCGTTGCCGGCTAGGGCGCCTTCTGGCTCGCCCGAAGGCGGGTAGGGCGCCCGAACCGGCTTAACCTCAGGTTCCGACCAACGCGTCATCAATCAGCTTGGCCTGTTCCTTATTGTGGTTCTTCATCAGGCCGGTGGCGGGTGACGCGGCAGCCGGTCGACCAGCGTAGGTTGGGCGTTTGCAACGGGTGTCAATGGTCGACAACACGGCTTCGATCCGCCGGTCGATGAAGTGCCAATAGCCCATGTTCTCGGGCTCTTCCTGGCACCACACGACGTCCGCGTTGGGGTATTTTTGCAGTTCGTTGGCCAGCGGCGTCCGTGGAACGGGGTAGAGCTGTTCGACCCGAACAATCGCTACGTCCTTGATGTTCCGGGCATCCCGCTCCTGGAGCAGGTCGTAATAAATCTTGCCGGTACACAGGACGACTCGCCGGATCTGCTCGGCTGGAACCAGATCCAAGCTTTCCTCACGGATAACCCGTTGGAAACCAGTGCCGACGGTGAACTCGTTGAGATTGGACACGCACAGCTTATGACGCAGCAACGATTTCGGCGTGAAGATCACCAACGGCTTGCGGATCCGCCGCCGCATTTGCCGACGGAGCACATGGAAGTAGTTCGCCGGAGTCGAAATGTTGCAAACCTGAATGTTATCTTCAGCGCACAGCTGAAGATAACGCTCTGGCCGGGCCGATGAATGCTCGGGGCCTTGGCCTTCGTAGCCATGGGGCAGCAGCATTACAAGGCCGGACATGCGCAGCCACTTGGATTCGCCAGAGCTGATGAACTGGTCAATGATGACCTGGGCACCGTTGGCAAAGTCGCCGAATTGCGCTTCCCACAGCACCAGCGCGTAGGGGGCGGTCAGGGTATAGCCATACTCGAAGCCCAACACCGCAACTTCTGAAAGCGGGCTGTCGTGAACTTCGAACAAGGCTTGGCTTTTCGGGCGGATATGGTTGAGCGGAATATAGCGCTTTTCGGTGGTTTGATCGTGCAGCACGCAGTGACGTTGCGAGAAGGTACCACGACCAGAGTCCTGACCTGAAAGACGAACCGGCGAACCTTCAAGAACCAAGGTGCCGTAGGCCAAAGCTTCAGCGGTGCCCCAGTCGATCCCTTGGCCGGTCTCGAACATTTCCTCTTTGGCTTTGAGCTGACGGGCGATCTTGGGGTTGAGATCGAAGCCTTCGGGAATCTGCACCAGAGCCCGCCCAACTTCCCGCAAGGTCTCTTTGTCCACCGAAGTGTGGCTGCGATGATCCTCTTCGCCCCGAGTGGCCAAGAAGCCCGACCACCGGCCTTCAAGCCAGTCAGCCTTGTTGGGCTTGTAACTGGAAGCCGCCTGGAAGTCTTCTTCCATCCGCTTCATGAAAGTGGTGACGAATTGTTGCGCCTCAGCTTCGGTGACAACCGCTTCCTTCACCAGTTGTTGAGCGTACAGCTCTCTCGTGGTCGGATGGTTGCGGATCTTTTTGTACATAAGCGGCTGAGTGAAGGCCGGTTCGTCGCCCTCGTTGTGTCCATGCCGGCGGTAGCAGAATAGGTCAACCACCACATCTTTTTTGAACTTTTGACGGAACTCGATGGCAATCCGCGACGCGTGAACCACGGCTTCGGGATCGTCGCCGTTGACGTGAATGATCGGCGACTGAATGCCCTTGGCCACGTCCGTGCAGTAGGGGCCGGAACGGGAGTAGCTGGGGTTGGTGGTGAACCCGATCTGGTTGTTGATGATGAAATGAACCGTGCCGCCCGTGCGGTAGCCCTTGAGTTCCGACAGCATCAAGGTTTCTGAAACCAGTCCTTGGCCAGCGAAGGCCGCGTCACCATGAAGCAACAGGCCAACGACCTGGGTTTGGTCATGGTCTTCCCGTTGCTGCTGCTTGGCCCGCACCTTGCCCAGAACCACCGGATCCACCGCTTCCAGGTGCGACGGGTTGGCGGTCAGGGAGAGCGAAATGGTATTGCCATCAAAATCCCGCTCGGTCGATGTCCCGAGATGGTACTTCACGTCTCCCGAGCCCTGAACGTCGGCAGGGTTGGAGGATCCCCCCTGAAACTCGTTAAAGATTGCCGTGAACGGCTTATTCATGAAATTGGCAAGCATGTTGAGGCGGCCCCGGTGGGCCATGCCGATCACCACGTCGCGAAGACCGAGCTGTCCGCCTCGCTTGATCACCTGTTCCAGAGCCGGAATGAGCGACTCGCCGCCATCCAAGCCAAACCGCTTGGTGCCGGTGTATTTCATTTGGAGGAACCGCTCGAACATCTCGGCGGCGGTCAGGCGCTCCAGAATAGCGCGCTTTCCGTTGACCGTGAAATCCGTATGGTTGCGCCCGCTCTCAATGCGCTCCTGAATCCACGCCTTTTGCGCGGGATCCTGGATGTGCATGAACTCGACGCCAATGCTTCCACAGTAGGTCCGCTTCAGCACGTCCAGCAATTGCCGCAGGGTCGCGCTCTCCAGGCCTAACTGATAGTTGAGGTAGATGGGGCGGTCATAGTCGTTCGGGCCAAAGCCGTAGGTGGCCGGATCCAGCTCGGGGTGAGGCTCCCGCTTTTCCAGACCCAACGGATCCAAGGACGCTTCAAGATGACCGCGCACCCGATAGATGCGAATTAACATCAGGGCCCGAACGCTGTCCAGCACAGCGGCGCGAATTTGGTCGCCGGACAGGTGCGCACCAAACAGGGCAGGGGGGGCCGCTGTTCTCGGCGTTTCAGTGCTGTAGTCGGCGGCGAAGGGGGCCGTTCCGTTGCTGCGGCCTTGACCGATCACCCCGTGATCGCTCGGCGCCCAACTGGCGCCGTGAAGCTCGCTCAACACAGCCCGAGCATCCTCGTCAAGGTCGGCGAAGAACCCAGACCAACTCGGATCGACCGAATTCGGGTTGTTCAGGTAACGGGTATACAGCTCGGCGATGAAAGTCGCATTGCCGCCGTACAGGAACGAGGATTGTTCGAAGTGTGCCGTCATGGTTCCGACCCAGGCCTTGCCGCCAGGGTCCTCATTCAGAGGTTGCGAGGGACACCCCTGACCCGGTGCCTGGAGTCAACAGACCACCGTCGACTCCAGATCCGCGCCAAGGATCGCCCCGGATGGTCCCGCCCCGAACGCCACAACCCAGTTGTTCCCAGGTGAGGCGTTCAGGGCACGGGCCCCGCCCGGAGGTCGAGATTAGCCCTTGATGACCTTCAACATGGTGCTGCCGAGGCTGGCTGGGCTGTCAGCCACAACGATGCCCGCCGAACGGAGGGCTTCGATCTTGTAGTCAGCGGTGTCGTGGCCGCCGCCGATGACCGCGCCCGCATGACCCATGCGACGGCCCGGAGGAGCGGTACGACCGGCAATAAAGCCAACCACCGGCTTCTTGACCTTGTTGGAGCGCAGGAATTCGGCGCCTTGGACTTCGGCGTCGCCACCGATTTCACCGATCATGATGATCCCGTGGGTCTCTGGATCGGCCAGGAACAGTTCCAGGGAGTCCACGAAATTGGTGCCATTGACCGGGTCGCCGCCGATGCCGATGCAGGTGGTCTGGCCGAGGCCAGCCGCCGTGGTCTGTGCTACGGCTTCGTAGGTCAAGGTGCCCGAACGGGACACGATGCCGATGTGACCGCGACGATGAATGTGACCGGGCATAATGCCGATCTTGCACTCGTCCGGGGTGATCACGCCGGGGCAGTTCGGGCCGATCAGGCGGGTCTTAGAGCCACGCAGGGCCCGCTTGACCGCAACCATGTCCAGCACCGGGATGCCTTCGGTGATGCACACCACCAACGGAACTTCGGCGTCCACCGCTTCCAGGATGGCGTCAGCCGCGAACGGAGGCGGCACATAGATCACGCTGGCATTGGCGCCGGTCTTGGCAACCGCGTCATGCACGGTGTCGAACACCGGCAGATCCAGATGAAGGGTTCCACCCTTGCCCGGAGTGACGCCGCCGACCATCTTGGTGCCGTAGGCGATCGCCTGCTCGGAGTGGAAGGTGCCCTGAGAACCGGTGAAGCCTTGGCAGATCACCTTGGTTTCGGAATTTACCAGGACAGCCATTATGCACCCTCCTTCACGGACTTGACGATCTTTTCCGCTGCATCCGCCAGATTGTCGGCGGACAGGATCGGCAGGCCGGATTCACTCAGAATCTTCTTGCCCAATTCGACGTTGGTTCCTTCCAACCGGACCACCAACGGCACATGCAGGCTGACTTCGCGCGCGGCAGCGATCACGCCTTCGGCGATGACATCACAGCGCATGATGCCGCCGAAGATGTTGACCAGAATGCCTTCGACATTGGGGTCAGACAGAATCAGCTTGAACGCGGTGGTGACGCGCTCGCGGGTGGCACCGCCGCCCACGTCAAGGAAGTTCGCCGGCTCGCCGCCATAGAGCTTGATGATGTCCATGGTGGCCATGGCCAGACCCGCGCCATTGACCATACAACCGATGTTGCCGTCGAGCTTAACGTAGCTCAGGCTGTGTCGGTTGGCTTCCACTTCCGCCGGGTCTTCTTCGGACTCGTCGCGCAGCTCTTCGATGTCCTTGTGACGGAACAAGGAATTATCGTCGAAGCCCATCTTGGCGTCGAGCGCGATCACCTGGCCGTCGCCGGTCACCACCAACGGGTTGATTTCCAGCATCGAAACGTCAAGGTCGACAAACGCCCGATACATGCCCAGCAAGAACTTGGTCGCGGTCTGGACCTGCTTACCCTCAAGGCCAAGGCCGAAGGCGATCTTACGGGTATGGAACTGCTGGATGCCGGTGGTCGGATCGATGGCCAGCGTAATGATCTTTTCGGGGGTCGCTTCGGCGACGTCCTCGATGGCCATGCCGCCTTCGGTCGATGCGATAATCGTCACCCGCGAGGTGCCGCGATCGATCAACATGCTGAGGTACAGCTCGCGCTTAATGTCGCAGCCTTCCTCGATGTAGACGCGCTTGACCTCCTTACCTTCGGGGCCGGTCTGCTTGGTGATCAGGGTATGACCAAGCATCTCGTGCGTGTCGCGGCCCACATCCTCGATCGACTTGACGACCCGAACGCCGCCCTTGCCGGCAGGATTATCCTTAAATTTACCGGCGCCACGGCCACCGGCATGAATCTGTGACTTGACCACCCATACCGGTCCGCCAAGTTCGCGAGCGACGCCTTCGGCTTCCTGGGGGGTGTAGGCGACGCCGCCGCGCGGAACCGCGACGCCGTACTTCTTTAACAGGTTTTTCGCCTGATATTCATGGATATTCATGGTGACCGTCTTTGGTGGTTATAGGAAAGAGTCGTACTTTTTAGGCACTTCATGAACAACCGCCGAGAAGTCTTTGCACCGAGACCGTTTTTAGGCCCTCCCGTTGCCTGCTACGTTCCCGATACACCGTGCGGCCGGAAATGGGCGGGACGTTTTCAGCGTCCCGCCCAAGTCTTCAGGCCTGTTCGCTCTGAAGCTTCTTGACAACATCGACCAGCGACCGTACCGCCGCCACCGAGTTATCGAACTGCGCGCGCTCTTCATCGTTCAGAGTGTATTCGATGATCCGCTCGACACCACCGGCGCCGATCACCACCGGGACGCCGACATACAGGCCGGTCAGGCCGTATTCGCCGTTCAGCTCGGCAGCCGCAGGCAGCACGCGCTTCTTGTCTTTGAGATAGCTTTCGGCCATTTGGATCGCCGCCGCCGCCGGAGCGTAGAAGGCCGACCCGGTCTTCAGCAACTTGACGATTTCCGCACCGCCGTCCCGCGTGCGTTGAACGATGGCGTCGAGTCGCTCCTGGGTGGTCCAACCCTGCTTCACGGCCTCGGTGAGCGAGATGCCGGCGACCGTCGAGTGACGGACCAGCGGTACCATGGTGTCGCCATGGCCGCCCAACACGTAGGCGTTGACGTCTTCCACCGAAACCTTGAACTCGTCGGCCAGGAAGTGGCGGAAGCGGGCGCTGTCCAGCACGCCAGCCATACCGACAACCTTGTTAGCAGGCAGGCCGGAAACCTGCTGCATCACCCACACCATCACGTCGAGCGGGTTGGTGATGACGATGACGAAGGCGTTGGGGGCGTATTTAGCAATGGCCTGACCAACGGCCGTGACCACCTTGGTGTTGATGCCGATCAGGTCATCGCGACTCATGCCCGGCTTACGCGGAACGCCAGCGGTGACAATCACCACATCGGCGCCTTCAATGATCGAATAGTCGCTGCCGCCCGTCAATTCGGCATCGAAGCCTTCGACCGGAGCGGTCTGGGCCAAATCGAGAGCCTTGCCTTCAGGCACGCCCTCGGCGATGTCGAACAGGACGATGTCCCCAAGTTCCTTAAGCCCGGCCAACAGGGCCAACGTGCCGCCAATTTGACCGGCACCGACGAGCGCAATTTTCTTGCGTGCCATGGAACGATATCCCAGGTTAGATTTTTGCCGATTACGCCTACTTGCGGCACCCGATCCGCCGCGTCGGAACGACCTTTGTAGATCGCCGTTTGGTAACGCTTTTCCCGGCTCAGAGCAAGGCCGACCTGTGCATTTTGGTCGATCCGTGAACTTTGATGATTGGATCGGGTGCTTTGATCATTGTGCATTGCAAGAAGAAGGGGGGAGGAGCACTTGGAAGGGGCCGGTGGCCGTGGGGCAGCGGTTCCCATCGTCATCAGTGCATGACCATCGACGTCTTGGCATGCTTGTCGAGCTTCTTGGTCACAGAATCCATCATGCAAGCCCAGTCGAGCAAGCATTCATGGATATATTCGGTAGCAACGCCACCTGTCAGGCTGATGTCACGCTCCAAAATCAGGTCGCCTTCGTCATCAAGATAGAGGCGACCAAAGCGTGAGCTTCGGCTGATATCATTGACAACATTCAAGGTCAAATTTTGTTGTCCGGTGAAAACCGTGATAAAGTTAAGGCAGCCGAACAGCCGATTATCTGCACTTGGCCATACAAACAAAATGTGAAATTTATAACCTCCGGTACCGCTGCGAATCATCGGGTGACCGGATGATGTGGTGCCCATTTCAGCGCGATAACCCCAGCCGTGAAGGAGTTTACGCAAGTCATCGGGGGCAACTGACTTATACAGTAGGCCCTGCTCGGCTCGTTGTCCCAAGATAAGGATAAAGGTTAGGGGCGCTTTCCCGCAAAATCCGAAGACTTCAGTTAATAAAGCTAATAACTCGCGAGCCGTATTGAAGGCATCCTGTGCTGAAGCAATTCGTATGTCTCGCTCCCATCCCAGGCCATCGCCAGCAGGCGCGAAGCCGAAGCTGCGGAGCTGTTCCCGCCGCTTGCGATCAAACAAGGCGCCCTCGCCAGCACTGCGGGCACTCAATCGCCAACGGACATCTTCCATTGGCTCCGATGCCAGTACCAGCAGCAACTCGAGGCCATCTTCGCAAAGGGTTGCAAGGCTGTAGGTGTTGTGATCGCCGACTTTCCAGTTTGTCACGGTCCAATCGGCAAAATGGTGAAGATGTCGGACGAGCAGAGCCGCACAGCCTGCTGCCACCGCCTTAGTGTTGGCTGGTGAATTTTGACGGTCGAATAGAATCCCCGAGACGCGACAGGGCCGCTGTGCTGGATCAGGCAGCACAGGGTCAGGCAAAGCGGATCCGGATGGCACCGGATCGAATGGTGCCAAATCCGGAGACGCCGCTTCCCGCGTCGTCTGTGCGGGAATCCCCTTGTCCGCCATGCCCTCTCCTCAAGCCGGGGGTTGGGCTGTCTTTATTTGATCTTGGCTTCCTTGAACGCCACGTGCTTGCGAGCAACCGGGTCGTACTTGCGGAACTCCAGCTTATCGGTGGTCTTTTTGGGATTCTTCTTCTTCACGTAAAAGAACCCGGTATCGGCGGTGCTGATCAGGCGGATCAGGACCGTATTTTGTTTAGCCATGGGCAAATTCCAAAAAAGAAAACCGCCCGCCGACCCTGGCGGGCGGTACGTTGGGGCGGGAGCATAGCTTGCCGTTGCTCGGTGTCAAGACCGGAGTCGAGGTCAAAGCAACACCAACGAAAGGCAATCGGGCGAAAGGGATAGACAGATCGGCCGCCTCCAGACCCCAGACCAACAAAAACAGCGCATGATACCGGCGAGTCCTGATACTGATACCGGCGAGCTATAACGATGACACACTGCCGGTATCGGGCCGCGACGACGGCCCCGCGCGCCCATGCGCCCATGCGCCCGCCCGGCGTCTGAGGGCAGCCTTGATGAGTCAACATCAAGGCTCGAGGGTATGACACAGTGCCGGTCCTCGGGCTGCGGCCGCAGCTCTCCGCGCGCCCACGCCTGCGAAGAGCCGCAGTTGCGGATGCGCCAACCCGGCGCTTGAGGGCGGTCTCGCTGGGGGGCAACCAAGGCTTGATACGCTTCTACCGCTCGGCAACCGCCGTGGTCGAAAGAGCAAGGGCGCTGCGATAGAGAACGGGAACGGTCAGCAGACGCTCGGCAACCTGAACGTCAAGCTCCGGAAGGTGGGGTTTCCACGGGCACGCCTGACGAAGATGGGCCAATGCCGTTTCGTCGTCGGGGGCTTCCGCCCGCCAGCGGGCCAAAACGCCCGGAGACTCCATCTGCCCCGATCGCAACGGCAGCAACACGCTGTCCACGTCGCTATCATCATGACTGGTGCAAATGGTCGGCTGGACGCCCTGGCGATGGAGGGTGTAGCCGGAGGGGGCATACATCCGCGCCCAGGTCAGAAACAGTTCTCCATCATTAGGCAGGCGCGTTACCGTCTGGACGCTGCCTTTGCCGTAAGACACTGCACCGACCAGCACCGCCCGCCCGCTGTCCTGGAGTGCTGCCGCGACAATCTCCGATGCCGAAGCGGAATGGCTGTCGACCAGAACCACCAGAGGCCGCTCGTGCAACACGTCATCGCCGGAAGCATCGAAACGCTGCCAACTTTCGGGATGGCGCCCGGCCGTCGAGATGATGCGACCGCGCCGGATAAAAAGGTCCGCTACCGCTACTGCCTGATCTAACAACCCTCCGGGATTGCCGCGCAGATCGAGAATATATCCCGCCGCGTGGGGCCCTAGGGTGCTTTGAGCTTGGGCGATAGCGCTCCGTAGATTGGCTGCGGTCGAGGCGTTGAACCGCTCGAGTTTGATGATCGCAATGCCGTTATCAATACGGAGTTGAACGGTATTGGGGATCACCTTTTCCCGACGAAGCGTATACAGATGCTCGGAACCGCGAGTCGCTGACGTGACAGCCAAGTGAACTGAACTGCCCGGTGTTCCGCGCAGGCTGTCGCGAATCTGATCGGCGGTCATGACCTTTGTCGCGGCGCCGTCGATGGCTTCGACCCGATCGCCAACCGCAATCCCGGCCCGTTCGGCAGGGCCTTGGGCCAACAGGTCATGAACCGTGTAGTGTCCGTCTACCGGATCCAAGGTAAGGCCGATGCTCCCATAACCTTCGCGGATCGCCCGTTCGCCGTTGGCACGGGAAGGATTGGTATAGCGCGAATAGGCATCAAGATCGGTCATCACTCCATCGAACACGGCCTCATAGAGCTGATCCGGGGTTGCGTCATGGAGCGGCGGCGAGAATTGGCGGGTGCGGTCCAGGGCGCGGGTGGTCAAGGTTGCCCAAGCGCTGGGGTCATTGCCCTCGGGGATGGCAAACTCGGTCACGAGCCGGGCGCCACGGGTGATCTGGACCGAGTGGGTCAGCCGCTCAACTTTGAGTTGGGGGTCAAGGCTGCGTAAGCCGGCCAGTCCATCAACCCCGAGCTTGGACATGTCCACGGGTTGAAGGAAAATCTCGGCAATTCGGTTATAGCCGACCGAAAGCACCTGTTCAGACAGCGGGGCGAGCCCGTTAGCCGCGCAGGCACGGCTTCCGGCGGCGTAGCCACCCAGCAGAAACACGGCCAATGTGGCGACCGTGGACCACCTCCGAAAGGAAACGCTGCGAAAAGCCACGATCATAGAGTGCCGAACCCAATCTCCCGTAACCTTCGCTCTCGGATCGGCCGGGACGCCGTTCATCCGCTGTTGACCACACTCAATGAATTCACCCGATCAACCATTCCAGAGCCGCTGTCATTCTGTGGTCATCGAACCAAACTCGGCCTCATTTGGCTTGATGATGTCAGTGACCACCAAATGTTCAGCAATTGACCCCGTTCCTGCTTTCGCTGACCTCGAACACGACCAGTCTTTCGTTTAGCAAGGCCATAAAGATCATCTACCTTATTCGTTGGTAGCGACGCAACGGCGTTGGTGCCATGACGTTCCACTGATGGACCGCTTGCGTTGTTCAAGCGACATCTAATCAGAATCCCGTGATCCTTTGATATTCCTAACATTGATCAAAAGCCCTCTTCGGTGGTTGACCGGGTCGGGTCGGGGCCGTGGTCTTG
This sequence comes from uncultured Rhodospirillales bacterium, assembly GCA_903920145.1. Classification (GTDB taxonomy): domain Bacteria; phylum Pseudomonadota; class Alphaproteobacteria; order Azospirillales; family Azospirillaceae; genus BOG-933. The sequence continues at coordinate 72,739 of CAIXKV010000268.1, forward strand.
AGTTAGGGGCGGGAGCGGCGGCGGTTTTCACGACCTGTTGCGCTCTTGCCATGGTTAAGGCGGCGGGATCGGGAGGATGCGGACGGACTGGAGTCGGAGGTAACGAGGGCAAAAACGGTGGAGGCGGTTAAGGCATCGGCTTCAACCAAGCGAACTTTGACCGGCGCCCCCAGAACGAACCGCAGGCCGGTGCGTTGACCAACCAGCGCGTGAAGTCGTTCGTCATGGTTGTAACGGTCATCGGGCAGGGTCGAGACCGGCACGAGGCCATCGGCACCGTTTTCTTCCAACCGGATGAACAGGCCAAAACGAGTGACACCGGAGATGCGCCCGGCGAAAACGGCGCCCACTCGGTCGGCCAGGAAGGCCGCCGTGTAGCGGTCGACGGCGTCGCGTTCGGCGGTGGCGGCTCGGCGTTCGGTTCGGGACAGGTGATCGCCGGTTTGAGCCAGTTGGGCCAGCCCCAGGTCATCGAGTCCGTCCGGCCCCAGATTGAAGGCGCGGATCAGGGCGCGGTGTACCACCAGATCAGCGTAGCGGCGAATCGGTGAGGTGAAATGGGCATAGCGCGGCAGGGCCAGCCCGAAATGGCCGATATTGTCGGGGCTGTATTGGGCTTGGGCTTGGCTGCGTAGGATCATTTCGTTGATCGCCACCTTGTCCGGTAGATCCGAGGCGAGTTTAAGAATTTGGGTGAAGTGGATAGGTTGGGTTCCATGGCCGCGTGCCAGCCGCAAGCCGATACCGCTTAGGAACTGGCGAAGATTTTCTAATTTATCCAGGGTGGGCCGGTCATGAATCCGATACAGCAAAGGCGATCCCTGGGCTTCGAGGGATTCCGCCGCCGCGACATTGGCCGCGATCATGAATTCTTCGATGAGGCGGTGGCTGTCGTAACGGGGCCGCTCTGAAATGCTCGAAACCCGCCCGTTGGCGTCGAGTCGGACTTGCCGTTCTGGCAACTCCAATTCCAGAGTACCCCGTCGTAGCCGGGCTGCCGCCAGGGCCTGGAACGCCCGATACAGCGGCGTGATGACCGATGGCACAAGGGGCGCCGTTAAATCGTCGGGGGCTCCGTCGTGGGCCGCTTGAACCTGTTCGTAGGTCAGTCGTGCCCGCGATCGCATTAGGCCACGCTCAAAGCGATGACGGATCAGTGTGCCATCCCGGTCCAGCCACAGATGAACCGCCAGGCAAGGCCGGTCTTCGTTGGGTTTGAGGGAACACAGGTCGTTGGACAGGGCTTCGGGCAGCATCGGCACCACCCGATCCGGAAAATAGGTGGAGTTGCCTCGGTCAAAGGCCGAGCGGTCCAGGGCACTGCCGGGCCGGACATAATGGGCTACGTCGGCGATGGCCACCACCAGATGCCACCCGCCAGGGTTGGCGGGATTCGGGTCGGGTTCGGCGGCCACAGCGTCATCAAAGTCCCGAGCATCCGCGCCGTCGATGGTGACCAGAGCCAGGGACCGCAGGTCGGTGCGGTGCTCTAAAGTGATGGCCGGCGGGGTTTGGGCTTCGGCCAGGGCGGCAGCGGGGAAAACCGTTGGCAGGCCGTGGGTATGGATAGCGATCAGGCTGATGGTTCGGGGTTGGGCCGAGTCACCGAGTCGCTCGATGATTCGTGCCTGGCGCAACCCGGCCCGGCTGGCGGGCAGCATTTCGGCCACCACCAATTCCCCTGGTTCGGCGCCCCCAGCATGAGCCGGCGCCACCGCCAGTTCGGCCTTGGCCCGCCGATCGGTGCAGACCAGCCGGCCACCATCCCGCCCGATCCGGTAGACCCCGACCGTATGGGTTGGGCCGCTGCGTTCGCGGTCCAAACGGCGGATCGTTCGGCCCTGATAGCTCTGATCGCCGAGGCGATCGAGTCGGGCCAGCACCCGGTCGCCCACCGCCAGGGATGGATGGCCGCGATTCTCGGGCTGCATATGGATTTTCGGGGGAACTTCTTCTGCGCCCGGATCCGTCGAGGTCGTGAGCGGGGAACTCCAGTTGACGGGGCGGGCCAGCACTTCGCCGTCACTATCGATGGCGATGATCTCAACCACCGTGACCGACGGCAGTGCCGCTGGCGGCGCCATACGCCGACCGCGCATGCGTTCCAACAGGCCGGCTTCGCCCAGGTCTTTGAGCAAAAGCTTAAGGGCTGGCCGTTGGTCGCCGGTCAGTTGAAAGGCTCGGGCAATTTCCCGCTTGCCCACCGGAGTCGGGCTTTGACGGATGAATTCGAGCACAGCATCCCGGCTGGGAAACGGAGCGGGCTTACGGGGAGCGTGGGACAAGGATTTCTTTCGGTGGTCAGGACAAACCTGTTTCAAGAGACCCTAACACAGGGAAAATACCCGGCCAAACATCGAGCGCAAGGCCGATCTGGCGAAGGCTGCACCGCGAGAGTCACTGTTGCGGCGGATTGTCGCGGGTGGGCTGAGGTGCTTGCCAGATTTCGTAAAGTTCCAATGTTACCCGTGGCATATCAAAATATGTTCAGAAGCGTTGTGACCGTCGCCGACCTGATATCCATTAGACCCTAGACGAAGTGATCATTGACAATATGCATTTTAGCCGTAATTTTCTAAACAAGAGAACTGGGCCGTTAAGCCCCCCTGAATGGGAGTAATCGTCATGAATTGCTCATATATAGATCCGCTTCTCAGAAAAGTCGATAAGTTAGCATCCGAGCGTATCGGTATTGAAGTCATTATGAGCGCAATTAATTTTATAATTATTGAAAAAACTTACCTCGAAAATAAATGGGTGATTAGTAGGCTAATACACATTCTAATAGATAGATTGGTAACAAATTGCGATTTTGAGGAAATTCTTATGGAAGAGGTTCCATGTCGAAATTCGATTAGACATAAAAGCCACCATTATTTTATCATTAACCAACTTATGAAGGCAGATTACATCATAGAAAAGCGAGAATGTGATATCGCCACTTGGTGGAAATTCATCCATAAGGCCATCTCGATGCACTTTAATAGAGATCATGACGATCTTTACGCTTTCATTTATCATGGAGATGGCAATCAATCGCAACCTTATGATCATCACGGACGCATCCAATGACGACCGAAGGCGTGCGCGTCGAAGGGACAGAGCCGTGGCTTTTTGATGGGTCATACCCTCGGGCCTTGATGGTGACTCATCAAGGCTGCCCTCAGATGCCGGGCGGGCGCATCCGCGCCCTTGGCTTCGCGCGCATGGGCGCGCGGGGCCGCCGTCGCGGCCCGATACCGGCGATGGGTCAGTATCAGGGCTCGCCGGTATGATACCATCGAGCCTTGATGAGTCACCATCAAGGCTTATGATACATCGCCGGTACCAGGCCGTTTGCGGGCTCTGTTATCCCATGCCCATCATTGGGCAGCCACCGGGGTTGCCACAACTTGGGGCGCCACAAGGCGGCGCCGGGCGGCTGTCTGCCGTCTTGCCAACACGCGGGGCCATGATGGCCTTGGAGACTTGATGGCCGCCGCAAGACGGGCAGGCCAGGGTGCCGTCGGCCTTGCGCCGCTCATAGTCGGCCATGTTATCGAACCACTCATCGAATTCGTGATCACAGGTGCAGCGTAGCGAGTAGACAATCATGAGGGCGTCCTTGGGGTGAACCGGGAACCGGGAAACCGAGCGAGAGCCGGGGGCTATTCCCATTCCGACTGTCTGCACCAGTCCCATGAGCTATTCTAACACAAGGGTCGCGTCCTGTGCGGCTTGACCTGGAGCGTGACCGCACCCTACATAACGCCCAGGCCGCGTGGCGCGGCCAGGGGGGATTCCCTCCCTTAAGGACCGTGCGCGAGGACACATGAGCAATACCGTGAAGGTTACCGACGACAGCTTTCAACAGGACGTTCTGAATGCGTCTGGGCCCGTTTTGGTCGACTTCTGGGCTGAATGGTGCGGTCCTTGCAAACAGATCGCGCCGATGCTGGACGAGTTGGCCAAGGATTATGCGGGGAAGCTGACCGTTGCCAAAATCAATATCGATGAAAATGGCAACACGCCGAATCGTTACGGGGTCCGAGGAATCCCGACGTTGTTGCTGTTCAAGGACGGTAACGTTGCCGCGACCAAGATCGGCGCCTCACCAAAGGCTGCCCTTTATGCCTGGATTGACGGGAACCTTTAATACCAACGGCCTTAGTGTCCGTCCCGAAAGTTGTTGAATCATAAGAATCAGTTGTGATTCATTGTCAGGCAGCCCGAAGGAGGGGCTACCGATGTGGACAGAGAAAAACCGCCCGAAGTACAATCGGGACAAGTTGAGATATCCGAGCGA
>CAIXKV010000269.1 GCA_903920145.1 uncultured Rhodospirillales bacterium
GGTTAAATCGCTGCCGTCGTCTTGCTAAAGATTGGGAAAACCTCAACCTCAGTTCTCTCGCCTTCCTTCGCTTCGCCTCTATCCGCCTCATGCTCAGAAAACTCTGCAATCCCTCATAAACTTTCGGGACGGACACTAAGGACTGGCGACCTTACGCCACACCCCATCGCGGGGATCCCGATTGGGCCGCGATGGTTATGAGCCAATATCGGCAGATGGCGCATTCGGCGGTTGCTCCCGGACGAACCCGCCCCCTATGATGACCCGCCGCCGTCAGTATTGGACCGGGTAGGTTCGATACCGAAGGGTGGTTTGTCCTGACCCGCCCCGTCGGCCCTCGCGCCGACCGGCCAGCCCGTTTTGTCCCAACGATGCTCCAGTTCATTCGCGGTGCCGTCGGTACCTGGGTCGTCAAGATCCTGTTCGCAGTCCTGATCGCCAGTTTCGCGATCTGGGGAATCGGCGATATTTTCCGCAGTCACGGGCCGACCACCACCGTCGCCGAGATCGGGCCGATCAAGATTCCAGCCTCTGAGCTGGAGCACGAATTCCAGCAGCAGATGGATCGTCTGCGCCGGATGTTCGGCGGTCAGTTCGATATGGAACAAGCCAAGCGATTCGGCTTGGTGGACCAAACAGTTGGCGAAATTGTGCAGCGGTCGCTCCTTGACCTAGCGGCCAAGGATGCCGGACTGATGGTCGGCGACGACTTGGTGCGCCAACGGATTCACCAGCTCCCCGGCTTCCGTAACGAGCAAGGCCAGTTCGACTCGGAACGGCTACTGCGAGCCCTGAGCGCCAATGGCCTGAGTGAAGGCACGTTCGGCGAGATGATCCGGGAGGAAACCGGCCGCCAGTTGGTCTCTAATGCCGTTACGGCGGGAGCTTTCGCGCCTGGGCCGCTGGTGGAGATTCTGTACCGCTACCACCAGGAACGGCGGGTGGCCGAAACCCTGACGCTCGCCAACGCCGCCATGCCCGATCCGGGCGCCGCCGACGATGCGGCTCTGACCCGCATTTATGAAGACAAGATAACCCGCTTCACCGCTCCCGAGTACCGCGCGCTGACCGTGGGAACTGTCACACTGGATGCCCTCGCTAAGACCGTCGATGTCAGCGAGGATGAACTCAAAACCGCTTATGATGCCCGCGCCGACGAGTTCCAGTTGCCCGAACGCCGGAGCTTCCAGCAGGTTTTAGTGGACAGCGAAGAGAAAGCCCGCAAGATCGCCGAAGCCGCCCGAGCCGCTCACAATGATCTGACCGCCGCCGCCAAAACCGAAGGCGCGAGTGTCGGCGAGTTGGGGCCGGCCTCTGAGACCGAAGTACCCGAAATCGGTGTTTCGATCTTTGCCCTTGAGCCCAACATCATTCCCGATCCATTCAAGTCCGACCTGGGATGGCATGTGGTCAAAGTCACCAAGATTGAGCCTGCCCGAGTCCGCAAGCTGGACGAGGTCCACGCCGACGTGGAGTCGCAGGTGCGTAAGGACCGCGCCGCCGATGCCATGCCGACCTTGATCAACAGCATTGAGGACGCCTTGGCCGGGGGCGCCACACTGGAAGAAGCCGCCGCTAAATTCAAATTCACCCTCACCAAACTGGACATGGTGGACGCCACGGGCGCTAAACCCGATGGCAGCCGGGTCGCCGAGTCGCCTGATCTTGTCCATACCCTCCAAACGGCTTTTGAACTGGCCCAGGGCGCCCACAGCCCGGTCACCGAGGGAGCTGACAACGGGGCGTTTGTGGTGCGCGTGGACGGGATCACCCCTTCCCACCCCCGCCCTCTGGCCGAAGTCCGGGATCAGGTCACGGACGTCTGGAAGGCCGAGCAACAGGCTAAAGCCGCCGTTGCCAAGGCCGAGGACATCGAAAACCGCTTGAAGGCCGGCGAGGCCATTGACACTGTAGCCAAAGCCACTGGGGCCGTTCTCGCCACCACGCCGCCCATCACGCGAGACTCCGGCCAAGACGCCAAGCTTCCGGCGGATATCGTTAAGGCCCTGTTCGCCCTAACGCCCGGCGGCGAGACCAAAGGCGCCACCCCGGATGGCCAAGTCGTCGTCAAGTTGAAGGACATTCTCCCCGCCGATCCCAAGGCGGCGGACGCCCCCCTTAACACCGTCCGCGATACCGCGCTGAAAGGCATCTCGGGTGATCTGATGGATGAGTTTGGAGACGCTTTGCGCCTTCAATATCCGGTTCGGGTCAACCGCGAGCGCATCCAATCCATGTTCTCCAGCAACTGAGCCGCCGGCATTCGGAGACTCCGCGTGAACGTTCAGCCTGATTTTGCCACTTTCACGGCCCGTTACGCCGCCCGTCAGCCGTCGGTGATCTGGACCAGCCTGGTCAACGACTTGGAAACGCCGGTTTCGGCGATGCTCAAGCTCGCCGATGGCCGGCGGCACGCCTTCCTTCTGGAGTCGGTGGAGGGCGGCGAGAAGCTTGGCCGTTACTCCCTGATCGGACTCAAACCCGATCTGATCTGGCGCTGCCGGGAAGGGCGATCCGAGATCAATCGGAGTGCCCTGGCCGATCCTCAACGCTTCGAGGCCCAAACGGATGAGCCTTTGGCCGCCGTGCGGGCCCTTCTCGACGAATGCCGGATCACCCTGCCCGAAACCCTGCCGCCCATGGCCGCCGGCCTTTACGGCTATCTGGGATACGACATGGTGCGGCTAATGGAACGGCTGCCCGACACCAACCCCGACTCGCTGGGTATCCCCGATGCGGTGCTGATGCGGCCAACAGTGATGGTGATCTTCGACAACATCAAAAGCACGGTCACGGTGGTGACGCCGATTTGGCCAACGCCGGGGATTTCGGCGGACGCTGCCTTTGATCTTGCCCGAGCCCGCCTCAACGAGGTGTTGGCCGATCTGGAGCGCAGCGTTCCCTATCGACGCGGCGATATCGGAAACGAAGCGGCGGCGATCGCGACCCCAGAGCCCGTCTCAAATACCACTGCCGCCGAATATCACGCCATGGTTGATCGCGCCAAGGAGTATATTCGCGCTGGTGACATCTTTCAGATCGTTCCCTCCCAGCGATTCACCATCCCCTTTACTCTGGCGCCCTTTGCCCTGTACCGATCACTGCGACGTCTGAATCCGTCACCGTTCCTCTTTTATTTAGCGGTTGATGACTTCCACCTAATCGGCTCCAGCCCTGAAATCCTGGTTCGCTCTCGTCAGGGCAAGGTCACGATTCGCCCGATTGCTGGCACCCGTCCGCGCGGCGCGACCCCAGCCGAAGACTTGGCCTTAGAACAGGAACTCCTCGCCGACCCCAAGGAACTGGCCGAACATCTGATGCTCCTGGACCTTGGCCGCAACGACGTCGGTCGGGTGACCAAAGTTGGAACCGTGCGCGTCACCGAGCGAATGGTGATCGAACGCTACTCCCACGTCATGCACATCGTCTCCAATGTCGAAGGTGATCTGGATGCCGAGCGTTTCACCGCTCTGGACGCCCTCGCCGCTGGCTTCCCCGCCGGTACGGTTTCCGGCGCGCCCAAGGTTCGGGCCATGGAGATCATCGACGAATTGGAAAAGGCCCGGCGAGGGTTTTACGGGGGATGCGTCGGCTATTTCTCGGCCAACGGCGATATGGACACCTGCATCGCCTTACGCACCGGCTTAGTCAAGGATGGAACGCTCTACGTCCAGACCGGCGGCGGTGTGGTGGCCGACAGCGACCCGGAGGCCGAGTATCAGGAGAGCCTCAACAAAGCCAAAGCCCTGTTCCGCGCCGCAGAAGACACGGTTCGCTTTGCCCACGGAAGGGGACGAAACGGATAGCGTCCTACCCCGGAGAATCGGCCCACACAATCACCAAGGACGGAAGCAACAGCGGTATCCTGAAGGGGGCCGACGATGCTGGAAGACCTATTCACCGATACCGAACGAACCCTATGCGTAGATAGCCGGATCAACGGGCCAACCGAGCCCTACGCACCTTTGTTTTTCTACCATGTGCCCAAAACCGGCGGCTTGAGCTTTTACGTCGCGCTTCGCAGCGCGATCAGCTTTGCCGGCAAATATGAAGACCGATTAGGGGCCCTGGTCACCGACGCCACCATTCATCGAATCGATGAAGCGGTTCCCCATCGCCGGCTGTTCCAGGCTTCTTATGCCTTGATCGCCTCTCATCACGCTTTTGGTTTCCACCGGAAATTTCGCCAATCCTTCCGACTCACCACCATCGTCCGGGATCCTCTTGGGCGCGTCCGTTCGGAATACACCTATACTAGCATGCGCCGGCAGCAGCCGGTCACCGCGTCTGGTTTCCAGACCTGTTTTCGGGCCGAAGAGACGATCAACCGCGCCGTCAAGCAACTGGCTGGTCATAGCAGACTCGATCAGCCTGCCCCGCCTGACCTTTACCTTCGCGCCATCGATCATTTGGAACACCATTTTCATTCTTATGTGACGCACCATACCATTTCCCGACTCATCAGTTTTTACCTATCGTTATACCGGCTTCCCAATGTGGTGATGGAGCGTATCAACACCACCAGCCCGGCCTATCGTTTGGATGCCAGCCCCTGGCGGGACGAAATCGAGACCCTGAACCAACAAGATCTCAAACTGTACGACTTCGTCCGCACCCAACCACGCCTGCCCTCCCCGGCCACGACGACAGCACGCCAAAACCACCCGACAACCGTCATCGTCAATGAGACCGGCAATGTCGAACAATCCGAAGTTCTGGTGATCGGCGTCGGCACCGAGCAACTTGCCGCCTTCATCCGTCAGAATCAGGGTCAAGCTTCCGGCTTGGTGATCCCGGTCGAAGCCTTGGCCTGTAGCTCGGCCTTCATCCCGTAACCGGCCTCTCTCATGACCGACTCCGACTCCCTCTATCACCGCCTGTTCTCTCACCCGCTGATGGTGGAGGGGTTGATACGCGAGTTCGTGCCCGACGCCATGGCGGTCGGGATCGATTTCACCCGCATGGAACGGGTCAACGCCAAATTCCA